>NZ_JAQIIX010000001.1:600000-900000 GCF_036946495.1 Mycolicibacterium neoaurum
ACCCATCGCGGCCCAGGCGATCATGCCGCCCTTGACCACGGCGTGCGGACGCACGCCGAAGAAGGCCGGCTCCCACAACACCAGGTCGGCGAGCTTGCCGACCTCGACCGATCCGATCTCACCGTCGAGGCCGTGCGCGACGGCCGGGCAGATCGTGTACTTGGCCACGTACCGGCGGGCCCGGTTGTTGTCGGCTCCCCCGGGCCCGGAGCTGTCGCCCTCCAGTGCTCCCCGGCGCGTCTTCATCACGTGCGCGGTCTGCCAGGTGCGCAGCACCACCTCACCGATGCGACCCATCGCCTGGGCGTCCGAACCGATCATCGAGATGGCGCCGATATCGTGGAGCAGATCCTCGGCGGCAATCGTCGACGGCCGGATCCGACTCTCCGCGAACGCAAGATCCTCGGGAATGCGCGGATTGAGGTGATGGCACACCATCAACATGTCGAGGTGTTCGTCGAGGGTGTTGACGGTGTGCGGGCGGGTCGGATTGGTGGAACTGGGCAGCACATTCGGGTGCGAGGCGACCGTGATGATGTCGGGTGCATGCCCCCCGCCGGCGCCCTCGGTGTGGTAGGCGTGAATGGACCGGCCCTTGATCGCGGCCAACGTGTCCTCGACAAAGGCCATCTCGTTGAGGGTGTCGGTATGGATGTTGGCCTGCACACCGGCGGCATCGGCAACGGTGAGACAGGCGTCGATGGCCGCTGGGGTGGTCCCCCAGTCCTCGTGCAGTTTGAATCCCGCCGCACCGCCACGCAATTGCTCCCACATCGCCTCGTGGCTGACGGTGTTGCCCTTGCCGAGCAGGGCGATGTTCAGCGGCCAGGAGTCCAGGGCTTCCAGCATCCGGCCCAGATGCCATGCCCCCGGCGTCACCGTGGTGGCCTTACTGCCCTCGGCCGGACCGGTGCCGCCGGCAACGATCGTCGTGATGCCGCCGCCGAGCGCCTCTTCCATGATCTGCGGACAGATCAGGTGCACATGGCAATCGATGGCGCCGGCGGTCACGATGCGGCCGTTTCCCGCGATGATCTCGGTGGAGGGTCCGACCACCAGATCGGGGTGCACACCCGACATGATGTCCGGGTTTCCCGCCTTGCCGATGGCCACGATGCGGCCGTCACGGATACCGATGTCGGCCTTGATGATTCCCCAGTAGTCCAGTATCACTGCGCCGGTGATGACGGTGTCGGGAGCGCCCTGCGCCCGGGTCGCTCGCGACTGGCCCATCGATTCGCGCAGCACCTTGCCACCGCCGAAGACGGCCTCGTCACCGGCCAACCCTGGCCCGCCGCTGCGGTCCTCGGTGATCTCGATGACCAGATCGGTATCGGCAAGGCGGATCCGGTCACCGGCGGTGGGTCCGAACAGCGCGGCATACCGTTCGCGGGAAAGCGAGCTCACAGAGACGGATCCAATCTTCCTGGCGGATCGAGTGACAGTCCGTGCACCTCGCGCGTGCCGCTCAACGGGACCAGCGACACGGTCTGGGCGATACCGGGTTCGAACCGCACGGCGGTACCGGCGGGGATGTCGAGGCGGTACCCGCGCGCGGCGGCCCTGTCGAATTCCAGCGCACTGTTGGCCTGGGCGAGGTGAACATGACTTCCGACCTGGACCGGTCGGTCCCCGCCGTTGACGACGGGCAGCGACAGCCGCGCAGCGCCGTTATTGAGTTCGACATCACCGTCGCCGTAGAGGATCTCACCGGGAATCATCGCGACGGCCTCAGGAGATCGGCTGGTGGACGGTGACGAGCTTGGTGCCGTCGGGAAAGGTCGCCTCGACCTGGACGTCGTGCAGCATCTCGGGGATACCGTCCATCACCTGATCCCGGGTGAGCACCGCGCGACCGCTGACCATGAGTTCGGCCACCGTGCGTCCGTCGCGCGCACCCTCGAGGATGTGGTCGGTGATCAGCGCGACGGACTCCGGATGGTTGAGCTTCAGCCCCCGGTCCTGGCGGCGGCGTGCCAGGTCCGCAGCGTAGGAGATGAGCAGTCGTTCCTGTTCATGCGGCGTCAAACGCATAGTGGGCGATCCTGCCACGCCGACGGCGTTTCGGCAGCGCTGCGGTCAGTCGGCGATGTTCTGCAGCCGGACCTGGCCGCGGGCGACGGTGCGGTCTTCCTCGTCGGTGATGGTGATCAGCCACAACTGCTGGCGACGCCCACGGTGAATCGGCGTCGACTCTGCGGTGACGGTGCCGGATTTGATGGCACGCAGGAAGTCGGTGTTGTTGTTGACCCCGACGACGGTGCCGCCGCCGTGCTCGGCGAGCCACACATGTCCGGACACACTGGCAAGGCTCTCGACGATGGCGCAGTACACGCCGCCGTGCACGATGCCCCACGGCTGCTTGAGCTTGTCGCTGATGACCAACCGCGCGCGGCCACCGTCGGGGGTCATTTCCAGATACTGGAGTCCCAGTTCGCTGTCGAAGCCGGCGCCGAGGCCGGGCGGCAAAGAAGAAGTCACGAATGATCTGTTTACACCTCTGTACGGACGCGGCGTCACGGCAGTACACCCGGCGAATGCGGAAGGGCCCCACGCGTATCACGTGGGGCCCTTCCTTCGAGTGGACCGGGGGTCTCTGCAGCCCTCAGGACTCCGGCTCGGTCCGTTAGTCTCGCGTAATCATCATAGGCAAGGCTTGCCTAATTAAGCAAGGCCTTTCCCGCCGAGAATCGGCTCGCGCCGCGCACCGGCAGGCCGAAGCCGACCAGCGCATCGAGAATTGCCTGGCCGCGGCTCATGCTCGTCAGTTCACTGGAACCGGCCAGCAGGGGCACCTGCGTCGAGGCGCCCACCACGGCGGCACCGACGATGTTCCACATCGACGCGATGGAGATGGCACCGTCGCTCACCTCGTGGAGCTTGGCGAACAGCGGGGCCAGCGCGCGATGACTGCGATGGGCGACCCAGGTCGTCAGCGCCGCCTCACTCGGCAGCGCCACGATGCCGTCGCGGCGGGTACGCACCGAGCCGACACTGCGGCGTTGCGCGAGGTGCGGATCATCAGGAAGTGCGCGCAATGTCGGGTCGACGACGCCGACCCAGTCGATGGCACCCTCGGAATCCACGTGCACCCACAGGTTCTCCAGCCCGACATCCCAGGCCCGGCCCTCCAGCGCCACCAGCGGGACGACCCGGCCGATCACGACATGCGAGAGCGTCGCGGCCAACTGCTGGGCGACCGCGACCCGACTGTCGGTCTCGGCCACGGCGGCGTCGAACATCAGGCGCAGGCGCTCGGTCGTGATCATTTCGATCAGCGGCCACCAGCGTCGCCGGGACAGGTCACCCATCACGGCCACGCCGTACACCCGCGGACACTCCGGATACAACTCACGCAGCCGGCGACTCGACTCGTGCAGCGGCAAAGCCCGCCGAATCGACATACGGGCGATCAGTGGATCGTCGACCACGACCGTCATCGGCACCTCCTCAATCGGTTAGGTTAGCCTTACTATAGTCACGACCGACCAACGGGCCAAAGCCTGTGACTGGACTCACAGGGTTGCGGAAAATGGTCTGTGACCGGCGCGGGAGGTTTCTTCGCCAGGCGAAGCGGCAAACCCGGTGATTGGATACGACGCACGGTAGTAAGCGCGTAGTACGCTGTTTTCATTGCTCAGGGAGTGAACGAAACATGGCCAAGTTGACGCGGCTCGGGGAACTCGAGCGCGAAGTGATGGACCACCTCTGGACCTCGCGCGAACCGCAGACGGTGCGCCAGGTCCACGAGGCGCTGGCCGCACGCCGCGATCTTGCCTACACCACGATCATGACGGTGCTGCAGCGCCTGGCGAAGAAGAATCTGGTCGTCCAGCACCGTGACGACCGGGCCCACCGGTATGCGCCCACCCACGGGCGCGACGAGCTGGTTGCCGGTCTGATGGTCGACGCACTCGATCAGGCGGCCGACTCGGGCAGTCGCGAGGCCGCCCTCGTGCATTTCGTGGAACGTGTCGGGGCCGGTGAGGCGGCGGCACTGCGGCGTGCACTGGCCGAACTGGAGGCCAAGCACGCCACGATCACACCGACTGGTAATTCCGGTACCGACTGAGAGACACTTACGGCGTGTCCGCGCTGGCCTTCTCCATCGTCGCGCTGGTGCTCGTCGGTCCGGTACCCGCGCTGTTGGCGCGGGCCCGCTGGCCGCTACGGGCGCCACGCGCGGCGATCGTGTTGTGGCAGGCCATAGCGTTGGCGGCGGTGCTGTCTGCCTTCTCCGCGGGGATCGCCATCGCCAGCCGGCTATTCGTTCCGGGTCCCGACGGACGTCCGACCGCCACCCTGACCAGCGAAATCGCGGTCCTCGGCTGGCCGCTGTGGGCGCTGTACGTGGTGGTCTTCGCACTGACGCTGATGATCGGCGCACGCTTGATCGTCGCCGTCATCCAGGTCGGGGTGGCCACCCGACGCCGCCGCGCACACCACCGCATGGTCGTCGACCTGGTCGGTAAATGCCGTGACCAGATCAGCACACCGGCGCGCCGACCGGCGGGCCTGCGCATCCTCGACGTCGCCGAGCCGATGGCCTATTGCCTGCCGGGTGTGCGCAGTCGGGTGGTGGTCAGCGAGGGAACACTGAGCTCGCTGTCGGAGAACGAGATCTCGGCGATCCTCACCCACGAACGTGCCCACCTGCGCGCTCGCCACGATCTCGTGCTGGAGATGTTCACCGCCGTGCACCGCGCATTCCCGCGGTTCGTCCGCAGCGGTAGCGCCCTTGATGCGGTGCGTCTGCTGATCGAACTGCTCGCCGACGACGCCGCCGTCCGTGTCGCCGGACCGACACCGCTGGCGCGCGCGCTGGTCGCATGCGCAGGCGGACGCACCCCCTCCGGCGCGCTCGCCGCGGGCGGCCCGACCACCGTGGTCCGGGTGCAACGCCTGTGCGGCGAGGGCAACAGCCTGGCACTGGCGGTGGCCGCGTATGCGGCGGCGGCAGCCATCCTGATCGTCCCCACCATCGCGCTGGCACTGCCCTGGCTGACCGAGCTGCACCGCCTGTTCAGCGGCTAGCGATCCCCCGGTTCGGCGGTCGCGATGTGGTCAGGGAATGATCGAGAAGGACACACACCGACGCGAAAGGCTCCCGCATGACCAACTCGGGCAACACCGGTAAAGCTCAGATCGGGGTCACCGGCCTCGCGGTCATGGGATCCAATATCGCGCGCAACTTCGCCAGGCACGGTTACACCGTTGCGCTGCACAATCGTTCGATTGCCAAGACCGACGCGCTGCTGGCCGAGCACGGCTCCGAGGGCAACTTCGTCCGCAGCGAGACCATCGCGGAGTTCCTCGACGCGCTGGAGAAGCCGCGCCGGGTACTGATCATGGTCAAGGCCGGTGACCCGACCGACGCCGTCATCAACGAGCTGGCCGACGCCATGGAGCCCGGCGACATCATCATCGACGGCGGCAACGCGCTCTACACCGATACGATCCGTCGAGAGAAGGCGATCCGCGAGCGCGGCCTGCACTTCGTCGGCGCAGGCATCTCCGGCGGCGAGGAGGGCGCGCTGAACGGGCCGTCCATCATGCCGGGTGGTCCCTCCGAGTCCTATGTGTCCCTCGGCCCGCTGCTGGAGGAGATCTCCGCGCACGTCGACGGTGTCCCCTGCTGCACCCATATCGGCCCCGACGGCGCGGGCCACTTCGTCAAGATGGTGCACAACGGCATCGAGTATTCCGATATGCAGCTCATCGGGGAGGCCTACCAGCTGTTGCGCGACGGACTCGGGCTGACCGCCGCCGATATCGCCGACGTCTTCGCCGAGTGGAACAAGGGCGATCTGGACAGCTACCTGATCGAGATCACCGCCGAGGTGCTCAAGCAGGTCGACGCCAAGACCGGCAAGCCGCTGGTCGACCTGATCCTCGACGAGGCCGAGCAGAAGGGCACCGGCCGCTGGACGGTCAAGTCAGCGCTCGACCTGGGCGTCCCGGTCACCGGGATCGCCGAGGCCGTCTTCGCCCGCGCGCTGTCCGGATCGGTCGCCCAGCGCAAGGCCACCACCGGCCTGGCATCGGGGGACCTGGGGCAAAAGCCAAGCGACGCAGCGCAGTTCACCGAGGACATCCGCCAGGCGCTGTACGCCTCGAAGATCATCGCCTATGCGCAGGGCTTCAACCAGATCCAGGCGGGCAGCGCCGAATACAACTGGGATATCACCCCCGGCGACATGGCGCGGATCTGGCGCGGCGGCTGCATCATCCGGGCCAAGTTCCTCAACCGGATCACCGATGCCTTCGACAACAACGCCGAGCTGCCGACGTTGATCGTCGACCCGTATTTCCGCGATGCCGTCGAGGCCGCGATCGACGGCTGGCGCCGCGTCGTGATCAAGGCCACCGAGTTGGGCATCCCGATCCCCGGGTTCAGCTCGGCGCTGTCGTACTACGACGGCCTGCGCACCGAGCGGCTGCCCGCGGCCCTGACCCAGGGCCTGCGCGACTTCTTCGGCGCGCACACCTACGGGCGCATCGACGCCGACCGGGACAAGCGGTTCCACACGCTGTGGAGCGGTCAACGCAACGAGATCGAGGCCTAGCCTTTCCTCTGGTGAGCAGACGCGTATACCCCTTCTCTGCCACAGTTTCAGGGGTAAACGCGTCTGCTCGCGGGAAGAACGGGGGCCACTAGACTCGGGGCATGCGCTTTCTCGACGGCCACCGTCCCCCGTACGACCTGACCTACAACGATGTCTTCATCGTGCCGGGCCGCTCGGAGGCTGCCTCCCGCTTCGACGTGGATCTGTCCACCGTCGACGGGTCGGGCACCACTATCCCGGTCGTGGTGGCGAACATGACCGCGGTCGCCGGTCGGCGGATGGCCGAGACGGTGGCCCGTCGCGGCGGCATCGTGGTCATCCCCCAGGACATTCCGCTGTCCGCCGTGCGGCACACCGTCGATTTCGTCAAGAGCCGTGACCTGATCGCCGACACCCCGGTTCAGCTCGCGCCGGACGACTCGGTCACCGATGCGCTCGCGCTGATCAACAAGCGGGCCCACGGCGCGGCCGTCGTCGTCTCCGAGGGCAGGCCCGTCGGCGTCGTCACCGAGGCCGGGTGCGCCGGTGTCGACCGGTTCGCCCGGGTGCGCGATGTGGCCACCACCGATTTCGTGACCGCGCCGGCCGGTACCGACCCGCGCAAGGTGTTCGATCTGCTCGACCACGCGCCGGTGGGCGTCGCGGTGCTCACCGACGGTGCCGGAAATCTGGCCGGGGTGCTGACCCGAACCGGTGCCGTGCGCGCAGGCATCTACTCCCCCGCCGTCGACGACGCGGGCCGGCTGCGTATCGCGGCCGCCGTCGGCATCAACGGTGACGTCGCAGCCAAGGCCCGCGACCTCGCCGAATCCGGTGTCGACCTGATCGTCATCGACACCGCGCACGGCCATCAGGTGAAGATGCTGGACGCGGTGGCCGCCGTCGCCGGCCTCGACCTGGGACTACCGCTGGCGGCGGGCAATGTCGTCTCGGCGGGCGGCACCCGCGATCTGATCAACGCCGGCGCCTCGATCGTCAAGGTCGGCGTCGGCCCCGGCGCGATGTGCACCACCAGGATGATGACCGGCGTCGGCCGCCCGCAGTTCTCCGCCGTCGTCGAATGCGCCTCGGCAGCAAGAGAACTCGGCGGCCACGTGTGGGCCGACGGCGGTGTGCGCCACCCGCGCGACGTGGCCCTCGCCCTGGCAGCCGGTGCGTCCAACGTGATGATCGGTTCCTGGTTCGCCGGCACCTACGAATCCCCCGGCGATCTGCTCCGCGACCGCGACGGTCACCCCTACAAGGAGAGCTACGGCATGGCCTCCAAGCGGGCCGTCGCCGCCCGCACCGCGGCCGACGGTGCCTTCGATCGGGCCCGCAAGGCGCTGTTCGAAGAGGGGATCTCCAGCTCCCGGATGAGCCTGGACCACAACCGGGGTGGCGTCGAGGACCTGTTGGACCACATCACCTCCGGTGTGCGCAGCACCTGCACCTACGTCGGCGCGCGGACTCTGCCCGAGCTGCACGACAAGGTCGTCCTCGGCGTGCAGTCGGCCGCCGGTTTCGCCGAAGGCCATCCGCTGCCGACGGGTTGGTGATGCTCGGCGCCACGCAGCGGGCGGTTAGGATGGACCGGTTCTGCCACCCGAAGACTGCCGCGACCGCGTCGCGCCGAAGACCAGAGAGGGACCCCGTGCCACAGGCACCCGTGGAGGCTCCGGGTTCACCGCTGGGCGCGGGAGGCTCGCCGGGAACGGCGACCCCACCCGGCGAGGCATCCGACGCCGAACCGTCCCCTAGTCGGCCGGGCATGCGGCCCGGCAGCCATCCGGTGAGGTGGCCGTGAATCTCACCATGACCCTGCTCAGCCTCTTGGCATTCATCCTGTTGACCGCCGGAACCGCGGTCTTCGTGGCGGCCGAGTTCTCCCTGACCGCCCTCGAACGCAGCGTCGTGGAGGCCAACGCCAGGGCCGGCGGGCGGCGCGACCAGTTCATCCGCAAGGCCCATCGCACCCTGTCCTTCCAGCTGTCGGGCGCCCAGCTGGGTATCTCGATCACGACCTTGGCCACCGGTTATCTGGCCGAGCCCGTGGTGGCCCGATTGCTCTACGCCCCGCTGACCGCGATCCGCATCCCGGCCGACTGGGTCGGCGGCATCGCGTTGGCGCTGGCCCTGCTGATCGCCACGTCGGTGTCGATGATCTTCGGTGAGCTGGTCCCCAAGAATCTGGCCGTCGCCAAACCACTGGCCACCGCCCGGTTCGCGGCCGCCCCGCAGTGGTATTTCTCCACGCTGTTCACCCCGGTGATCAAGGCCACCAACGGCACCGCCAACTGGATCCTGCGCCGGATGGGGATCGAGCCGGCCGAGGAGCTGCGTTCGGCCCGCTCACCGCAGGAGCTGGTCTCGCTGGTGCGCACCTCCGCGCGCAGCGGCGCACTCGATGCCGACACCGCGGTGCTGGTGGACCGGTCCCTGCAATTCGGCGACCGTTCCGCCGAGGAGCTGATGACCCCGCGATCGAAGATCGAATCCCTGGAGATCGAGGACACCGTGGCCGACCTGATGGCGGCCGCGATCCGCACCGGCCACTCCCGGTTCCCGATCGTCGACGGCGACCTGGATCAGACGGTCGGCATGGTGCACGTCAAGCAGGTCTTCGAGGTACCCGCCGAGTTGCGCGCGCGAACCCCGCTGTCCCGGCTCGCGGTCCCGGTGCCGACCGTTCCGTCGACACTGGACGGTGATGCGGTGATGACGCAGATCCGCGGCAACGGCATCCAAACCGCCATGGTCGTCGACGAATACGGCGGCACCGCGGGCATGGTCACCGTCGAGGATCTGATCGAGGAAATCGTCGGCGATGTGCGCGACGAGCATGACGACGCCACCCCGGACGTGGTGCAGAGCCGCACCGGCTGGCAGGTGTCGGGGCTGTTGCGCATCGACGAGGTCGACTCGGAGACGCCGTTCCGGGCGCCCGAGGGCGACTACGAGACGATCGGCGGGTTGGTGCTGGAGAAGCTCGGGCACATCCCCCAGGTGGGCGAGACCGTCGAGTTGACCGAATTCGACCCGGACCGGCCCGGTGACCCGGCGGTGCGCTGGCATGCCCGCGTGCTGCGGATGGACGGCAGGCGCATCGATCTGCTCGAGCTGGTCCAGGTCGACGGTGAACCCGAGGAGGACACCCATGGGTGGTGACCTGTTCGGGGTCGGTCTCGCCGTGCTCCTGCTCGCGGCCAACGCGTTCTTCGTCGGCGCCGAGTTCGCGCTCATCTCCGCTCGTCGTGACCGCCTGGAGGCGCTGGCCGAGCAGGGCAAGAAGCGCGCCGTGACGGTGATGCGCGCCGGGGAACACCTGTCGCTGATGCTGGCCGGCGCCCAGCTCGGCATCACGATCTGCTCGATCCTGCTCGGCCGGGTGGGTGAACCCGCCGTGGCCCACATGCTGGAGAAACCCGCCGCGCTCATCGGGATCAGCGACGCGATGCTGCACACGGTGTCGTTCGTCATCGCGCTGGCCGTCGTGGTGACCCTGCACGTGCTGCTCGGGGAGATGGTGCCCAAGAACATCGCCATCGCCGGGCCGGAGAGCACGGCGATGCTGCTCGTCCCGCCCTACCTGCTCTATATCCGTGCCGCGCGACCCTTCATCGCCTTCTACAACTGGGCCGCCAACACCACGTTGCGTGCGCTGCGCGTGGAACCCAAGGATGAGCTCGACATCACGGTGTCGACGGTCGAGTTGTCCGACATGATCGCCGAATCGCTCTCGGAGGGCCTGCTCGACCGCGAGGAGCACACCCGGTTGACCCGCGCCCTGCAGATCCGCGACCGCCATGTGGCCGACCTGGCGATCCCGCTGGATCGGATCTTCGCGGTGCCGGCCGCCGAGCCGGGTTCCGGCCCCACCATCGCCGCCATCGAACACGCGCTCTCGCAGACCGGCTACTCGCGCTTCCCGGTCGTCGGCGCCGACGGCAGCTATCTGGGTTACCTGCACATCAAGGATGTCCTGCCCGTGCTCAGCGAGGATCTCACGGTGCTCCCCGCCGATATGGTGCGTCCGCTCGTCCAGGTGCCCTCGTCGCTGTCACTGCCCGACGCCCTGACCCGGATGCGCCGGTCCAAGAGCCATCTCGCGCTGGTCACCAGCGGTGGCGGGGTGACCGCGATGGTGACGCTGGAGGATCTGGTCGAGGACCTCGTCGGGACCGTGCGCGACGGGACCCACCGGGTGTGATCGAGCTCGGCCAGGACGTCTGGACGGCCCGCGAGGCCGCCCATCAGCGGCGGGTGGAGATGTTCGTCGCGCCGCACATGCAGCGCGCCCGGCGCGGTGAGCCACATCCGGTGTGGGACTTCCTGTTCACCTACTACAGCCTGCGACCCCGCCAATTGCGCCGCTGGCATCCCGGATTCGGGGTGGCGCTGGCCGGGCCGGACGCCCGGCGATTCCTGGACCGCTCCGGCTACACCGCGACCGACGGTCAGGTATGCGTATCCGACGAGGTGCTGCGCACCCGGCATGACACCGTCGCATTCGTCGCCGCCCTGTTACGCGGTACCGCCCGGCGCCCGGCCCGGTTCAACTGCTTCGGGCTGCACGAATGGGCCATGGTGTACCGGTCCGACGAGGTCCGGCACGGCGCCGTGCCGCTGCGGCTGGGCCCGGCGGGCACCGATGCCGTGGTCGAGTCGATGCCGCTGCGGTGCAGTCACTTCGACGCGTTCCGGTTCTTCACACCGGCCGCCGTGCCACGCAACGCCGAGCCGCTCACCAGGGACGGTCAGCTCACCTCCGAGCAACCGGGCTGCCTGCACAGCGGTATGGATCTCTACAAATGGGCCTACAAGCTGGGACCGCTGGTCGAGTCCGAACTGGTGCTGGATTGTCTGGATCTGGCCGCCGACGCCCGAGTCCTGGACATGTGTGCCAGCCCATACGACCTTACCGACTATGGTTTTGCACCGGTGGCCATCGAAACAGCCGCCGGCCGTGCCGAGTACGCCAAGGCACAGCAGGACATCGCCGACCGCGCCGCGCCGTTACGTGCGGAGCTGCTGGCCCGGTGCGACGCGCTACTGGCACGGCTGCCCGCGCCCGTTCGCGCGTAGTTACCGATGGGTAAACTGGGTCGACTGTTAAAGGGAGGAATCATGACCGAGCGCGTGACCGTCGGCAACCTGCGGGTCGCCAAGGTGCTGCACGATTTCATCACCAATGAGGCATTGCCCGGTACCGGTGTGGATCCGGACAGCTTCTGGGCAGGCGTGGACAAGGTCGTCGCCGACCTCGCCCCGCAGAACGAGGAGTTGCTCGCCCGCCGCGACGACCTGCAGGCCCAGATCGACAAGTGGCACCGCGCCCGGGTCATCGGTCCCTTCGATGCCGCCGAGTACAAGCAGTTCCTCACCGATATCGGTTATCTGGCGCCGGAGCCTCCCGCCTTCACCGTGACCACCTCCGGGGTGGACACCGAGATCACCTCGACCGCGGGCCCGCAGCTCGTTGTGCCGATCCTCAACGCCCGCTTCGCGCTCAATGCGGCCAACGCCCGCTGGGGCTCGCTGTATGACGCGCTCTACGGCACCGATGTCATCTCCGACGAGGGCGGCGCCGAGGCGGGCTCCTCCTACAACAAGGTCCGGGGCGACAAGGTCATCGCCTATGCCCGCAACTTCCTCGACGAGGCGGTGCCGCTGGCCGAGGGATCCTGGGCCGACATCACCGAGGTCAAGATCGAAGACGGGCAACTGGTGCCCACCCTGGCCGACCCGTCGGCATTCGTCGGCTACACCGGCGAGCTGGGCGCGGCGTCCTGGTCGGTGCTGCTCAAGCACAACGGCCTGCACATCGAGATCCTCATCGACCCGTCCTCGCCGATCGGGTCGACCGACAAGGCAGGCATCAAGGATGTCGTCCTGGAATCGGCCATCACGACGATCATGGATTTCGAGGACTCGGTGGCCGCCGTCGACGCCGAGGACAAGGTGCTCGGCTACCGCAACTGGCTGGGGCTCAACCGCGGCGACCTCTCCGAAGAGGTCAGCAAGGGCGGCAAGTCGTTCAACCGGGTGCTCAACCCCGACCGGGAGTTCACCACCCCGGACGGGTCCGGCGAGCTGAGCCTGCCCGGCCGCAGTCTGCTGTTCGTCCGCAACGTCGGACACCTGATGACCAACGACGCCATCGTCTTCGACAATGACGGTGCCGATGGCGCCGAGGTTCCCGAGGGCATCCAGGATGCGCTGTTCACCGGCCTGATCGCCATCCACGGCCTCAAAGAGGGCGAACAGAACGGCCCGTACCGCAACTCGCGCACCGGCTCGGTCTACATCGTCAAGCCCAAGATGCACGGGCCCGACGAGGTCGCGTTCACCTGCGAGCTGTTCTCCCGCGTCGAGGATGTCATCGGGGTGCCGCAGGGCACCCTCAAGGTCGGCATCATGGACGAGGAGCGTCGCACCACGCTGAACCTGAAGGCGTGTATCAAGGCCGCGGCCGACCGCGTCGTGTTCATCAACACTGGCTTCCTGGACCGCACCGGCGACGAGATCCACACCTCGATGGAGGCGGGCCCGATGATCCGCAAGGGCGCGATGAAATCGCAGCCCTGGATCAAGGCCTACGAGGACGCGAACGTCGACACCGGCCTGGCGACCGGCCTGGCCGGGCGGGCCCAGATCGGCAAGGGCATGTGGGCGATGACCGATCTGATGGCCGATATGGTCGAGCAGAAGATCGGTCAGCCCAAGGCCGGCGCCACCACCGCATGGGTGCCCTCGCCCACCGCCGCCACCCTGCACGCGATGCACTACCACCAGGTCGACGTCGCCGCGGTGCAGAAGGAGCTGGCGGGCAAGAAGCGGGCCACCATCGACGAGCTGCTGACCATCCCGCTGGCCGGTGAGCTGGCCTGGTCCCCCGACGAGATCCACGAAGAGGTGGACAACAACTGCCAGTCGATCCTCGGCTATGTCGTGCGCTGGATCGACGCCGGTGTCGGCTGCTCGAAGGTGCCCGATATCCACAATGTGGCGCTGATGGAAGACCGTGCCACGCTGCGCATCTCGAGTCAGCTGTTGGCCAACTGGCTGCGCCACGGCGTCATCACCGAAGGCGATGTCAAGGCCAGCCTGCGCCGGATGGCCGCCATCGTCGACGAGCAGAACGCCGGCGACCCCGACTATCTGCCGATGGCACCGGATCCCGAGGCCAGCATCGCCTTCCAGGCGGCCCAAGAACTCATCCTCTCGGGAGCCCAGCAGCCCAGCGGCTACACCGAGCCGATCCTGCACCGGCGTCGTCGTGAGTTCAAGGCGCGTGCCGCGAACCAGTGACTAGACTGCGGCGGGGTATTCGACACGACGAGACAAGAGGGTAGGGATGGGCAGGCACAGCATTCCCGATCCCGACGACCAGCCTGACGAGCAGTTCGGAGTCTTCGGCGATCCCCGCCGCGACGAGCCCGCTGCCGGGTCGTCGGCCGGGCAGCACGAACAGCCCGAGTTCGGTTACGACGCAGACGATTACCGCTACGACACGGACGCCGGTGACGACCACGCTCGCCAGCACGAGTACGAGGATCCTGATCCGGCTCCACGGGGTTTCCCGGCGGTTGCCGACGAGGACTCCCCCACCCAGGCGTTCTCCGTCACCGGTCGGCAGCGCACCTTCGAGGGCGGGGAATGGACCGGTTCGCACCGGGCCATCACCCCCGGCCGGCGCACCGTCAGCCGCGGCGTCGTCATCGCACTGATCACGGTGGTCGCCGTGGTCGGTGCGGTGATTCTGTGGCAGTTCTTCGGCAATGCGCTGTCTGATCGCAGCCAGGCATCGGCCGACAGGTGCGTCGAGGGTGAGGTCACCGTCGCCGTCGTCGCCGATCCGGCCATCGCCGAGCAGATCTCGGGACAGGCCCAGGACTACGTCGGTACCAACCCGCGCGTCGGTGACCGCTGTGTCAAGGTGGCCGTCACGTCCGCCGATGCCGACGCCGTCGTCGCCGGGTTCACCGGGGAGTGGCCGGGTGACCTGGGTGAGCGGCCCGCCGTGTGGCTCCCCGGCAGTTCGTCGGCGGAGTCCCGGCTGGAAGCGGCCGCGGGGCCGGAATCGGTGATCGACAGCCGCTCCCTGGTCAGCTCGCCGGTGGTGCTGGCCGTCCGACCGGAACTGAAAACCGAGTTGTCCGAGCAGAACTGGTCGGCACTGCCGAATCTACAGACCAATCCGGCAGCGCTGGACGGACTGAACCTGCCCGGCTGGGGCGGACTGCGGTTGGCATTACCCACCGCGGGTAACAGCGACGCGGGCATCCTCGCGGCCGAGGCCGTTGCGGCGGCCTCCGCAGCCCCGAATGCGCCGGTGACCTCCGGTGCCGGTGCCGCACAACGGCTCATGGGTGCGCAGCCCGAACTCGCCGACAAGCAGGCGTCCACCGCACTCGATGCCCTGGTCAACGCAGCCGACCCGGCCGCCGCGCCGGTACACGCCGTCGCCACCACCGAGCAGCAGGTGTTCCGGCGCGGGGCAGATATGGCCGATGCGGGCAGCAAGTTGGCCGCCTGGATTCCGGCCGGTCCGACCCCGGTGGCCGACTTTCCCGTCGTGCTGCTCAGCGGCGACCGGTTGGCCAAGGAACAGGTCAGTGCGGCCAGCGAATTCGACCGCTTCATGCGCAAACCCGAGCAGCTCGCCAAACTGGCCGAGGCCGGTTTCCGCGCCGACGGTGCATCGAACCCGGACAGCCCGGTGACCGACTTTCCCGCCGTGACGTCACCACTGTCGTTCGCCGACCCGGCCGAACGTGCCGGCCTGGCGGCCCGGTTGGCCGCCCCGGTGCGGGACGGCACCGTCACCGTGATGCTCGGCCAGTCCGTTCCTGACCTGACCGACGTCGCTACCGCGCTCAACGATCGGCTACAACAACTGCCGCCGTCGGCGGCGGTGGGCCTGTGGACTTTCGACGGTGTGGCCGGCCGGTCGGCGATCACCACCGGTCCGCTCGGGGATGACCTCGGCGGCACGCCACGGTCTGCGGCGCTCGGTTCGAGCCTGCAGTCCCAGGGCGGTTCGGCCAGCGGTGCGGTGTCGTTCACGACGCTGCGTCTGGTCTACGGCGACGCGCTGGCCGGTTTCCGTCCTGACCAACCGAATTCGGTACTGGTGGTGACCGCGGGCCCGCATACCGACCGCAGTCTCGACGGTCCCGGATTGATCTCCTATATCCAGGGTGCCGCCAATCAGCAGCGTCCGGTGGCGGTCAACGTCATCAACATCGGTGACGATCCGGATCGGGCGACCTGGGAGGCGGTGGCCCAGGCCAGCGGTGGCCAGTACCGCAATGTCACCGGTGCCGCCGATCCGGCATTCGGCGATGCCGTCAGCGAGTTCCTCGGCTGACCCGCTCCAGCGTGCACTGCACGCCGAAGTGATCCGAAGGGAAGATGCGGGGCAGCTCGGATGCGACCGGTTCACGCCCGAGCAGCCGGATGGATCGTGCGCTCCAGGCGTCGGCCCGCAGCAGCACCCGATCGAATCGGACGTGGCGGTGCTTGTCCTTCATGTCATAGCGCATGTGGTTGATGGTGGTGTCCTCGGTGAATCCCGGCTCGTCGGGATGCAGCGTCGGCCACACGTCGCGGAAGTCGGCGGGCAGGATGGCGTTCTCGGCGTCGCGCAGGTTGAAGTCCCCCATGATCACGACGTCCTGGTGGCTGCGCACCGAGTCGACCACCAGCCGCAGCTGGCGTTCGCGTAACGCGGCTGCGGCCTTTCCGCTTTCGAGGTGCAAGCCCACAACGGTGAAGCTGTGGCCGCCGATGGTGTACCGCGCCGTGAGGTACCCGCGGGACAGGTTCGACGGCAGCCGCGTGTAATTCACCCGGTCGACCGGGATGCGCGATAGCAGCAGCATGCCGTAGTGGCCGAGCCTGCCACCGCACACGGCGGCGCTGGAGTAGTGCGCGCGGATCCAGGGTTGGGCCAGTAGCACGCTCAGTGCCGGCTCGGTGACCTCTTGGAACACCATGACATCCGGCTCTTCTCGAGCCAGGATGTCGGCGATCGCCTGATAGCGCCGTGCGGCGCACAGCTCGTTGAACCAGATGTTGTAGGTCGCCAGGGAAAGCCGGTCCAGGTCCGCACCGGTGCCGGGCCTACCGGTGCTACGAGTCCAGCCGGAGTCGAACCGTCGCACCGGCATCGGCGTGGTCCTGCGCAACACCGAGGGCCACACCCGCTTCATGACACCCCAACGTACGCCGCCGGTCCCCGATGTCAGCGCAGCGACAACAGATCCCGCACCTGCACGGCGAACTCCCTGGGCACCTCGACCTGCGGATAGTGCCCGACGTCCGGTAACTCGACCACGTCGGCGGCCGGCCGCAGATCCCGCAGGCCGGCCAGGACGTTGGATGTTGCCACCGGATCCTGCAGCCCCCACAGATAACTCAACGGTTTCGTCCACGCCGCGATCGCGCCGTGCCAGCGCGATGCGTAGCGCACGCGCTCGTCCAGGTAGGCGCACAGCAGATGCATGATGCGATGACCATCGTTGTGGGCCAACAACGCCCACTGCGCCTCAGCCTCGTCAGCGGTGAGTGGGTGTGCCGGGGAGAACAGCCTGCCGAAGCCGCGGATGAATGCGGCGCAACCCGTCAGCCGGGACAGTAGCGGTCCCAGCGGCCCGCGCAACACCTTCTGCGACGGGCGCAGACTGGCTCGCTCCAGGATCACGCTGCCATTGGTCAGCACCGCACCTCGCAGATCGAAGGTCAGGCGCCCCTGGATATCTCGGGCCAACAGTTCGGTGGCCACCGAGGTGCCCATGTCGTGGACCACCATGACCACCGGACCGGTCGTCGTCTGCGCGAGCACATCCTCGACGATGTCGGCCTGCTCCAGCAGGCTGTACACGCGCGAGCTGCGCCGACTCCCCGGTCGCTGCGCTCCTGCCCACCGAGGCTTGTCCGACAGCCCGAATCCGAGGAAGTCCAGCGTCAGCCAGGACTGCCCGGCCAGCTCGTCGACGACCCTGCGATAGTCGAAGGAGCTGGACGGAAACCCATGCAGCAGAAGCAGCGCCGGGCCCGCACCCGGTGCGGACCGGACGAAGATCCGACCCGACGGGGTGGTCAGGAATCGACCACCATCCGCCCAGTCCTGCACCTCTGCCGGTAGCACCCGGTCAGGCTAAGCGAACGCCTCCACCGGCGGGCACGAACAGACCAGATTGCGGTCTCCGTAGGCGGCGTCGATGCGGCGCACCGGCGGCCACACCTTGGGACGGAAACCCTTGCCCAACGGGTAGGCGGCCTCCTCGCGACTGTACGGGTGCGCCCATTCGCTCACCAGCAGCGACTCGGCGGTGTGCGGGGCACCGCGCAACGGGTTGTCATCGGCAGGCCACACCCCGGATCCGACCTTGTCGATCTCGGCCCTGATCGCGATCATGGCGTCGCAGAACGCGTCGACCTCGGCAAGGCTCTCGCTCTCGGTGGGCTCGACCATCAGCGTGCCTGCGACCGGGAAGCTCATGGTCGGGGCGTGGAAGCCGAAGTCCGCCAAGCGTTTCGCGACATCGTCCACGGTCACCCCGGTGGCCTTGGTGATCGGGTTGAGATCGAGGATGCACTCGTGGGCGACCATGCCGCCTTCACCGGTGTAGAGCACCGGGAAGTACTCGTCGAGCCGACGTGCGACATAGTTCGCCGATGCGATCGCGGTCAGCGATGCCGCCCGCAGCCCGACCGCGCCCATCATCCGGATGTAGGTCCAGGTGATCGGCAGGATGGACGCCGACCCATAGGGAGCCGCCGACACGGTGTAGTGATCGCCGAGCTCGTCTGCCAGCGGATGGCCGGGCAGGTACGGTGCCAGGTGGCTGCGCACCGCCACCGGCCCGACACCGGGACCGCCACCACCATGCGGGATGCAGAACGTCTTGTGCAGGTTCAGATGGCTGACATCGCCACCGAACCGGCCGGGGCGGGCAAGGCCGACCAGCGCGTTGAGGTTGGCACCGTCGACGTAGACCTGGCCACCCGCGTCGTGCACCGCGGCGCAGATGTCGGCGACGTCGTGCTCGTACACACCGTGGGTGGACGGGTAGGTGATCATCAGCGCGGCGAGCCGATCGGCATGCTCGGACACCTTGGCGCGCAGGTCATCCAGGTCGACGTCACCGTTGGCCCGGCACTTCACCACCACGACCCGCATCCCGACCAGCGCCGCCGAGGCCGCGTTGGTGCCGTGCGCGCTGGACGGGATCAGGCAGACATTGCGTTCGGTGTCGCCATTGGCGCGGTGGTAGGCCTGGATCGCCAGCAGACCGGCGTACTCACCCTGTGATCCCGCGTTGGGCTGCAGCGAGATCTCGTCGTAGCCGGTGATCCCGGTCAGCCAGGTCTGCAGATCCGAGATCAGCCGGCGCAGACCGGGATTATCCGACGCGGGGGCGAACGGATGCTGCTTGGCGAACTCCGGCCAGGTGATGGGCTCCATCTCGGCGGCCGCATTGAGCTTCATCGTGCACGAACCCAGCGGGATCATGCTGCGGTCCAGCGCGATGTCCTTGTCTGCCAACGAGCGCAGGTATCGCATCATCGACGTCTCGGTGCGATACAGGTGAAACGCCGGGTGGGTCAGGAATTCCGTTGTGCGGGTTTCGATATCGACACCGGTCGGCTCGGCGGCAGCCACCCCGAAAGCAGCGAGCACAGCGTCGACGTGCGCATCGGTGGTCGCCTCATCGCAGGCCACCGACACGTGGTCGGCATCGACGCGCCACAGATTGATCCCGGCGTCTTTCGCGGCGGCGACGATATCGTCGGCGCGGCCGGGGACATGGGCCAGCACGGTGTCGAAGAACGCCTGGTGCACCAGCGAGTCACCAAGGCCGGCGGCGAGCCGTGCCGCGTGCGCATGCACCCGGCGCGCGATGGCGGTCAGGCCGGTGGCGCCGTGGTAGCTGGCGTACATGGCGGCGATCACGGCAAGCAGCACCTGTGCGGTGCAGATGTTGCTGGTCGCCTTGTCGCGGCGGATGTGCTGCTCGCGGGTCTGCAGGCTCAATCGGTAGGCCGGTGATCCGTCGGCATCCAGCGACACTCCGACCAACCGGCCCGGCAGCTGGCGGGCGTGCTTGGTGTGCACGGCGAGGTAACCGGCGTGCGGACCGCCGAATCCCATCGGCACGCCGAACCGCTGCGTGGTGCCGAAGGCGACATCGGCACCGAACTCCCCCGGCGGGGTGATCAGCGTCGCCGCCAGCAGGTCGGCACCGACGGCGACCAGCGCACCGCGCTCGTGGGCGGCGGTGACCAGATCCGACCAGTCCTGGATGCGCCCGCTCGCGCCGGGCAGCTGGACGATGACGCCGAAGAAGTCACCCTCGGGCAAGCCCTGGCTCAAGTCGGCGGTGACGATCTCGATGCCCAGCGGTTCGGCGCGAGTGGCGAGCACGGCGGCGGTCTGGGCGTACACATCGGTGTCCACGGCAAGCCGGTGGGACGGACCCTTCACCGCACGGTGCATCAGCGTCATCGCCTCGGCGGCGGCGGTGCCCTCGTCAAGCATCGAGGCGTTGGCCACGTCCAGCCCGGTCAGGTCGGCGACCATGGTCTGGAAGTTCAGCAGCGCCTCCAGCCGTCCCTGGCTGATCTCGGGTTGATACGGCGTATAGGCGGTGTACCAGGCCGGGTTCTCCAGAATGTTGCGGGTGAGTACCGGCGGGGTGAGGGTGTCGTAGTACCCCTGCCCGATCATCGACACCGCCACGGTGTTGGCATCGGCAAGCGCGCGCAGTTCGGCGAGCGCCTCTTCCTCGCTGGCCGGGGGCGGCAGCTTTTCCAGACCCGGGGCGATACCCTCGGCGTCGACCGCGTCGAGGATGCCGGCCGGCAGCGCCTTACCTGCGAGCTCGTCGAGGGAGCCGACGCCGATCACACCCAGCATGGTGGCGATGGCGTCGGAATCGGGCCCGATATGGCGGGCAATGAAACCGGACGAGGTCGAAGGCACATCAGGTGACACAGAAGTCTCCCCGGGTCGAGGTGTGCGCCGCGAAGCGCGTCCTCTCCCTCTGTCGGGGTGCCTGAGAGATTCAGCCCGGATCCGGGCCTTTCCCCATGGGCGGGTGCGCGCGGCACCGCTTTCCAGAGGCATCGTGGCCGCGCGCGGTCCGGGGGCCTGAGAGGTTGACGGAGAGGTGTTGCTCCTTCGGCGTCCGTGGCTGGCGGCCACGGAACTCTCCCGCGCATGGGCGATACGCGCTCGATTCTAGCGGTTCACCCGATCCGACGGCGTTCGCGCCGGGAACGGCCCGGATCAGCCGATCTTGCGGTCGCGGCTCTTGCGCCGGGACGCCAGTTCGTCCTCGGGGGCGGCGATGGACTCGCCGCCATCGGCACGCTCGCCGGGGAAGTCGGCAATCGCACCGGTCAACTCGCGCATCGCACCGGACACCGCGATACCGAACACACCTTGTCCGCCCTGCAAAAGGTCGACGACTTCCTCGGCCGACGTGCACTCGTAGACGGTGGTGCCATCGGAGAACAGCGTGATGTTGGCGAGATCCTGCACTCCGCGCTGGCGCAGGTGGTCGACCGCGACGCGGATGTTGTGCAGCGAGATGCCCGTGTCGAGCAACCGCTTGACGATCTTGAGGACCAGCACGTCCTTGAAGGAGTACAACCGCTGACTTCCCGATCCGGCGGCGCCACGGATGGACGGAACGACCAGTGAGGTCCGCGCCCAGTAGTCGAGCTGGCGATAGGTGATCCCGGCGATCTGGCAGGCGCTGGGACCGCGGTAGCCGACAAGCTCGTCCGGGATCGAATCATCCGGGAACAGGCCGCCCTGGACGGGTTCTCCGGATGCGCCGTTCACGGGCGGTGTCAGCCCGCCAACAGAAGACAGATCCAACTCCCCCTGATGTGGCGTGTCGCCCACAGTCCATCCTCTCGCCGTCGCCCCCGGGCACACGTGAGATCACGTCGGAACCCGAGTTCGAATGTGTCGAGCATACGCTCAACACATTGCCGCTACTGCTCGTCGTCGATCAAAATTATGGCTGCCCGTTCGACACGTCGCCGACACAGAAACCGCGTGTCGACATCACGAGACGCAGTCGTGATCTTGGTCAGGTCGCTTTGAAATCATCCGGCGAGATGCTGTCGAGGAATTCCTTGAACTTCTCCACCTCGTCCTCGCGGACGGGTTCGGCGGAGTCATCGTCGCTCTCGTCGGGAATCAGCAGACCGGCCTCGGCCAACACCGATTCCTCGACGTAGATCGGGACCCCGACTCGCAGGGCGATCGCGACCGAGTCCGACGGGCGGGCCGAGACCTTGATATCGCGGTCGAAGATCAGGTCGGCGTAGAAGGTGCCCTCCTGCAGGTCGACGATGCGCACCTCTTTGAGCGAATGTCCCAACGCAGCAATCAGATCGCGGATCAGATCATGGGTCTGCGGTCGGGGCGCCTCGATGCCCTGCTGCTCATGGGCGATGGCCTGCGCCTCGGGCTGTCCGATCCAGATCGGCAGGTAGCGCTCGCCGTTCGCCTCGCGCAGCAGCAGCACCGGCTGGTTCTGCGGCTGCTCAACGCGAATTCCGACAACCCGTACCTCACCCATCAGCGCCTGCCCTCCGCGAAGAAGCCGTCGTCGAAAATTCTAGTCCTCACCGGTCGAGAACGTCGCGCACGGCCGATTTGATCAGCGACGTGTGCAGTGTGATTGCCAGGGCGGCAACCTCGCGGGCCAGATCGTCGGCCCGGTCCCTGGCGCCGGCCTTACCTGCGGCCGCGACAGGTCCCGCGATCTGGGCGATCAGGTCGGACTGCCGGTCGGCCGCCGAACGGAATGCGCGCAGGTGACGTGGCTCGACACCGTAATCCGCCAGGGCCTTGGCGCATTGGGCGATGGTGACCGAATGCTCATCGAAGAATCCGGCCGGTCCCGGCTTGATCACACCCGCGGTCACCAGGGCCGACAACATGGTGTTGTCGATCCCCGACCGGGCCACCAGATCCTCACGGCTGAGCCGTACCTGGGTGGGGGCGATCGCCGCCGGATCTCCTGCCGGGTCACCGTCGGCGACCTGGACCAACCTCGGTGTCGAATAACCCGCACTGGCAGGCAACTCGTTGTCGGGGTGGGCGTCCAATTGCGCCTTGATCACCTTCAGCGGCAGATACTGGTCACGCTGCGCGGTGAGCACGAAACGCAATCGTGCGCAGTCGTATGCGGTGAAGCGCCGATACCCGGCCGCCGACCGCTGCGGTGTGACCAGTCCCTCGGCCTCCAGGAACCGGATCTTGGAGATGGTGACATCAGGGAAGTCCGGGCGCAGCAGATCGAGCACCGCTCCGATGGAGATCCCGGCTGGCACCGGGTCCGGTTGGGTCATCTGGTCCTCGCGCGAGCGCTCCGGCGACTCAGCCGGCGTCGTCGGACTTGGGACCGGTCAGGAACACCAGCCGGAACTTGCCGATCTGCACCTCGTCACCGTTGGACAGCACGGCCGAATCGACCGGTTCCCGGTTGACGTAGGTGCCGTTGAGGCTGCCGACATCGACGACCTGGAATTCGCCAGACTCCAACCGGAACTCGGCGTGCCGACGGCTGACCGTCACATCGTCGAGGAAGATATCGCTGTCGGGGTGGCGGCCCGCCGACGTGGTGGCCTGATCCAGCAGGAACCGCGAACCGGCGTTGGGGCCACGCTTGACGACGAGCAACGCCGAACCCGCAGGCAGACCCTCCACGCCCGATACCGAGCTCTCGGTGCCGGTGCTGGCCGGGGCGTCCAGTTCGTTGAGGAAATCGGCGCGGAAAACCGAGGTCGTCTCTACCGTCACCTCGTCGGACTGGTCTGCCTGAAAGTTGCTGTTCTCCGTCACCCGCTGCTCCTCTGCTGGCTGCTGTGGCGTGCCTGGCCGATGCCCGTCAGGCCATTCGGCAGCCCAACGGACCGTGGTTGCGTCTCATGTCGACCGTACCGCGCCGGGCGGACCATTGGGTCCACCACCGCCGGATCCGCCTGACACGGGCTCGGTCACGCCTGTCGTTGATGAACGATCGGCAAAACCCTAACAACACCTACTCGGGAAGGATTGCCCGGTAGCCTTCCGCGTCCAGCAGATCGGGCAACGGGCCCGGCTCGGGGGCCGTCTCGACCTGCAGTTCGACCAGCCAGCCGGCGCCGTAGGGGTCGGAGTTGACCAACTCCGGATTGCCCTCCAGCTCACCGTTGACGGCGACGACTTTCGCCGTGATCGGGGCGTACAGATCCGACAGCGACTTCGTCGACTCCACCTCACCGAAGCTGTCGCCCGCGCTGACCGCGGCCCCGACATCGGGCAGCTGCACGAACACCACGTCACCCAGGGCCGCCTGTGCATAGTCGGTGATGCCCACCCGGACGGTGTCCTCGCCGGTGCGTCGCACCCACTCGTGCTCGGCGGTGTACTGCAGATCGGACGGGATCTCGCTCACGGGGCTCCTTTGACGGATACAAGCGGACTTACTTGACGGGCTGAGCGTATTGGCGAGGTTTCGGTTGCCGCAAGGCGGTCACCTCGATGACATCGGCCTGGGCCACCGTCATCGATCCGCCGACCCGCTTCACGCTGTCCATCGCACCGCCGGGGATGTTCATCGCGGCGGCCAGTGTCGGCGGATCACCAATCGCCAGAACCGAATACGGCGCCCCGATGGTGACCCCGTCGATGATCAACGCGCCCGGCGCCCCGACCACCCAAGTGTCGACCCCGACCCGGATACCCGCCGCGTCACGTCCGGCCCCGCCGGCGCGGGTCCCCCGCACCTCCATGGCCTCGGCACCGGCGGCCCGCAGCTCGTTGATCACGTCGAGCATGGTCTCAGGCGACACACCGGCGGCCGCGTCCTCGATGGTGATCGTCACACCGGGGCCGACCGCGGCGACCGTGCCGATCATGATCGACAGCGCCGCCAGCCGGGCCTGCGCATTCTCGATGGCGGCCTGATCGCTGCTGCCGGACTGCTGCAATGAGCTCAAGGTCTCCTGCAGCTCGGCGACCTCGGTGTTCAGGGCGGCCTCACGCTGCTGCAGCGAATCGAGCAGCACCAGTAGATCAGCCGGGCGTGCCGAGTCCAGGGAATCACCGGTGCTGGTCTGACGGACCTGGGTCGCGATCGCGATACCGAGCAGCAGACACAGCAGCACGCCGAAGGTCCCGAAGATCACCTGGGACCGGGTCCGCCGCACCCGGCCGGCACCGCCCGGCGGCATTTCGTGCCTGCCATGCTCGGGCTCGTGCTCGGTCGGCCGGTGATCGGTGTGCTCGCTGTGCTCCCCCATGCCTCAGGCCCCGAACAATCGCCTGCGCAGGGCCGCGGCATTACCGAAGATCCGGATTCCGAGCACCACGATGATCGCGGTGGACAGCTGCGTACCGACGCCGAGCTGATCGCCCACGTAGACGATCAGGGCGGCCACGAGCACGTTGAAGACGAAGGAGACGACGAACACCTTGGAATCGAAGATGTGCTCCAGGTAGGCACGCAGACCACCGAACACGGCATCGAGCGCCGCGACCACCGCGATGGGCAGATACGGCTGGATCGCCTCGGGCACACCGGGGTGGAAGACGAGCCCCAACACGATGCCGACGGCCAGTGCGGCGATTCCGATCATCGCTCGATCATCTCAGCAGCTGCCGTCACGGCTTCATCTCCTTGGCGAAGCGGATCTCGCGGACCGAACCCCCCGGCACGTTCAGCGCCTCGCCGGTACTGACCGTAACCCCGACACCATAGGACCGCTGCAGCAGCATCAGCCGCTGCATGCCGGAACTGCGGTTGAACACGTCCTGGATGGCGTGTGGTGGACCCAGCGCGGTCACCTCGTACGGGCTGGTGATCGGGCGGTTGTCGACCAGGATGCGGCCACCGGCCTGCCGGATGGTGACCCCGGGGCCCACCCGGACCCCGCCGACCGACACCGCTTCGGCGCCGCCCACCCACAAGGAGTTGACCACCAGCTGCAGGTCGCGATCCAGGATCACCTGCTGGCTGCCTGCGACGCGTTGCTTGCTCACATCGGTCAGATCGCGGGACACGCCGGGATCGGTGACGGTGACCGTGACACCGGGTCCGATCGCCGGGGTTGCGGCGGCGGCGAATTCGGCAGCGTCGAGTTGGGCGAGCAGCGCCCGGCCCTGTTCGTCGCCCGCCAATCTGCCGCGGCGCTCGGACTCCACCTCGGCGGCCAGCTCGTCACGGGTGGCTTCGATTGCCGCCGTGCGGGTTTCGGCAGCACGGGCACTCTCGGAGAGCACCTGCTGAGTCTGACGGTTTGCCGGAGCCAGCGCCTGCGCCTGCGATGCGGCAGCGGCGAAGACTCCTGCGATGATCAGCCCGGCCAGCAGGGTCCAGCCCCATTGCCGCCCGCGCCGTGGTGGTTGGTCGGTGCGGGCGGCGGCCGCCGCCGCGTAACCGGGATCGAGATGTTCGGTCAGCAACGAGCGCAGCAGGGAGGGGACCGGGATTCGTCGGGGTGCGCCGGCCTGGTGCGCGCTCAGCCCCGCACGCGGGTTGTACCCGCCCAGCGAATTCGATCGATCAGCCAACGGTGCCGCGCCCCCGCGATGTCGCAGCCACGCGCGGCATGGATCGCGCCACCATGGACACCTGCACCAGGTACAACACGGCCGACCAGAGATAGAGCGCCAGACCCCAGATCAAAAATGCCCACCCGCAGGCCAGGATCACCCGACTCCACAGTGCGTCGAACTGACCGAGCAGCACCAATGGCAGTCCCGACATCAGCGCGAAGGTGGCGCCTTTACCGAGGTAGGTGACCGGCAAGGCGGTCAGGCCGCGCGAGCGCAGCAGCGGAAGGGTCGTGGCCAGCAACAGATCCCGACCCAGCAGCACGATCACGAACCACCACGGCACCACGCCGGCCGCCGCCAACGCCAACGGGACGATGATCATGTAGATGCGGTCGACCAGGGGGTCCAGCAGCTCGCCCAGCCGCGACGACTGATTGTCGACCAGCCGGGCGATCTTGCCGTCTGCCCAGTCGGAGAACCCGCTGAACATCAGGATCGCCACCGACCACCCGGTCTGCCCGGCGATCAACAACAGGTACAGAAAGACCGGCACCAGGACCAGTCGGATGGCCGAGAGCGCGTTGGGGATCGTCAGCACCCGGTCACCGGCGTCTCTCGGCACCGAATCCTGTGGGCGGTCCCCCGTCGCTCCGCTCGCCCGGCTCATGGCCAGAAACCTAGCGGAACACGCCGGGCAGACTCAGCGCCGACATGACGTTGTCGGCCAGTGGGTCGTCGTGGATCATGTACGTCCACGTCGAGGTGGGCCGCGCCAGTCTGGTCAGGTCCAGCCCCGCAACCCCTTCGTCGTCGTCGACGATGGTCGCCGTGTCGAAGGTCTGCTGGGCAGCCTCGATCGCGTCGGCGGCCAGTGAGGCGAAGGCGTCCACCGCCATCCGGTGGAACTCGTCGAGGGGATTCTGGTTTCCCAGGGCCCGCAGGCTGATGCTCTCCCGGATATCGGCCAGGTACGCCAGGTGGTCGGCCCACCCGCGGTCCAGGTGATACAGCATGATCAGACGACAGATCTCCTCGAGCCGCTCCTGCGGGATCGTCTCGGCAAGTTCCTCGTAGCGTTGCGGGGAGCGTTCTTCGAGTTCTTCACGCGCGGCCGCGGTCCGAAGCAGGGTGTCGCGGCGCTCGACGAGGATCGCGCGCTGCTGCGCGGTCAGTTGGTTGTAGCGCCAGGTATTGGCATGCAGGTCGAGTGTCTTACCCTCGGCCACGCGCTGCGCGTGATCCAGCAGGGCGGCCGCCCGGTCACTGATGATCCGGCCGTCACCGTCGGTGGCCAGCGGCAGCTTATTGGGCTCGACGAAGGACACCACCACGTCGTCCTCCCAGCTGGAGAAGAACACCGAGGAACCGGGGTCGCCTTGTCGGCCTGCGCGACCGCGCAGCTGGTTGTCCAGGCGTTCGGTGTAGTGCCGTCCGGTGCCGATGACGTGCAGACCACCGAGTTCGGCGACCTGATCATGATCGGCTTCATCCGAGCCGCCCAGCCGGATGTCGGTACCGCGCCCGGCCATCTGGGTCGACACCGTCACCCGGCCCCGTGCGCCGGCCTCGGCGATGACGGCGGCCTCCTCGGCATCGTTCTTGGCGTTGAGCACCACGGCCGGGATGCCGGCATTGACCAGCCGCTCGTGCAGTTCCTCGGATTCGGCGACATCGCGGGTGCCCACCAGGATCGGCTGCGAGGTGGCGTGCACCTCGGCGATGTGCTCGACGATGGCGTCATTCTTGGCGGCGATGGTGATGTACACGCGGTCGGCTTCGTCCTCGCGCATATTGGGCTTGTTCGGCGGGATCGGCGACACGCCGAGCTTGTAGAACTGGCGCAGCTGCTCACCGGCGGCCAATGCGGTGCCGGTCATACCGCAGACCCGCGGGTACCGGTTGATCAGGGCCTGCACCGTGATGGTGTCGAGCACCTCGCCGGTCTCGGTGATCTCGATGCCCTCCTTGGCCTCGACCGCGGCCTGCAGCCCGTCCGGCCAGCGCTGCAACGAGGCGATGCGTCCACGGGAGGCGTTGATCAGGTGGACCGCGTTGTCGCGCACGATGTAGTGCACATCGCGTTCCAGCAGCACGTGTGCGTGCAGGGCCACGTTGATCTCGGTCAGTGTCGAGCCGACGTGCTCCTCGGAATACAGGTCGATACCGCCGAGCGCGGCTTCCAGACGCCGCGCGCCCTTGTCGGTGAGCTGCACGTTGCGCTTGTCGGCATCGGTCTCGTACTCGACGCCCTCACGCAGTTCGCCGACCAGCCGGATGATCTCGACCCGCGGGGTCTCCCGGTGGGACGTGCCCGCCAGCACCAGCGGCACCAGCGCCTCGTCGACCAGCACCGAGTCGGCCTCGTCGATCAGCGCGATGTCCGGGCTCGGTGAGACCAGATCGTCGACGGAGATCACCAACTGATCGCGCAGCACGTCGAAGCCGATCTCGTTGACCGAGCCGTAGGTGATGTTGCAGCCGTAGGCCTCCCGACGCTGTTCGGGCGTCGAATCGGCGGTGATCCAGCCGACGGTCAGTCCGAGCGCACGGTGCAGCGGACCCATCCATTCGGCGTCGCGGCGAGCCAGGTAGTCGTTGACCGAGATGACGTGCACGCTTCGGCCACCGATCGCGTATCCGGCTGCGGCGATGGCACCGGCCAGCGTCTTGCCCTCACCGGTGGCCATCTCGACAACATCACCGGCCAGCATGCGCAACGCGCCGAGCAACTGAACGTCGAACGGCCGCAGCGCGATCGAACGCTCGGCGGCCTCCCTGACCAGGGCAAGGAACTGCGGTATGTCCGACGAATCGGCCAGGTCATCGAGGTTGAGCAGGCCTGCTGCCTTGCGCAGTTGATCATCGTCGAGACCGGCCGCCTTCTCCTCGAACTTGGCCGCGGCATGCACCTGCGTCATCGAGCGCGCCTGGTCCTTGTCGGTGCTGGCACCCAGCAGCTTCCAGAACCGGTTGCTCAACCGTCCGGTCTTCGCGCCGCCGGACTTGGACACCTTCGAGGTCTTGGAACTCACAGCCACAGTCATACGGTACGCGGAGGCGGTTGAACTCAGCGGTACCACAGCCGGTGGACACACCGACCGCGCCGACCGATCGGACTGATGCCATCAGCCGCGCTGCCAGCAGCCACAGCCTGTACCTTGCCCGCATGGACATGTTCACCCCGACGCTGGACTGGGGCAGTGAGCTGGGCACCTCCCTGATCTGGATCGCTAAGGCCTGGACGATAGCGGCGGTCAGCACCGTGATCGTGCTGATCCTGCTGGCGAAGTTCACGGTCTGGGGGCGGCAGTTCTGGCGCATCACCGGCGCCTACTTCACCGGCCGGGGATCGGTGAAGGTGTGGTTGTGGCTGGGTGCCATCCTGCTCTCGATCATCTCCGGCGTGCGCTTGGACGTGCTGCTCAGCTATTACGGCAACGACCTGATGACCGCCGCCCAGACCGCGGTGCAGGGTGTGGCCGCCGGTGACGACGCGGTCCGCCAGTCCGGTATCGACGGGTTCTGGTTCTCCATCCTGATCTTCGCGGTGCTGGCCACCATCCACGTCTGCCGGGTCCTGCTCGACATATTCATGATGCAGCGGTTCATGCTGGCCTGGCGGGTGTGGCTGACCGGCAGGCTGACCGACGATTGGCTCGACGGCAAGGCTTACTACCGCAGCCGCTTCATCGACGACACCATCGACAACCCCGACCAGCGCATCCAGGCCGATATCGACATCTTCACCACCAACGTCGGTCCGCTGCCCAACACTCCGAACAACACCAGCGGCTCCACCCTGTTGTTCGGTGCCATCAGTTCGATCGCCTCGGTCATTTCGTTCACCGCGATTCTGTGGAACCTGTCCGGGAATCTGACCGTGTTCGGTGTCAACATCCCGCGCGCGATGTTCTGGATCGCCATCGTCTACGTGTCCATCGCGACCATCATCGCGTTCTGGATCGGCCGCCCGATCATCCGGCTGACGTTCGACAACGAGCGATTCAACGCCGTCTTCCGCTACGCGCTGGTGCGGTTGCGCGACGCGGCAGAAGCGGTGGCGTTCTACCGCGGTGAGCTTGCCGAACGGGTGCAGTTGCGCCGACGCTTCGAACCCGTCGTGTCGAACTACAAGCGCTATGTGAACCGGTCGATCGCCTTCAACGGCTGGAACCTGACGGTCAGCCAGTTGATCAACCCGTTGCCGTGGATCATCCAGGCGCCCCGGCTCTTTGCCGGTGAGATCAAACTCGGCGACGTCTCGCAGACCTCATCGGCGTTCGGCAACATCCAGAGCTCGCTGTCGTTCTTCCGCAACTCCTATGACGCGTTTGCCGGCTGGCGCGCCTCGATCATCCGCTTGCACGGGCTGGTGGTGGCCAACGAGGAGGGCCGGGCACTCAACGAGCTCACCGTCGAACCGTGCGGTAGCTGCCCGGTCGAGATCCGCGATGTCGCGGTGAGCACGCCCACGGGCGAGATCCTGGTCGAGGAACTGAACCTGCAGATGCAGCCTGGTGACACCCTTATCGTCACGGGCCAGTCCGGTGCGGGCAAGACCACCCTGTTGCGCAGCCTGGCGCAACTGTGGCCATTCGCCACCGGAACCCTGCGGTGCCCCGAGGGCGCCAACGAGACGATGTTCCTGTCCCAGATGCCCTATGTACCCCTCGGTGATCTGCGTGCGGTGGTGTCCTATCCGAAGGGCCCCGACGCGTTCACCGACGAGGAGCTCATCGCCGCACTGGACAAGGTGTCGTTACCGCAATGCGCCAGACGCCTTGGCGAAGTGGCCGATTGGGTCAAGGTCCTCTCCCCTGGCGAGCAACAGCGTGTCGCTTTCGCACGGGTCCTGCTGACCAAGCCGAGGGTGGTGTTCCTCGACGAGGCGACCTCTGCCCTCGACGAGGGCCTGGAGTTCACCATGTACGACCTGGTGCGCCGCGAACTGCCCGACACCATCCTGGTCAGCGTCACCCACCGCAGCACGGTGGGCCAGCACCACGAGCAGCACCTGCATCTGTTCGGCGGGGGCAAGTGGGTGCTCGGCGATGTCGACCCCGAGACCGGTAAGCCCAACTCGCCCAAGCCGAACTGAGCCGACCCCCGCGCGCGGATCAGCGCGCGGCGGCGTGCCTGCCCGCCCGGCGGCCGAAGAACGAACCCTCGCCGAGCTGGACACCACTGGCATAACCCTTACCGTCGCGCGCGATATTGGACGCGCACGCGCCGGCGGCATACAGACCCGGTATGACCGCGCCTGTTTCATCGAGCACCTCGCCGTCCAGCGATACCGTCAGCCCGCCCATGGTGAACCCGGAGTACATGGCGACACCGAGGGTCAGGTCGAAGGCTGCATACGGCCCGGTGTCCTGCGGGGCGAGATAATCCGGCTGCTTGTGGAAATCGGGATCGACACCGGCGGCCGCATTCATGTTGTACCGCTCCAGGGTGGCTGCCAGATTTCCTGCCGGAATGCCCAGTGCCTGCTCGACTTCGGCGATCGTCTCGTACCCGTCGATGAACTTGATCAGCGGCATCTCGGGCATCTGCATATGCGCCTCGTCGACGATCAGGTAGGCGGCATGGTCCGGTTGTTCGAGGACGAAAGCCGATGTGCGCGAATGGTAGGAGTCCTCGGCGACGAACCGCTGACCATCCTTGTTGACGATGACACCGGTGAGCAGGATCTCCGGCGGGTAGGCGGCGGCGGTGATGAACGCCTGATCCAGATTCTTGGCGACACCACCCGCGGACACCCCGAGCTTGATGCCGAGCCCGTCATCGTTGGGGTTACCCAGAATGTAGGGCGCGACCAGACCATGGTGCTTGGTCTTGCGCTCCTGCCCCAGCTCCGGCGTGTACTGCGCCACCATCTCGGCATTCATCGCAAACCCCCCGGCGGCGATGATCACCGATTTCGCCTTCACCGCGCCGGTTTCGGTGAACTGCTTCCAGGCCACGCCCTGCACCGCACCGTCGGCGACCACGAGGTTGGTCGCACCGGTTTCGTAGCGGAATTGCACGCCCAGCTCCGCCGCCCGTTTGAGCAACAACTGGATCACCATGTCGGCACCGCCGAGTTCGCCGGGAACCGGCACCGAATGCCCCCGGGGCGCGGGCTTGGCCTGCTCGATGAACGGCCACACCTTCTCGTTGCCGGTGTAGGAAAGGCCCTCGGTGCCCGGGGGGACGACGACCTTGCCGGGGTAATAGCTGCGCTCGAACTGAAAGCCAAGGGACTCAAGCCAATCGAAGTGTTCGACGCTGTGGTCGCAGTAGGCGCGGATCTTGTCAAGCTCGGGGTCCTCGGTGACGGCGACCAGGTACTTGTACATCTCCTCGGCGCTGTCCTCATGCCCGGTGGCCTGCTGAACGGCCGTTCCGCCACCGAGGTAGAAGTGCCCACCGGCCATCGACGTGGTGCCGCCGGCCGCGGCCGCCTTCTCGAGCACCAGCACCCGGGCGCCGCTCTCGGCCGCGGTGACCGCCGCACAGCCACCGGCGATACCGAAACCCACGACGACGACATCGACGTCATCGGACCAGGAGTTGACGTCGGCCACGCCGATGGTCGCCGGGATCTGCTGCAGGGTCATCGTTGTCTCCTCGGGCGCATCACTGCTGTTGTTGTTTGACGTGGTCGAAAAAGGTCTGGATATCGCGCGGAATGTAGGCGATCTCGACGAACGGCACGCCGGCATCGGTGCCGCTGACGTAGCCGAAGTGCATACCGCCGGGCATCACACCCCTGGTCACCACGGGCGCACCGGCTGCCGCGGCATCGCCCAGCGCAGCCTCGAACGCGTCCTCATCCGGCACGGCAATACAGATGTGGTGCAGTCCCGCGCCATGGGAGGACAGGAATTCGGTATAGATGCTGTCGCCGCGTACCGGCGCGATGAGTTCGAGCTGCATGTCACCGGCGTAACTGAGCGAGATGTCGGCGACGAAGTCTGCGGGTTCACCACGATGCGTGCAGGTGTCGGGACCGAAGTGCACGGCGGGCATGCGCACCCATGTCCGGGCACCCAACAGCGCACTGAGCATCCGCTCGCTGGCAGCCAGGTCGTCGGTCACCCAGGCAACCTGGACAGGTGTCTGATCGCGCATCGCAGTGAGGATATCGCCAGCCTTCGACGAAGGCTAGAACAGGTTCTAATTTGTCGGGAAGTCCCTGCTCATCGCTTGAACGAGCATTGTCAACTGAGCGTCGAAGACCGCGCCGGGATCACTGAGCGTATCGGCGCCGTACTGCCCGAAGACCTCCAGACTGATGGCGCCGATCACGGTCGCCCAAGCCGACAGGCAGGCAAGCATCAGCCGGTCACCGCCGGGAAATCCGAACTCCGCCCGGATCGCGTCGAAATCCGACGACAACGGTTCACCCATGGAGTCGTCCGGGTTACCCACGGCCCCGCTGCGCACCCCATCGGCCACGATCGACAAGAAGGTGGCGACCACCCGAGTGCCCGGCCCCACCGTCAACTCCGGTGGCGCGTGATAACCCGGCACCGGGCTGCCGTAGAGCAGTGCCCACCGCGCGGGCTGGTCGAGCGCCCAAGCGCGCGCCGCCCGCCCCAGCGCGACGAGCCGACGATCCCAGCCCCCCGTTCGCGCGGCAGCGTCCACCGCGTCGGCGAGATCGTCGTAGGCATCGACGAGCAGCAGTGTCAGCAGATCGTCCCGGCTGGCCACGTACCGATACACCGCCGAGGACACCATGCCCAACTCGCGGGCGATGGCACGTAGCGACAATCCGGCCGCACCATCGGTCACCAGATGCCGTCGGCCGACCTGCACGATCTGCGCCTCGATACGGTCACGCGCCTCCTGCCGCTTACCCACGGGGCCAGTGTGCCACAAACGAGAACAGTGCTCTTGATTTTTCGCGGCCGTGCTGCCATCGTAAAAAGAGAGCAGTGCTCACAGAACAAGGGAGAAACTGATGACCATGCGATACGACGAGCCCGGCCGGCTCGCCAGGGCCGCCAACACGCTGATCCGACACCTGGCCGAACTGGGGATAGAAATCGCAGGTAGCCGTGCACTACGGGTCCGCGGCCGCAGCACCGGGCAATGGCGCTCGGTGGTGGTTAACGTGCTGACCGTCGACGGGCGCGACTATGTGATCGCCACTCGCGGGAACACGCAGTGGGTCCGCAATGCCAGAGCCGCCGGCGTGGTGGACACCGGCCCGCGCTGGAAGCGCAGGCGCCGACGGGTGGTGGAGGTCGGGGACGCCGACAAGCCCGAACTACTCCGGCGTTATCTGGACCGCTGGTACTGGGAAGTCAAAGGTCACGCGGGCGGGTTGACACCGTCGTCGAGCGAATCCGAGGTCAGCGAGATCGCGGCCTCGATCCCGGTGTTCGAGCTCGCCGGCTGAGTGGCAACCGCCTCGCGGATCCGCGGCACCGTGGCCTGCCAGGACACCGCCGTGGGTGCACCACCCCAGGTGCTGTTGAACAACCCCACGATGGCGGCCCGACCGTCGGACGTCAGGACGTAGACCGGACCTCCGGAGTCGCCCTTCTGGCTGACCACACCGTCTTTCATGGTGAACCAGCCGTTGTTGACCACGCCGACCGTGCCACAACTCTCGCCGGTGACGATGCCGAAGTGGCATACGGGCTGACCCGGCTGCTGGACGGCCAGGCCCTGGTCGAGAACCAGCGACCGACCGCCGGGCAGCACGGTGTTGACCGCCACGTCGGGGTTGAGGGTGATCGCACCCCAGTCGGCCAGCTGATGATCACCCGTCACCGTCGCGCCATCGGGGGTGTTGTCGTCGAAAAGGGCCATCTCGCCGAGAGCGTTGCCGAACCGGTCGGTCACCGGTCCCGCGCCGCGGCAATGACCGGCGGTGAAGGCCACCCGGGCGGCGGGATCGACGAATCCGAGAGTGCACATGGTGGTGCCCTGCCGAATCTCCATCCCGGGATGCACGGTGACGGCAGGTTCAGGGGCGGCAGCGGGTTCGGCGGCGGCAGTGCCGGCCGGGGACACACCGACCGCGACGGCCGCGGCGATCATCGTCAGGAACAGCCGTGCACGCATCCAGCCCTCCGATCCTCCACCCCTCCGGGACGAAATTACCGGGGTGCTGACGGGTGAATCGGATAACGGTCAGATCTCGTTACATCACAAATCGTGTAACGGCCCGCGTGTCACAGCAGTCACACCAGTAACATGGCGTAACGTTCAGCGGCCCTACGGAAGGGTCAGGATCTGGCCGGGATGGACGAGGTCGACATCGGTCAGCCCGCTCGCGTCCGCGATGCGCTGCTGCTCGCTGCCGTCCCCATAGAACCGCTCCGCGATGCCCCAGAGCGTGTCACCGGACACCACGGCATAAGTCCGTGGGCGCACTGCCGGTACCGGCGCGCACTGGGCGCTCCTCTTGGCGCGCTGAAGTCGAATCCCCATGTCGTTCTCCCCTCGTGGTCACAGCCTAGAGACCGTCGGGGCGGTCACGGGAGGAATTTGCACACTGGGACTCGACGCTGCGCGTCGGTCAGGAATCGAAGCCCAGACCCAGCTTGTCCAGCGTGCGTAACAGCACATTGCGCCGACCCGCGGAATGGTCGGCGCGATCGAGTGACCACCGCGTCGCCTGGATCCCCACCGACGCGAACGGTTCCGGCGGGAACGGCAGCGGTTTCTTGCGGACCATCTCCAATCGGGTGCGCACCGTCGGCGTGCCGTCCAACAGATCCAGGCAGACGTCAGCGGCGAAACGCGTCGCGCCCACCCCCAGCCCGGTGAACCCGTTGACGTAGGCAACCTTCCCCCGGTGCGCGGTACCCCAGTGCGCGCAGAACCGGGTGTTGGTATCGATCGCACCCGCCCAGCGATGACTGAAGCGCACGTCATCGAGTTGGGGAAAGGTGATGAAGAAGTGCTCGGCCAGCCTGCGGTAGGTCTGCGGCCGGTCCTCATAGGTGGGATCGACCCGGCGACCGAAGTGATACACGGCGTCGTAACCGCCCCAGACGATCCGGTTGTCCGCGCTGAGTCGGTAATAGTGGAACTGGTTGGCGCAATCGCCGACGCCCTGACGACCGGTCCAGCCGATGCGCTCCAGTTGCGCTGCGGTCAGCGGCTCGGTGGACAGCACGTAGTCATAGACCGGGACGGTGTACCAACGGTTGCGGCGCAGCAGACTGGGAAACACGTTGGTGGCCAGCACCACCTCTCCCGCCGTCAGCGTCGCGGAGCCGGTGTCCACGCGCACGGCACCGTCGGCGGACTCCAGTGATATCGCCCGCGTGTGCTCGTGCATCTGCACGCCGGCCTGCTGACAGGCCCTGGCCAGCTCCACGGCGAGTTTGGCCGGGTGCACCAGCGCGCAACTGTCCGGCTCGAACAGACCGGCCCGATAGGTCGGCGAGTGGACCTCAGCGCGCACCTGCTGCTGGTCGAGGAACCGTCCCTCGCCGGCGGCGGCGGATTCGGTGAGCCATTCCACCTGATGCGGCTCGGTGGCCACCGACAGCATCCCGGTCCGCTCCCAGTCGACGTCCAGCCCGAGCCGTTCGATATCGGCTTCCATCCCGTCGAGGTTCGCCATGCCGAGCTCGGTGAGGGTGTCGAATTCGGCTGCCCACCTTGACCGTCCGTTCTCGGCGCCATGGGTGAGGCTGGCGTCGACGAAACCACCGTTGCGACCCGAGGCCGCCCACCCGATCCGGTCCGACTCGATCAGGACGATGCGGCGATCCGGATACCGTTCGGCGGCGTGCAGTGCCGCCCACAGCCCGGTGTAACCGCCGCCCACAACCAACAGATCGCAGCGCTGCGACCCGACCAACGGTGGATGCTGCGGACGGGCGATATCCAGCCACATCGGGGCGAACACGCTTGCCGCCAGCGACCGTTCCACCAGCGCGGGGTCGACAGGGGCGTCGAAGACTGTCCTCACCCGGGCGACACTACGTGGCCAGCGGCCGCTGCGGATGGTTCAGGGCGCCACCGTCCCGACCGGCTCGCTGCTGCGGGTCGGGGTCCACCCGGGCGGACCGAAGACGTATCCGAACTTATCCCGCAATCGCCGGGCCCCGCGCACCGCCCGGGCGATCTTGACGTATTCATGGGTCTGCAGTGTCCAGATGTTGAACGTGTCGACCTGGGTGGTCAATCCGTAGTGCGGTCGGAACAGCTCATCCTGGTAGCTGCCGAACATCCTGTCCCACAGGATCAGGATCCCGCCATAGTTCTTGTCGAGATACTCGGCATCCATACCGTGGTGCACGCGATGATGCGACGGTGTGTTGAAGACGAATTCAATTGGCCGCCAAAGTTTGTCGACCCGCTCGGTGTGCACCCAGAACTGGTAGACAAGGTTCACCGAAAAGCTCGCGAACACGATCCACGGCGGAACGCCGAGCAACGGCAGCGGAATCCACATCAGGATCTCGCCGCTGTTGTTCCACTTCTGGCGCAGCGCGGTGGCGAAGTTGTAGTACTGGCTGGAGTGGTGGGCCTGGTGGGTGGCCCAGATCAGTCGTACCCGATGAGCCGCCCGATGATAGGCGTAGAACAACAGGTCCACACCGAGCAGCGCGATCGCCCAGGTGTACCACCGGTCCGCCGGCAGCTGCCACGGCGCCAGATAGGCGTAGATCGCCGCGTAGCCCAGTAGCGCGACGGCCTTCCACGCCGCGGTGGTCACCACCGAGACCAACCCCATCGACAGGCTCGTCCAGGCATCGCGGCGCTGGTAAGCGCCCGCCGGGCTGCGCTGGCCGGCGCTGGGCTCGGACTCGAGATGTTCCAGGCGGCGCGCCGCGGTCCACTCCACGACCAGCAGCAGCAGGAAAAACGGGATGGCGAACAGCACGGGGTCGCGCATCGGCGCGGGCAGTGCAAAGAGCAAACCCGTGACGACGTCCGTCCGAGGAGCCTAACCGCAGCAGTGCCGGGTCAACGGAAGCTCAGCACCTCGGATCCCCAGGTACTGCGCTGGATATGGTCCGGATCGAACGCCAGCCGGTCATCGCGCCCGATCAGCAGGTTGACGCGGTCCCGCTCGTCGTATGGGCGCCACCGCGGCGCGTCATCGGCATCCGGTGCGCCGCCGCGCGCGAAATTGCACCATCGCTGGCGCATTCGTCGCGAAACCTCGGTACCCGCGGCAAGACCACCGAGTTTGAATGTCGGGTCGCGGCGACCTGCCACCAGATTGCCCCACACGTACGGCAGTTCGGTGGCATGCGCACCGCCCAGGCCGAGAACGCGAAGCATGGGAGTTGACCAGTCGAACCGATACATGTGCACCGGCGCGACCACGCTGTGTCCCTCGGCGAACCAGATCGAGGGCATCCGGAAACCGATATCACGCGCGACGCCGAGACCGGGTTTCTTACCGCGCCCGCGGTACACCGCCGCGATTTGGGCCGGGGTGGGGATCTGCAGGTCGGGTTGCTCTGACGCGATCGCGGTGAACATCTCGCTGATGGCCTGCCCGCTGATCGGTAGCAGCGGCGAACGCATCCACCGGAACAGCGCCGCCTCGTGCTCGTTGGTGCCGATGATCAATGGAACCGGCAGCGATCGTCCCGATCTGGCGACGTTCACCGGGTAGTCCGGCACGATGTCGCCATCGACGATGGGCGCGAACCCCAGGGTGCCCGGCGCCAGCCGCGGCACATCGTTGAACAGCTCCTTTGCCGCGGCGATGATGGCGGTCACCGGCAGCTCGCTCAGCTGGTCTGACTGCTGTGCCGTCATACCGAGTTCGGCGAGGAACTGCTCCCCGATCCGCTGCGCGCGTCTCTGGTCGTAGACCGAGGTGACCGGCGAGCTCTGCGCGATGGCGCGATGGAACAAACCCTCGGCAGCGGGGCTGGCCAGCAGCGTGGTCACCACGCCACCGCCCGCCGACTCACCGAACAGCGTGACCCGGTCCGGGTCACCGCCGAAGTTGGCGATGTTGTCGCGTACCCACCGCAAGGCGAACAGCACATCGCGAAGGCCGATATTGGTCTCGAAACCCTCGCCCAGCCACGACAGGTCCAGAAATCCGAACGGGCCGAGACGGTAGTTCACCGTCACCACCACGACGTCCCCGCCGGCCGCCAGTTCGCGCCCGTTGTAGAGCGGCTGGGCGCCCGAACCGAGGATGTAGGCACCGCCGTGCACCCACACCAACACCGGTCGTGGACCACCGCCGCGGGCCGGAGCCCAGATGTTCACCGTCAGGCAGTCCGCTCCCTGCGGCGCGCCCAGATCCAGCGGGATACGCGGGTCGGTGGGCTGTGGGCACACCGGCCCCATGCGGGTCGCATCGGCCGGCTCGGTCCACCGTTGCGGCGGTTGTGGCGCACGCCAGCGCAGCGGGCCAACCGGCGCGGCGGCATAGCGAACCCCCAACCAGTGGGTGACGACGCCATCGCCGGCGCCGCGCACGGGACCGCTGGTGGTCTCCACGACCGCGGTGTCATCGATCGAGAATCTGGTATCGGTCACATCCTCCATAGTGGCACCGCCGATCTCGGGTACGCCGATACGTGACGGGGTCCATATCCACCCGCTACGTGGGTCGTTGCCCACTGGCACGTCGGCACCACCCGTTTCGGTCGCGGGCCGCGCACACGGTTAGGTTGGCGCAATGCGTAAGTGGGCCCTGCTGGGCGGAGCGATCACGACAGAGGTCGCCGGGACGCTGTCACTGCGCGCCTCACAGGACCATTCCGGTTGGCTGATCCTCGTGGTCGCCGGCTACCTTTCGTCGTTCATCTTGATGGCCGCGGTGCTCCGGACCGGGATGCCCGTCGGGGTGGCCTACGGAATCTGGGGCGCAACCGGCACCGCCGTCACCGCCAGCGCCGCCACGCTGATCTTCGGTGAGGCGTTCACCTGGCCGCTGCTGGCGGGAATCGTGCTCATCATCGCCGGTGTCCTGCTGGTCGAATTCGGCTCCCACGACGCGCCGTCACAGGCGACACCGTGATGTGGCTGGCGCTGGCCGCCGCGATCGGCACCGAGGTGCTCGCCACGCTGTCATTGCGGGCATCCGATGGTTTCCGCCGCCGCCGGTGGATAGTCCCGGTGGCGGCGGGCTATCTGCTGTCCTTCTATCTGTTGTGGGTGTCGCTGTCGCTGGGGATGCCGGTCGGTGTGGCCTATGGCATCTGGACCGCATGCGGTGTCGCGCTGGTGGCCGTCGCCGCACGGGTGCTGTTCCGCGACCCGTTGACCTGGCGGATGATCGCGGGTATCGCCCTGATCATCGCCGGGGTGCTCACGATCGAGATGGCCGGCGTGGTGCACTGAGCACGCCCGGCACACAGGTCAGCAGCGCGACCAGCATTCCCACCGCGGGTACCAGCAGCAGTCCCACCCGCAACCCGGCGGCATCGGCGATCAGCCCGATCACCGGCGGCGAGGCGACGAACCCCAGGCGCATCAGCCACGCCACCACCGTCAGCCCCGTCCCCGGCCGCAACCCGGGTAGTCGGTCGGCGCCGTGCATCGCCGCAGGCACAAGTGTGGCAACCCCGAGGCCGACCGCCGCAAAACCGGCGATCGTGCCGGGTACCGACGGAAACGCAAGGGCCAGACCCATACCGGTCGCCATCACCAGTCCGCCGGTCCTGGTGACTGCGCGCTCGCCGAACCTGTCCACCAAGCGATCACCTGACAGCCGCCCGACGAACATGCACCCGATCAACGCGACATAGCCGAACACCGCGACCGGCCCCGGTGCGCCGAGCCCGTCGCGCAGATAGAGCGTGGCCCAGGTGCTGCCGACATCTTCGATGATGGCCCCGGCGATGGCCACGACCACCAGAACCGCCAGCAACACATACGCCGGAAGCCGCGTCGGCCGTCCCGCCCCGGTGGGCCCGTCATGGTGGTCCTCGGCGCGATCGGGCCCCGGCAACAGGAACGGATAGGCCGCCAGCGCCACCGCCGCGAACAACGCCGCCGCGATGGCCAGGTGCAACCCTCGCCCGACACCCAGGGCGATGGCGACGGCACCCATGGACCCACCGAGGATGCCGCCCGCAGCCCAGACCGCGTGCAGCGAATTGATGATCGAGCGCCCGTAGGTGTGTTGAACGCGCAGGCCATGCACGTTCTGCGCGACATCTGTGACGGCATCGCAGGCCCCGGCGCAGAACAGTGCCGCGGCCAGGAGCGCGGGCGTGCCCGCCGAACCCGCGGTCGCGATCAACACCGCCAACAGCACCGACGAACCCACCGCGACACGTGCCGATCCGAACCGCCGGATGATCGCGCCGGCGGCCAGTCCGGCCACCAGCGCACCTGCGGCGAACGCCGCCACCACCGCTCCGTACCCGGCATTGGACAGCCCCAGATCACTCTTGATCTCCGGGTATCGCGGCAGCAGGTTGGCGAACACCGCGCCATTGGTCAGGAACAGTGCGCCCACGGCGATCCGTGCTCGCCGGTCGGGGTCGGTACTGGCTCCTGGCGGCATGCCCGCCGACGATACTGACGCCGCGCGCAACGTTGTCCACCGGTCCGGCGGCGGCGCGGCAGATCCGGCAAGATTGCGAGCATGACCGAATTGGCCGATCTCGCACGGCGGTACGCGGTGGCAACGGAGTTCGTCGACTGGCGTGGCCGCAGCGTTCCGGTGCCCGAGCACACGCTGGTGTCCGTGCTCGCCGCGCTCGGAGTCCCCGCCGCTACCCCGGCCGAACGGGAGCGCGCCGCGCGGTCGCACGACCGCGAGTACTGGGGTGACACCTTGGCGCCGACTGTGGTGGCCCGCTCGGGCACCGCCGCGCCGTTCTGGGTGCACGTGACCCATGGCCGGCCGGTCGATGTGTGGGTCGAGCTGGAGGACGGTTCCCTGCGCGCCGAGCTGCGCCAGCTCGAAAACAATCGTGCGCCATACGATCTGGATGGCCGGATGATCGGTGAGGCCACCTTCGAACTGCCTGCCGATCTACCGCCCGGGTATCACCGCCTACACGCCAGGACCGACACGATCGAGACGGACACCAACCTGATCGTCGCACCATCGGCGTTGGCGCCGCCGCGCACGCGGCAGTGGGGCCTGGCCACCCAGCTCTACAGCGTCACCTCCGAACAGTCCTGGGGCACCGGCGATCTGACGGACCTGACCGACCTTGCCATCTGGTCGGCGGCCCGGCACGGCGCGGGATTCATCCTGGTCAATCCCTTGCACGCGGCCGCGCCGGTGGCCCCGATGGAGCCGTCGCCCTATCTGCCGACCTCCCGCCGGTTCGTCAATCCGCTGTATCTGCGAGTGGAGGCCATCGACGAGTACGCACAGTTGCGCAGACGCGGCCCCCTGCGCAAGGCCCGAGCCGAGCTTGCCGCCCGCGCCCGACGCCGTGACGGGATCGACCGCGACGCGGCTTGGAAGGTGAAACGTGCTGCCCTGCAACAGGTGTACCGGGTGCCTCGGTCCGCGGGTCGGGAACTGGCGTACGCGGCTTTCCGGGCTCGCGAGGGCCGCAGCCTCGACGACTTCGCCACCTGGTGCGCGCTGGCCGAGGTGCACGGCCCGGACTGGCACACCTGGCCGCAAGCGCTGACCCATCCGGACAACCCCGAGGTTGCCGCGTTCGCGGCCGCCAACGAGGCAGCCGTCGACTTCCACCGCTGGCTGCAGTGGCAACTCGATGATCAGCTGACCATCGCTCAGGCTAGAGCCACCCAGTCCGGCATGGACCTCGGCATCATGCACGACCTCGCCGTCGGCGTCGATCCCGACGGCGCGGACGCCTGGGCATTACAAGATGTGTTGGCGCGTGGGGTGACTGCCGGGGCACCGCCGGACGAGTACAACCAGCTCGGCCAGAACTGGTCGCAACCGCCATGGCGGCCCGACCAGTTGCGACGCACCGGCTACGCACCGTTCCGAGCATTGGTCAACGCAGTGCTACGCCACGCCGGCGGCGTCCGCATCGACCACATCATCGGACTGTTCCGGTTGTGGTGGATCCCGCAGGGCGCGGCGCCGACCGAGGGCACCTACGTGCGCTATGACCACGATGCGCTGATCGGCATCGTCGCACTGGAGGCATATCGCAGCGGCGCCGTCGTGGTCGGCGAGGATCTCGGCACTGTCGAGCCGTGGGTACGTGACTATCTGCGCGACCGCGGACTCTTCGGCACGTCGATCCTGTGGTTCGAACGCACCGACGAGGGCGCACCGCTGCCCGCCGAACACTGGCGTGAGGCCTGCTTGTCCGCGGTGACCACCCATGATCTGCCGCCCACGGCCGGTTACCTGGCAGGTGAGCACATCCGCCTGCGCGAGTCCTTGGGGCTGCTGACCCGGCCGGTCGAGGAGGAGATCGCCGACGATCGGGTGGATCAGCAGGCCTGGCTCGACGAACTGCGCCGCCTCGGCCTGGTCGGAGAACAGCCCGATATCGATGAGATCGTCCGCGGCCTGCACGCCTTCCTCGGACGCACACCGTCGAAACTGCTGGCCTTGGCCTTGCCGGACGCCGTCGGTGACCTCCGCGCGCAGAACCAGCCCGGTACCACCGACGAGTACCCGAACTGGCGGGTCCCACTGTCCGGGCCCGACGGTGCGCGGATGTCCCTGGAGGACGTATTCACCGATCGCCGCGCCGATGCGCTTGCCGAAGTAATGAAAGCCCAGGTGCCGGCGATGGACACGTGACTGGAGTTTCTACAGGTGTGGTTCTGCGATATGTTCGCAGCGCACCGCGACACCCGGAGGTCACGTGAAGAAGCTAATCGGCTTGGGGCTGGGCGCCTGCGCCATCGCATCGGCGGCCATGGTCACCGCAGGCACGGCGAGCTCGGACCCGCAGGCGGCGCAGGCCGCCTACAACGTGGTCGGCGAACCGTACGGCAAGGCCGTTGCGATCCTCAAGAGCATGGGCATCCCGTCCATGTTCGGTGGCGCGGTGGGCAGCGACATCCAGCAGAGCATGTGCATCGTGGAGAAGCAGAAGTACATCCCGTCCGGGAAGATGCAGCTGATGCTCAATTGCACCCAGGCAGCATTCGATGCCGCCGGTGCCAGCCGGTCCACCGGATCGGGCCCGGGTGGGCGCACGGTCGGCGCGAACGGTGTCACGACCGTGACCCCGACACCGATGCCGCCGGCACAAGCGGGAGTTCCCACCTCGCCGGCGCCCGTTCCTCCGCCCGCTCCCTGAGTCCGGCGTCTAGTATTCGCCCATGCCATTGGCGCCTGGCGAGACGTTCGCCGGATACACGATCGTTCGCGCCCTGGGCGCCGGCGGGATGGGTGAGGTCTACCTCGCCCAGCACCCTCGACTCCCGCGCCAGGACGCGCTGAAGATCCTGCTCGCGCAGGTGTCCACCGACGACGAGTACCGACAACGATTCGAGCGCGAGGCAGATATCGCCGCCACCTTGTGGCATCCGCACATCGTCGGTGTGCACGACCGCGGCGAGAGCGACGGTCAGCTCTGGATCGCGATGGACTACGTCCCCGGCACCGACGCTGCCCGGTTGTTGCGCGAGGACCACCCCCATGGTCTCCCGCCGCAACAGGTCATCCAGATCGTCACCGCGGTCGCCGAGGCGCTGGACTACGCGCATCAGCGCAATCTGCTGCATCGGGACGTCAAACCGGCCAACATCCTGATCTGTGGTCCGGACTCCGGCGACCAGCGCATAGTGCTGGCCGATTTCGGTATCGCGCGGTGGTCCGATGATGTCAGCGGATTGACCGCGACCAACATGACCGTCGGCACGGTGTCCTACGCGGCACCCGAGCAGCTGATGGGCAATCCCCTGGACGGTAGGTCGGATCAATACGCCCTCGCGGCCACCGCATACGAGTTGCTCTCCGGAACACCGCCGTTCCGCAACTCCAACCCGGCGGTGGTCATCAGTCAACATCTGTCGGCTTCGCCGCCCGCGATCGGCAGCCGGCGACCCGAATTGGCGCACCTGGACCCGGTGTTCGCCAAGGCGTTGGCCAAGGAGCCCGGCGACCGGTTCGACCGGTGTACCGACTTCGCCCGCGCCCTCGGACACCAACTGGCCGGTGACACCTCCGAGCAGACCAGGTTGGCACCGGCCCCCAAGAAACCGAGGGTGCGCAGGCAGCGCCCCGCGGCCGCGATCCTGGTTGCCGGGGTTCTGGCGGTACTGCTGTGCATCGCGATCGTGGTCGCGGCATTCGAATTCGGCCGCGCCGATGATGAACGTCCGGAGGCGGCACCCGTGACCACCTCCAGCACCCGGCCCTCCACCACGGCCGTCCCGGCGCCGCCGCCGGCGAGCACGACCACCTCCGCTCCCGATGCGACCGTCACGGTCACCACCGATGTGACCGAACCGGCCGCCGCAGCGGTGGTCGGTGCCGACTGCGGTCCGGTCGGCGGCACGGGCACAACCGCCGATGGGACGACGGTCTACTGCGAAACCCTGGCGGGGACCCAGGCGACCATCTGGTCGTTGACGCCGGGACCGGTACCGAGTCCCACGGTGACCACCGAGGCGCCGGATCCCAGCGAGGAACCGCTGCCCGCCGCGTTGGAGTCCCCGGTGCGAGTGTGCATGCAGCAGACCGGTCAGACCCGCCGCGAGTGCCGCGAGCAGATCCGTATCAGCAATGGATTGCCCTGAGCCGCTGGCCGGCTCGGCCGGCGTGAGCTATTCGCCGGCCCGGCCGGCCAGCCGCGCCATCAGCTGATCCAGTAGCGGCCGTTGCCCTTTGAGCAGTTTGATCCGGGCCTCACCGACGGTGAACCACTGCACACGGTCGAGTTCCGGATACTGCCGGATATGGCCGGAACCTCGTGGCCATTCCAACTCGAACGTATTGCTGACCGCGCCGGTGACATCGAGATCCGCCTCGACCGCGAATGCGGTGACGATCTTGCCGCCGGGCTGGCGCAGCGGCGGGAAATTCATCCGTTCGCCCTCGGGTACGGGCAACCCGATCTCCTCGCTGAACTCTCGGCGGGCTGCCGACCAGGCGTCCTCGGACTCGTCGAACTCGCCCTTCGGAATCGACCATGCGCCATCGTCTTTGCGTGCCCAGAACGGGCCGCCCGGGTGCCCGATCAGCACCTCGGCCGTGCCCTCGGTCACCCGGTACAGCAGCAACCCTGCGCTTGTACGTGGCATCAGCGCAGCGTAGTCGACAGCCCCGACCAGTCTCGGCGAGCACCATGCCGGTGTCGGCGCTACAGTCACCTGCGTGACCGGCAGCCGGTACCACAGGTACGTCGCCCTGGGTGACAGTCAGACCGAAGGCCTCTGGGATGTCGACGGCTCCGGGGCACTGGTCGGATTCGCCGATCGACTGGCTGGCATGATCGCCGCAGACTCCCCCGGCCTGCTCTATGCCAACCTGGCGATCCGGGGTAAACGCATCGCCGATGTGCTGAATGTGCAACTGCCGCAGGCCGTTGCGATGCAACCCGACCTGATCACGGTGTGCGTGGGTATGAACGATGTGACCCGACCCGGTCGCAGATTCACTCGCGCGCTCGGCGAACTCGATGTGCTTTACGACGCGTTGGCGTCATCGGGGGCCACCGTGGTGACCACCACGTTCCCCGATATCACCCAGCTGCTACCCGCCGGGCGGCTGTTGGTATCCCGGGTGCTTCGGATCAACGATGTCATCCGCAACGCCGCGGGCCGGCACGGATTCCGGTTGGTCGACCTGTACAGCGCCGCATCGATGACCGATCCCGCCGTCTGGAGTCCGGACCGGGTGCACGGTTCCACCACCGGGCATCTCCTGTTCGCCGCGGCCGCGGCGGAAGCCCTGGAACTGGCTGGGGCCGATCATGATTGGGCCCTGGCCGCGGCGGGGGACGATCATCGCTCACCTCGATCGCGGGTGTCGGCGCAACTGCAGTGGACCCGGAACATGTTCATGCCGTGGATCTGGCGACATCTGCGGGGCCGCAGTGCCTTTCACGGACACCAGGCTCGACATCCGCAGCTTGTGCCGGTCCCGGCCAGTTCAGTGGTGCAGTAGCAACGACGTTCAGCGGCCGAACGGGTCGAAGCCGAAGATCTTGCCGTCTCCGATCCCGGCCACCGCCGCCGGGCAGAACATCGATATCGCCACGCCGGTGAACATCGTCGCGGGCCCCAGGGACATGCCGGCCCGGTCGGCGACCGTGGCGGCGGCATTGGCGACGTTCTGGCCGGGCGCGGACAGCATCGGGCAGACCGACTGGCCCAGCGCCAGTGTGTCGACCGCGTTGAGCGTGGTCGGCGCGGTCACCCCGGCGGCGTCCAGCGCACCGAGGAAGACATCGGCCGCAGAATCCGCGTGTGCCGGGCCTGCGACGGCGACGGCGAGACCGGCCGCTGCCACGGCGGTGAGCACACAAGCTTGAATTCGGCGCATGGGTGACCATGCTAGGGCACCGACACGCCCTGATGCGCCCTCAGCTGTGCCAGGCACCGTCGATCTGTTGGGCCACGTCGATGATTCTGGCCGCCCTGGCCCCCGGACTGTCGATCTCACCGGCCACATGCGCCGAGATGAACCGCTTGATCTCGGCGTCGATACCGGCCATCACGCGCAGCACCTCGGCACGCAATGTCCCCGAGGTCACGTGGATGGCGATATCGCGGGGCCCTGGCTTGCCGACATCGAGGATCAGCAACAGCGGTTCGGCCGCCCGCGCCACCGCCTGCAGCGAGATCTCGCCGAACACCATGAAGCGCGGCTTGTCGATCCGCAGATCGATCACCATGTTGATCTCGAGTGGGATGCGGATGTCGAAGGAGATGGCCTCGCCCACATGGCGCGTCACCCGCGGATACTGGACGCGCACCCGGGCGGTCACCTTGGCGATACCACCGGGACCCTGGCCCATCGGACCCATCTCGAACTCATCACCGGCGATCGCCCCGATTGCGTCGGCGACGCGCTTCTCGGACACCGCGACATCGAAGAAGTGGCGGCCGAACTCCTCGTAACTGATGTACCTGGCCGACGCGCCGGTGGCGGGTTCGGCAGGTGTGGAACTTTCCATGATGCTCACTACCGTCTCACGTGGCGCACGTGACCGTGCGCGACACACCCATCTATCGGGGCGTCTCGGTGAACAGCCGCACCCGCCGCACCCGGCTGGGCCGAACACCCACCTCGGTGATCAGGACGGCTGGCCCGTCGGTACCGCTGAGGCTGACGACGACGTGCCTGCCTGCCGTCAGGATTGTCCGCCGGCGTTTGCCCGCCAGTGCGGCCACCAGTTCGCTGGGCCGCAGGCGCCCGGTGTCACCTGCGGTGATCTCGGCATCGCCCAGCCGCCGCTTCACCGTCATCTCGTCACCGGCAATCGCGTCGTCGACCAACTGACCGATCAGGCGCCTGCCGCGGGCTCCCACACCGTTGACGCCGGCGACGAAGCCGAGCGCACCCGCGGGTCCCTGGTTGGTCAACAGAGCACGGGTCAACGCGACGGCCGCGGGAAAAGCAGCGGGACCGTTGCGGGTGAACTTCCACGCCATGGCGGGCAGCTCCCAGTAGGCCTGTAACCGGTCGATGGCCAGCGCGTCACCGACCACGGTGAGGTCATAACGCAGCACGGCCGGGATACGCATGGTCACCGACGCGTTCATCGCAACCTCCAGGACCAGGTTGCGCAACACGGTGGTACCGCAGACGATGTCGATATCGCGATGGAAGGTGATGTCCCGAGGACCGATGAAGGTGTCGTAGAACTGTTCGATCTCCGCCCGGCCGGTGTGCGGACGCGACCCCACCGGATCCTCGATGCGTGCCCCCGCGGTGAACAGGCCCACCCATGCCGCCCGATCATGCGCGGCGGCGGCCGCCGGCGAGCGTTCGACCGCTGCCAGAACCGCTGTACGTGTTGTGGACATATCCTTGGGTACCACCCCTGTGCGAAGGAGGACGGCAATGAGCCAGAACGGGCCGTTCGGTATCGACCCAGAAGAGTTTGACAGGCTGGCTCGCGAAGCCGGCGAGGGACTGCGTGATGCGTTGGACAGATTCGGCAAGAGGGCGGGCTGGTCGACCCTGATCGACCAGTTCACCGCTCAGGCCAAACCGGCAGCGCCGGAGACCACCGGGGATGCCGGCGACGGCGTGTGGGCCATCTACACCGTCGATGCCGCGGGCGGTGCGCACATCGAAGAGGTGTACCCCAACGAACTACAGGCGCTGCGGGCCAACAAGAACAACACCGACCCGGCCAGGCGCGTGCGCTTCCTGCCGTATGGCATCGCGGTCAGCGCGCTCGACGCACCGGAATAGCCACCATCGCCTGGCCGACACCACTAAGCTTTGCCGGGATGATCGACGACGGTGAGGGCGGGACATGTTTCGTGAACTGACGGTTGCGGCGGCGGCCATCGTCGCCGCGGTGGGTTTTGCTGCGCCCGCCGTCGCCGATGACGAATCGGGCCACTACCCCAACGACGTGCCCGGTATGAACTATCACGCCGCGCTCGGCGCTCCGTGCGAGAACACCCAGCTGTTCACGTTCGGCCGCGGTCGCGGTGGCCAGCCGATGAAGTGCAGCTGGATCCCGAATCAGTGGCCGCCGGTCTATACGGGCTTCTGGACGGTGTCCTATGACCTGCACGGGGTCCAGGAGGTCGGCGCGCCGTGCTCGGTTCCTCAGGGCGCGGCCCAGACCGCCGACGGCAGGCCGATGTTGTGCCTCGGAACTCGTGGTTGGCAGCCCGGAACCCTCACCGGCGACGGATTCTTCCCTGCTTGACCGAGGGCCGTGCGTCACGTGAAGGCGCGGCGGTAGGCCGCCGGATGCTCCGGGTCGGCACCAAGCTGTTCGGCCGCCTGCCAGACCCAGCCAGGGTTGCGCAGGAGCTCCCGGGCCAGGAACACCGCATCGGCCTCCTCGCCGGCGATGATGCTGTCGGCCTGTTGGGGGTCCGTGATCAGGCCGACTGCGCTGGTGGGGATCTCGGCCTCCTTGCGGACGCGGGCCGCAAACGGAACCTGATAGGCCGGCCCCACCGGGATCTGCGCGTCGGGGACCGATCCTCCGCTGGACACGTCGATCAGATCGACGCCGAGCGCCTTCAGTCTCGTCGCGAGCGTGACGGTCTCCGCCACCGTCCACCCCGGGCGTGGGTCCTCGGTATCGCCGCCGAGCCAATCGGTCGCCGACACCCGGAAGAACAGTGGTAACTCCTGCGGCCACGCCGAGCGCACGGCGCTGACAACCTCCAGAGCAAACCGCATCCGGTTGTCCGGCGATCCGCCGTAACCGTCGGTGCGTCGGTTGGACTGCGGGCTGAGGAATTGATGGATCAGATAGCCGTGCGCACCGTGGATTTCCAGCACCTTGAATCCGGCTCGCGCGGCCCGCCCGGCTGCATCGGCGAATGCCGTTGTGATCAAACCGATCTCGTCGATACCGAGCTCGGAAGGCGTCGGCAGACGACCGAACGGCACAGCGCTGGCGCCCACCGTGGGCCAGCGCTGGTCATCGACACCCCACGGGCGTCCGGTGGAGCCCTTGCGTCCGGCGTGCACGATCTGGATACCAGGCACCGAACCCTGCGCGGCGACGAACTCGGCGATGCGACGCAGACCGTCGGCCTGCCGGTCGTTCCACAGGCCGAGGTCGAACACGCTGCTGCGGCCCACCGGGTGCACGGCGGTCGCCTCGACCATGACCAGTGCCGCCCCCGCGACGGCGCGCGAACCGAGATGTTGGGTGTGCCAGTCGGTGGGTGAGCCCTCGTCCGGACCCGCAGGCACGGCGGCGAACTGCATCATCGGTGACATCCAAGCCCGATGGGCGAAGGTCACCGAGCGCAGGGTGAGCGGGCTGAACAACCGTGTCATCGCTGCCGCTCCCGATCCAGGCCGAGGTAGGCCATGGCCGCCCGGATGATGCTGTCGCGCCCTGGGCCGTGTTCGACGGCGAACCGGGCGGGATCGGCATCGGCCATATCGAACGGGTAATCGCTGCCGCACAGCACTTTGTCGGTGCCGGCGAGGGCGCAGAGCAGGTCCAGCTGCGCGGCCCCATGGGTGACGGTGTCGAAGAACAGCTCGCCGAACACGTCCTGCGGTGCACGTGACCCGGCGGCCCGGACGTCGGCACGCGCCCGCCAACCGTGGCTCCATCGACCGAGAAGACCCGGGGCGCAACCGCCACCGTGCACGAAACAGATGCGCAGACCCGGGAGCTCGTCCTTGAGTCCGCTGAGGATCAGTGCTGCCACCGCTGTCGCCGATTCGGTCGGGTTGCCGATGAGGTTGTTCAGGTAGTACTTCGCCCACTGTGGTTGCGGCAACTGCATCGGGTGCACCAACACCGACAGATCGAGCCGGGCCGCCTCACGCAGCACGTGCCCGAGAGCGGGTCCGTCCAGGGACTCGTTGCCGAGTAACGGTGGAACGGCAACGCCGGCAATGCCTTCGGTGTCGGCCAGTCGTGTCAGCTGCCTGGTGACGGCGGCGCTGTCGGCCAGGCTGACAAGTCCCAGTCCGAGCAGCGTACCGTCGGCGCCGGCGACGACGTCGGTGAGCGCGCTGTTGAAGGCTGTCACGTAGTCATCGGCGGCGGCGCCGGGCTGCAGCGGGAACGCGAACGGCGGTGCCGACAGCACCCGGACCCCGACCTCGTTGCGGTCCATGTCGGCACGGATGGCAGCGATATCGCTCATCGCGTCGGTGGCGATCGACAGCGGGATCTCACCGAGGAAGAGTTGCCCGTCGCGATCGTGCATGCGTCCGTGCGGACCGACGCCGGGGAGGTCGAACAGCTCCCGCGGCAACCAGTGCGCGTGTACGTCGATCACGCCGGGCGCCAGGTCTGCGCTGATCATCGATATGTCCTTTCTCGGAAGGTGCCTATGAGTGTCGGACCGCCGCAGACCCGGCTCAATGTCCGCGGGCACACAGTTTCGCGGATTCGATGTGCCGAAGACCATGAGAAAAACGCCGGTCCGGGCGCACGGTGCCCTACCGACCGGTGGCCACCGCGTCGACGGTGAGCGCGGTGGCGAACTGCAGCACCACCGCGGGATCGGCCAATGTCACCTGACACAACGCTTCGGCGCGCTGTAATCGTTGCGTCAAGGTGTTGGGGTGGATGTGCAGCGCTGAAGCGGCACCTCTGCGGTCCTGGTTGTGCGCCAGGTACGTGCGGATGGTGCTGACCAGTTCCGTGCCGTGGGCCCGGTCGTAATCGCGTAGCGGCCCGAGCGTGCGGGCGGCGAAGGCGGTCAGCAGGGCTGGGTCATCGAGTTGAAGCAGCAGTCCGGCGACACCCAGATCCTCAAGGGTCACCACGGTATTGGTGCGCCGCGCGGCCACCGCGATCGACAGCGCACCCTTGACGACGCGGTATGCCTCGGCATAGGTCTGCTGCCCGGGAGTAACCCCGGACACGGTGACCTCGAGCCCACCCGCCATGCGCGCCAGTGCGCCGTGGATTGCCGCCGCGACCGCGGCGGCGGATCCCTCATCACCACCGGGAACCGGCATCGCCCGCGGCCACAGCACGACCACATCATCGCGGATGTTCGCCGCCAGTGGCCGAAAGCGTTGTCCGGCAGCCAAGTCGGCGATCGATCCGAAGATGCGTTGGCGTAGCAACTTGTCCGGCGCCCCGGCAGGACGGTCGATCCTCGCCACGATCACATCATGCGGTTGGCTCAGGTCATGTCCGAGCAACTGAGCTCGCCGCAGCACGGCTTCGGGAAGGCCGCCCGTCTCGCCGAGCACCTCGGAGAGCAGCTCGCCACGTAGCCGTTGCTCCACCTCGGCCGCGGTGCGCTCGCGCAGCAGCTCCAAAGACACCACCATCGATGCGTGCTCGACGGCGCGCACCGTCATCGGATCTGGCTCGTGGGCGCCATCGGGGAACCAGATACGGGCCACCAACTCCCCGTCCAGTTCAGGCGAGGACACCAGGAAGGATCCGTCGGCCGACCGCATCGGCCGTGAGGATCCGTCGTGGCCCGGCGCATTCTCGGTCCGCACCGCAGAATCGGGCAGCGAGTCCGAATCCCCTGCCACGGCGAGGATCTCATGCAGCGGATCCTCGATCAGCACCGGCCTGCCGATGAGACCGGAAAGCGCATCGGCAACGCCCTGGAGCCCGCCGGAGCGAAGCGTCACCGCCAGCAGGCTGTTGTGGATTTCCTCCGAACGCGCAAGGGCATCCCGTTGCGCACGCAGCTCGTCGTTGAGCGTGCGCAACTGTTCCAATCGGTCGGCCGAAGTGAGGGCGATCGCTGCGTGATTGGCCAGCAGGGTCATCCGCTCGATCTCGGTCGGCGTGAAGGTGTGCACCGGCATGTAGTAGCCGTTGAGCGTGCCCAGCGTACGACCGCCGGCAATCAGCGGCACGCTGATCAGTGCCCGGTACCCCTGCTCCTGGGCCGCACCACCCCACGGCGTGAATTCCGGATCCGCGGTGATATCGCGAATGGTGACCGACCGGGCACTGTGGAATGCGCGGGCCGACGGGGCACCACCGTCGAGGCGGATCGGCCGGTCACCGTTCACCCGGTTCACGTAGTCCTCGGACAACCCGCTCCAGCCGGCCACGACGAGCCTGGTGGACTCGGAGTCCGGGATCAGCACTCCGCAGAAGTCGAACCCCAGCAGTGCGCGGGCGGTGGTCGCGACCTGGCCGAGTAATTCGGCGAGTCCGGCAGCCGAGGTCGCGGCGGCACTGAGTTCGCGCATCGCGCCGAGCCACGTCGACATCTCCGCACCCGGCCGAACCTCGGCGGTGCCGCTGTTGGTCGTACTCACCCGAACAGCATGACACGGGCATGTACACGCAAACATAGGAACAGCACTCTTATGGTCCCGTCTACATTGTCCGACCGTCCGAACGTGACGACACTCATAGTCACGCCGAGGAGAAGGACACCCCACATGACCAGCAGCACCGATGCCGCCCCCGTGACCGCGCCGCCGCAGATACCCGACGTTCGCGCGATCATGAATCCGGCCACCGCGACGGTGATCACCACGGTCGCCGAGATGGGCGCCGCGGAGGTCGACACCGCCGTGGCCGCCGCCGCGGCCGCCTTCTCCGACGGTCCATGGGCCGAGATGCCGCGCAGTGAACGCGCGCGAGTGTTGTTGCGCGTCGCCGATGCCATCGAGGAGCATTCCGAGCGGCTCTACACCTTGGAGGCCCAGAACAACGGCCGCCCGATCACCGAAACGCGTGCCCAACTGTCGCGTGTGCCGGAGTGGTTCCGCTACAACGCGGGACTCCTTGCCGCTCAGCGGCATTCGGTACTTCCCGGCGATGGGCCCTATCTGACCTACCAGCAGCGGTTACCACTCGGGGTATGCGGCATCATCACCCCGTTCAACCATCCGCTGCTGATCCTGGCCCGCAGCCTGTCCGCGGCGCTGGCCAACGGCAACACCGTGGTGGTCAAGCCCTCGGAGATGACACCGCTGACCACGCTGGCGCTGGCCGACATCATCGCCGGAACCGGGATACCGGCCGGAGTCGTCAATGTGGTGACCGGAGGGCGCGAGGCCGGAATCCGATTGACCGAACATCCGGACGTCGCCAAGATCACCCTGACCGGAGGCACCGAGGCCGGGCGATCGGCCGCCGTGGCGACCGCATCCCGGTTCGCCCGGGTGACCGCCGAACTGGGCGGCAAGACCCCGGTCATCGTCTTCGGCGATGTGGACCCGGTGAGCGCCGCCGAGGGCGCGGCGTTCTCGGCGTTCGTGGCCGCCGGTCAGTCCTGTGTCGCCGGTTCTCGATTCCTGGTGCACCGCAGCATCTATGACGCGTTCGTGACAGCCCTGGTGCACCGGGCGCAAGCCATTGTCGTCGGCGACCCCACCGCCTCGGACACCCAGATGGGCCCGCTCATCAGTGCCCGCCAACGCGATAAGGTACGTCGGCTGATCCAGACCGGTGTCGACCAGGGTGCCCGCCTGGCGGCAGGCGGGCTGACCCCCGAGCTCCCCGAGGATCTGCGTGACGGGTACTTCATATCCCCCACCGTTCTGGCCGACGCCACCATGGCCATGACGGTCGCCCGGGAAGAGATCTTCGGCCCGGTCGCAGTCGTCATCCCCTTCGACACCGAGGCCGAGGCGGTCGCGATGGCCAATGACAACGAGTTCGGGCTCGGCGCCGGGGTATGGACCCTCGACGTGGCCCGAGCGCATCGCGTCGCGGGACAGATCATCGCAGGCATGGTGTGGATCAACGACCACCACCGCCTGGAACCATCGCTGCCGTGGGGTGGGGTGAAGGAATCCGGCACCGGGAAAGACGCCGGCACCGAATCTTTCGACGATTTCTCATGGATCAAGACGATCGTGGTGCGCACCGCCGCCGAACCCGTGGATTGGTACGGCAACTTCGGCCAGCGTCGCCTGAACTGATCCCGGATCCGGACTCCTGAAAGGTTTTTCGTGAACGACAACACGTCCCGTCAGCCGGTTGGTACCGGCTGGCGACATGAGATCACCCGCGTGCAATGGCTCGTCCTCGCCGGCACCACCCTGGGCTGGGGCCTCGACGGCTTCGCGGGCAGCCTCTATGTCCTGGTTCTCGGACCGACCATGACCGAACTGCTCCCCCACAGCGGCATCGAGGTCTCGTCGTCATCGATCGGCCTGTACGGCGGGCTCACCGTTGCGCTGTTCCTGATGGGCTGGGCGGTCGGCGGCATCTTGTTCGGGATGCTCGCTGACTATTTCGGCCGCACCAGGGTTCTCTCGGTGGGCATCCTGACCTACGCCGTGTTCAGCGCACTGGCCGCCTTCGCCGACACCTGGTGGCAGTTGGGCCTGCTGCGATTCATCGCCGGCGTCGGTTCCGGCGTCGAGGCGCCGGTGGGTGCCGCGCTGATCGCCGAGACCTGGCGCAATCGATACCGCGCCCGTGCCGGTGGGGTCATGATGGCCGGCTACGCCGGCGGATTCTTCGCCGCCGCTGCGGTATACGCGGTGCTGGGCGATCACGGCTGGCGTTTCATGATGCTGTTGGCCGGTCTGCCTGCGCTACTGGTCTGGTTCATTCGCCGCTACGTCCCGGAACCGCCGGAGATCGATGCTGCGATGCACGTGCGCAGGCAGCGCAAGGCCGCCGGGACCCGTGAGCAATTCGTCCTCCGCCGCCTCATCTCACCACCACTGCGCAGGCCGATGTTGGTGTGCACCGCACTCGCATCGGGCGCCCTGCTTGCCTTCTGGAGTGTGTCCACCTGGTACCCGCAGATCATCCGGCAGATCAGCGCGAATGATGCTGTGCCGCAATCGGTCACCGATCACCGCGTGGCAGTCACGGCCATGCTTTTCAACGCCGGCGGGATCATCGGTTATGCCGCATGGGGTTTCATTGCCGATGCCATCGGACGCCGCAGGACCTTCCTGATGAGCTTCGCCGTGTCGGCCGCGTCGATTGCCTGGACCTTTCCCTTTGACCGCGGGTACACCGAGTTCCTTTTCGCCATGCCATTGTTGGGATTCGGATTGTTCGGCGCGTTGTCCGGAACCTTCATCTACGGCCCCGAGGTGTTCCCGCCAAGTGTGCGGGCCACCGCACTCGCGGTATCCAACAGCGTCGGTCGATTCGTCACAGCCCTCGGACCGCTGGGCGCCGGCGTCATTGCCGCCTCCTGGTTCGGCGGCAACCTCGGGGTGGCCACCGCCACGGTGGCGGCCCTCGGCCTGATCGCCGTCGTTGGCCTCGCCTTCGCCGCCGAGACCCGCGGTGTCCCGTTGCCCGCCGACAGCCATTTCGAGCCCGTCACACCCATCGAGAAGAGCCACTCATGAGCGACCACTCCCATCTGTCGGCCATCGTCATCGGCGGATCCATCGGCGGACTGACCACCGCCCTGCTGCTGCGCGACATCGGCTTCACCGTCGATGTGTACGAGCGCACGCCCGGCCCGTTGGACGGCCGCGGCGGAGGCATCGTGCTGCAACCCGACACCGTGCGCTGGTTCGTCGAGCGCAGCAGCCAGCGCCTGGATGACCTCCACACCGCGACCTCGCACGTCCAATACCTCAACGCCGACGGCGGCATCGCCCACCGCGAGCCCGCTCGCTGGACCTACACCTCTTGGGGCACGTTCTACCGGGCCCTACTGGCGGACTTCGGCACCGAGCACTACCACTACGGCGAATACGCCTGCGGTTTCGACCAGGACGACGAGCGGGCCACGGTGCGCTTCGTCAGCGGTCGCACCGAGTGTGCCGATCTGGTGGTGTTCGCCGACGGCATCACCTCGGCGGCACGGCAGCGCTTCGATCCGAGCTCCGAACTGGTCTACTCCGGCTATATCGGGTGGCGTGGCACAGTTGCTCAGTCGGTGCTCACCGACGCCACGCGCGCCACGCTTCACGACGCCATCACCTATGACGTGGTGCCGAACTCGCACATCACGATGTACCCGATTCCGGGCGAAGAGGGGCTCGACGAGGCGCACCGGCTGATCAACTACGTCTGGTATCGCAACGTGCCGGCCGGACCCGAGCTCAGCGAGATGCTGATCGACAAGCGTGGCTTCACCGGGTCGGTGTCCATTCATCCCGGCCAGGTCCAGGACCGTTACATCGACGAGATGCGCCGAGCGGCAACGGAACTGTTCGCACCGGCGGTGGCCGAGGTCGTCGTTGCGACCGAGATGCCGTATCTGCAGGTCCTCTCCGACGTCCGCTCCAACCGGATGGCACTGGGTCGGGTGGCACTGATCGGTGACGCGGCGTGCGCGTCACGACCGCATGCCGCGGCGGGCACCGCCAAGGCGGCGGCCGACGCCTGGACGCTTGCCACCGCTCTGTCCGAGACCACCGGAGACATCCCCTCCGCGCTTGCGAAATGGGAGCCCGCGCAGTTGCAACTCAGCGATTCCCTTTTGCGCCGCGTGGTCAGCATGGGAGAGCGGTCCCAGTTTCACAACACCTGGGATCCCCATGATCCCGATCTGCGATTCGGTCTGTACGGCCCCGGAATCTGATCCCGTCTGTATCCCCCGAGAAACCCCTCCCGAAAGGCGCATCGCATGACCGACAACAGTTTCCTGACCGACCTGCCGCTCGCCGGCGAACTCGTCGCAAAAGATTTCGAGACCTGGCCGGACTGGTTGAAGACCGAGTTCGAGGAGCACGCCCACGACGGTGCGGTCGGATCACGGCTGCTCAGCGAGAACGATCGCGTCCGGGTGTGGGAGATCCGGTTGGCACCCGGGGAGCGTTGGCACGCCCACCGCCATGTCCTCGATTACTTCTGGACTGCGATCAACGCGGGACGCAGCCGGCAGCACACCCACGACGGCACCGTGCGTGAGGTGTCCTACGACGCGGGCGAGACTCGACATTTCCGTTTCGGTCCCGGTGAGTTCTTGCTGCACGATATCGAGAACATCGGGGACGGCGACCTGGTATTCACGACGGTGGAGCACCTCGACAGCGCCAATCCACCGCTTCCGCTGAACTGAGCAGACTATCTCGATCATACGCCTCAGCATTCGATGTATGGTCAATGTATGAGCGACTCGACCTTCAATCTCTCATCGGTCTTCGGCACCGTGGCCAGGGCCGTCGGCGACCAGACGTTCCTCGTCTGGCGGGATCGCCGGTTGAGTTACGCCGATGTCGATGCCCGGGTCGACGGCTTCGCCCACTTTCTCGCGGCGCAAGGTCTCGGTTGTCATACCGAACGCGATGGGCTGGCGGGCCACGAGTCCGGCCAGGACCACCTGGGCATCTATCTGCGAAACGGCAACGAGTACCTGGAGTCGATGATCGGCGCCTACCGCGCCCGAGTCGCACCGTTCAACGTCAGCTTTCGCTACGTCGAGGAAGAGCTGATCTATCTGCTCAACGACTCGAAAGCCCGGGCCCTGGTCTACAACGCCGAGTTCGCTCCGCGGGTGGCCTCGATCCTGGACCGGGTGCCCCATCTCCAGGTACTGATCCAGGTCGACGATGGCACCGGTCACAACCTCCTGCCCGGCGCGGTGGACTACGAGCAGGCCTTGCGCACGCCCGCCCCGGCCACCGGAATGCCGGAGGTGTCCGGTGACGATCTCTACATCCTGTACACCGGGGGCACCACCGGGATGCCCAAGGGAGTACTGTGGCGCCAGCACGACATCTTCCTTTCGTCGATGGGCGGCAGGCCGTTCGGCGCCGATCGCGCGCTGGCCTCCTACGCCGAGCTGGCCGATAAGGCCCGCTCGGGAGCCGGAGCACTGGCGATGCTGATGATCCCGCCGTTCATGCACGGCGCTGCGCAGTGGGCGGCCTACAACGCGATCACGATGGGCGGGCGCCTGGTCATCCCCGACGATGTCGAGCGGTTGCGGCCGACCGAGGTCCTGCGGCTGGCCGAACGTGAACGCGTGCTGACGATTCCGGTGGTCGGCGACGCCGTCGCCCGGCCGCTCGTCGAGGAGATCGAACGTGGGGACTACGACCTGTCCGGGCTGTTCACCATCACCAACGGCGGGGCAACGCTCTCGCCGACGGTGCGCGAGCGCATCCTGGCCGCGCTGCCCCATGTGACGCTGCTCGACGCGGTGGGTGCCTCGGAATCCGGCGCACAGTTGAGCACGTTCTCCACGTCCGGCGACGAGACGACACCGGCGGTCTTCACCGCACAGTCCGATACCGCGGTGGTCGCCGAGGACCTGTCGAGGGTGCTCACCGCCGGTGAGGGCGGCGGCTGGCTGGCGCGCCGGGATCTGATCCCGCTGGGTTACCTCGGCGATGCGGACAAGACGGCGCGCACATTTCCGACAATCGACGGTGTGCGCTGGTCGGTGCCCGGCGACCGGGCCGATGTCCTCGACGACGGCCGCATCCGACTGCTCGGCAGGGACTCGGTCACCATCAACTCCGGCGGCGAGAAGATCTTCGTCGAGGAGGTGGAACGCGCCATCGCCGCGCACCCGGCGGTCTATGACGTCGTCGTGGTCGGACGCCCCTCGGAGCGGTGGGGCTCCGAGGTCGTGGCGGTGGTTCAGCTTGCCGAGGGTGCCGACGCCGATGACGAGGACCTTGCCGCGGTATGCGGACGATCGGTGGCCCGCTACAAGATCCCGAAAGCCTTCATCCGGCATCCCAAGATCCAGCGGTCACCTGCAGGTAAGGCCGACTACCGCTGGGCCAAAGCTGTCGCCACCGGCGAGAGCGTGCCTGCAGGTTAGACCGCGCCCTCGCCCAAAGTGGCAACCAGATAGGTGATATCGCCGAAGGCGGAGAGCGCCTCGGTGGATGCAGGCATACCGTACTCGGCGAACAATTCCGAGCTCGGACGCAACACGGGCTGCCATCCGCGGCCTGCGAGATAGGTTGCGGTCTCGGTGCGCTCACCGGGATAGAACAGTTCGGCGACGTCGACGTCGACACCGAGGTCGATCCCCCTGTCCTGCCATCTCCCGCGCATTTCCTGCATCCGTTCGCTGATCTTGACCAGGTCGTCCGGGCTGATGGTCGCGGTGTTCTCGGTGGCGATCCGGCTTCCCGGGGCGCTGAGCTCGGAGATGTTGTCCAACAACCGATCCTGGGCCTCGGGCGGTAGGTACACCAGCAACCCCTCGGCCAGCCAGACGGCCGGGCTAGATGGGTCGAATCCTGCCGTCCGGAGCGCGGCGGGCCAGTCGTCGCGCAGGTCCACCCCGATAGTGCGGTGCTCCGCCGCCGGGGTCGCGCCCAGATCTGCCAGGGTTCGGGTCTTGAACTCGATCACCTGCGGCTGGTCCAGCTCGTAGACCACGACATCGGACGGCCAGCCCAACCGATAGGCGCGGGCATCCAGACCCGAGGCCAGGATGACGACCTGACGGATGCCCGAATCGACTGCGGCGGTCACGAAGTCGTCGTAGAACCGGGTGCGCGCGGCGATACCGTCGGCCATCCGGGATATATCGTCGGCCGCCGCACCATCGATCTCACCGCGGGCGTATCGGGCATACGCGCCGATCCCCACGGCCGATACCAGCGGCTCGGCGTACGGATCGCTGATCCCGGCGATATTCGCCCGGGTGGCGATCGCCCGGTTCATGGCCACGGCGGTCGCCGTCACGCCGACGCTTGTCGCAAGGTCCCAGGTGTCACTGTCGACTCGTCCCATAGTTAGACAGCCTACGCTTCTGCCGAGCGATGCGAGTCGACGACGAGAGCGCCCACATCGATTGCCGGTGCACCGCACCGACTCGTGCGGTCAGGGCAAAGCGCCGAGGATCGGATCGACCGACTGGGCCGGCACAGGTGGAGCCGCCGGCGGTGGGGGCGGTAACAGCTCGGCCGGCATCGGCTGGGGCGCCACTTCAACGGGCGCCGGACCTGGCAGCGCGCCGGGGGCGGGAACCGGCACACCCGTCGGCACCGGCGCGGCAGGGACGGTCAACATCGACGCGTCCGGCGCGGGCGCTGCTGCTTCGGGGCCGGGCGCGGCGACGGGAGCAACGGGGTCGCCGAGATGCGATACCGGCTCGGGCATCACCGCGGGCTCCGCGGGTGCGGGCACGGCGTACTGCACGGCCGGTGGCACCCACTCCGTGCTGGGAATCGTGTCGACGATGTCACTGGCCGCCGGTGTCGCAACGGGAGCCACCGACGGCACCGTTGGCAGCACTGCCGCCGGCGCGGACTCGGCGACCACCGGTCGGGCAGGCACGATCGGCGAGGTCTGCGGCGTGGAGACGGTGGCCCGGTTTGCCAGGGTCGCCGATTCCGGCACTTCGGACCCGCCGAACTGAGAGCCGACGGCGAACAACGCGATCACCGCGGTCACGGCGGCCGCTCCGGCCAGGGACAACAACCGCCCGCCGAGCTGCGCGCGCAACCGAATGCGATGTTCGGAATGTTGCGTCCCGGTCTGGTGCGGCACCGCGTTGGTCAACACCAGATGCGCGGCTTGATAGGCCGGCGTCTGCACGACTTCGGGATCACAATCGGAGATACGTCCGGCGCAATCGGCACAATCGGGGAAATCCACCTCGAGCGCGGCGCCGAAAAGGTCCGTAGGCACCTGGGTGCCGGCTTCCGACTCGGGACGTTGGTCCAGTTCGGATACTCCGGGGGTGACCTGCCGCACCGGACGGACGTCGGACCAGCCGGCGTCCCGCAGCGCCGCCAACAGATCGGTGGACCGTTCTTCCAGATCGGCACTCCAGCACACGCCCACCGCACCGACCTGATAGCCGGCCGCCGCGGCGATACCGGCGGCCCCGCGGACCGCGGCCAGGCAACGCGGCAGCATGTCCTCTGGACGTCGCACCGCGAACCGGTCGTCGTCGATCGGACGCCCGGTGGGCACGGTGGCATCGACCAGAACCCAGCCGACTCCATTGGTGGTCAGCGACAATCCGAGTACGGTTCTCAACCCCTGACCTCTACTCCTGTCTCATCCCCCGGCTGCGGATCGCGACGAAGCCTAGTTTGCTCGCTTCGACTCGGCATCTCGTGAGAACGCCGTTTCCGGCGCCGTATCCTGGTTATCGTCACCATGCCGACTCGTGTTACCAGGCGCAACGGGGCCATCGCACACCACCGGTCGGGGTGTCCAGTTCACCGAGAGTTCATCCACCACTCCGAGGAATACCCCCGCCGGTACCATTGCTGTTCGGTGTAGCGAAGGGAGCAGCCATGGTTGGCGACGAGGAAGCAATCACAGCGGTACTGAATCGGCTACGCAGGGCGCAAGGCCAACTCGCCGGTGTCATCTCCATGATCGAGCAGGGCCGCGACTGCAAGGACGTCGTGACCCAGCTGGCCGCGGTGTCACGCGCCCTGGACAGGGCCGGCTTCAAGATCGTCGCCACGGGCATGCGAGAGTGCCTCACCGGCGAGGCGGCCGACGGTCAGCGGCCACTGACCGAAGCCGAACTGGAGAAGTTGTTCATGGCGTTGGCATGATGTCCGGCGCCGAGGCGAAGAGGGCCGACGCGACGAGCGCACCGAGGATGACGATCGCGAAGACAACGGTCGCGGTACCTATCCACATCACCTCCGCCTGCGGTGCGGGCACCCGCGTCTGACCCGGAGCCCGGCTGTTGAGCAGTCTCGAACGGCGCCAGCCGACAGCCAGCACGCTCAACGCCAGACCGGTGGCGATCAGGGCCAGAAGTGCGCGGCCCGCCCCGAAGGGTCCGTGCTGACGGATGATCAACAGCGCCCCTCCGGCAACGAATCCCAAAGCGCTTCTCTCCCATGACAATAGGGTGCGCTCTGCTTGCAGACCGGGTTTCTCCGGCGGCGACCCGGGCATGTCACCGGCCACCGGGAGGCCAGACGACCAAGACGACGAGCACGGTGACGGTGATGGCGAAGATCGCCATCCCGAGCACGGTGGGAATCAGCGTGGGCGGGAGATCCGCATCGCGGCGCATCGCCTCTTGCACGCGGCGCCAGCGCCATACCGCGAGGGCGGCCAATACTCCCCCGCCGGCGGTCAACGCGATGCTCAAACCGTGCCGCACGCCGGCGATGCCAAACGACGGGACGAACTGGACGACCGCGATACCGCCGGCGATGAGGGCCAGCGCCGTGCGAATCCAGGCCAGGAACGTCCGCTCGTTGGCCAGAGTGAACCGGTAATCCGGTTCCGCTTCCACCCACTCGTCATCGGCGTCGGTCATCGCCGCTTCCCGGTGCCACGCATCTGGGTCAGCGTACGTCGGCACGCCGACGCGCTGCGCCGGTACGGCGCGATGATTCACACTCCGGCAGTACGACCGACGGCGACGAATCGGGCCCGCAATCCATCGATGAACGAGGTGAGCGCGAGCTCGAAACTGGCCTGGTCGATCTCGTCGGCCTTTGCCGGCAGCCGGTGCGCCTGCCGCATGTGCGGATAGCGATCCCGGTATATCTGCGCATCATCGGCGAAACCGCGCGAGAACGACCCGATGGTCGATCCGAGGACCAATGACCGAGTGGCGGCGCCGATCATCGTCGCCTCGCGAGGCGGCCATCCGGCCCGCACCAGCCCGCCGTGTACAGCGTTGGCGATGCGCAGACTCTCATCGCGATGCCTGAGCCCGAGCGCCAGGAAAGGCACCAGATTGGGATGCGCAGCCAGGGCAGAGCGGTACGAGCGCGCCCAATCGGCCAGCGCCACATCCCATGCTTCGTCGGCGTCGAAGGCGGAGGTGTCCACGATGCTCACGACCATGCCTGCAATCTCGTCGAGCACTTCGGTTTTGGTCGGGTAGTGCTTATAGAGCGAGGCGGCCTGCACTCCGAGATCGGCGGCCAGGTTACGCATGGACAACCCTTCCAGGCCGTCCCTGTCGATGATGCCGAGGGCGCTGTCGCGGATCCGTTCGCGGCTGAGAATGCGCGGCCTTGCCACCATGAGCTCCTTCATTGCGTTGGCGAACGACGTTAGCTTATAGTGGTCGACATTGGCTAACACCGTTCACCAATCAGGAAGGTAGCGATGCGCAGGGACGTCTACACCCAGGAACATGAGGACTTTCGGGCGATGATCCGAGCGTTCATCGAGTCCGAGGTCGTGCCGGTGTACGACAAGTGGTTCGAGGACGGCATCGCGCCGCGCGACTTCTACTACAAGCTCGGCGAGCTGGGCCTCTTCGGCATCGAGATCCCCACCGAGTACGGCGGGTCCGGCATCGACTCCTACAAGTTCCAGGCCATCATCACCGAGGAGTGCTCCCGCGCGGCGGTGTCCTTCGGCGGTTCCAGCGTCCACATCGGGTTGTGCCTGCCCTACCTGAAGGAGTTGGCGACCGAGGAGCAGAAGCAGCGCTGGTTCCCGGGCATGATGTCGGGCGAGACCATGTTCGCCATCGCCATGACCGAGCCGGGCACCGGCTCGGATCTGGCCGGAATGCGCACCACCGCAAAGCCGTCGGGCGATGGCACACATTACGTACTGAACGGTTCCAAGACCTTCATCACCGGTGGCGTCCACGCCGACCGCGTCATCGTGTGCGCCCGCACTGCGGCACCGCGTGAGGACGACCGCCGGTTCGGCATCACGCTGCTGGTCGTCGACACCACGTCGCCCGGCTACACCGTCGGCCGCAAACTCGACAAGCTAGGCCTGCGGACCTCCGATACCGCCGAATTGAACTTCACCGACGTGATCGTGCCCGCCGAGGACGTGCTGGGCGAGGTGAACATGGGCTTCTCCTACCTCGGCCGCAACCTCCCCCGTGAGCGACTGGCCATCGCGGTCGGCTCCTACGCGCAGGCGGCAGCCGCGGTGCGCTTCGCTGCGCAGTACACCAAGGACCGCACGGTCTTCGGCAAGCCGGTCGCGGCGTTCCAGAACACCAAGTTCGAATTGGCCGCCTGCAAAGCAGATGTCGACGCCATGGAGGCCGTGGTGGACCGCGCGATGAACGCCCACGACGCCGACGAGCTGACACCCGCCGACGCTGCTGCGGCAAAACTGTTCTGCACCGATCTGGCGTCCAAGGTCATCGACCGCTGCCTCCAGCTGCACGGGGGTTACGGCTATATCAACGAGTACCCGATCGCCCGCCTCTACGCCGACAACCGGGTCAGCCGGATCTATGGAGGCACCAGTGAGGTGATGAAGATGATCATCGCCAAGGACATGGGACTGTAGCAGTCATTTTGTAACCGCCGTCACAACAGGCATTGGGTGACATGGGCGTCACAGCCCAGCGATGATCCTGATTCCCTTGTGCTGTGGTGCAATTGGCCGGTGATCATGGCGTCTGGGGCCGATGCCACCGAATCGGTCGACGAGGGGCCCACCAACGACCCGAAGGAACCACCGTATCGGGCAGCTGGTGCGATATTGCTTCTGATCGTCGCGCTGGTGTTCGGCCTGACCTGGGTGCAGTTTCGCGGCTACCTGGAAGATGTTGTGCCGCTGGTGATCATCGCCGAGCGCGCCGGGCTCTCGATGGATCCGGGTTCGAAGGTGACGTTCAACGGTGTCCCGATCGGCCGGCTCACATCCGCCGGTGTGGTGACCGAGGGCGACGATGTCCGCGCCAAGCTGCTTTTGGATGTCAAACCGCAATACCTGCAGTTGATTCCGTCCAACGTGGACGCACAGCTGCGGGCAACGACGGTCTTCGGCAACAAGTACATCTCGCTGCTCTCGCCGGCTGATCCTTCGCCCGACCGACTCGAACCCGGTGCGGTGATCAATGCATCGGCGACCACCACCGAGTTCAACACCGTGTTCGAGACCATCATGGGTATCGCCCAGCAGATCGATCCGGTGAAGCTCAACCAGACCCTGACCGCCACCGCCCAGGCCTTGAATGGATTGGGAGACAAGTTCGGTCGGTCATTGGTGGACGGCAACGATATTCTCGGTGAGCTCAACGTGCGCATGCCGCAGATCCGTCGTGATGTGTCCGGGTTGATCGCATTGTCCGACACCTATGCCGATGCCGCACCCGATCTGTTCGACGGGCTGGACAACGGTTCGGTCACCGCGCGAGCAATGAACGACCAGCGTGGCGCTGTGGACGCGGCACTGCTTTCGGCGGTCGGATTCGGAAACAACGCCGCCGATGTCTTCGAACGAGGTGGCCCGTACCTCGTGCGTGGCGCTCAGGATCTGCTGCCGACCAGCGCACTGCTGGACTACTACAGTCCGCAGTTGCTCTGCAGCCTCCGCAACTACCACAACGTGGCACCCAAGTACGCCGACATGCTCGGCGGCAACGGCTACTCCCTGGTGCTACGCGACCAACTGGTGGGTGCCGGAAATCGCTACGTTTTCCCGGACAACCTGCCGCGCGTCAACGCCCGCGGTGGGCCGGGCGGCCGTCCCGGGTGTTGGCAGCCGATCACCCGCGACCTATGGCCGATGCCGTATCTGGTGATGGACACCGGCGCCAGCATCGCCCCGTACAACCATTTCGAGCTCGGACAGCCGATCATGAACGAATACGTCTGGGGACGTCAGGTTGGCGAGGACACCATCAACCCCTGATCAGGCCTTACCGGTGCGCTCGCGATGCTTGCAGCCCGGCCAGCAGCACGGACGCCGCTTACCCTCCTCGAGCTCCTCCTGCGTACGCCGGATCCGGCGCTCCCGCGTCTTGTCCTGCTTGGCGTCCTCGACCCAACAGATGAACTCGTTGCGGGCCAGCGGCGTGATGTCCTTCCACGCCGCCAGCGCGGTGCCGTTTCCGATCAGCGCGTAACGGAGATCGGCAGGCAGGGGATGCACCACCCCGCCGGGGACCTGCTGTTCTGCCATTCCGGCAATATAGCCCGCGGGCTACCGACCGAAGCCCGCATTGCGCAGGGCATCCGCCATGGATCCCGACGGCGCCGACTCGCGGCGGCCGGAGTTGTTTCCGCGGTTGGGCTTTCGCTGCGGATCTCGCTGTTGACCGCCACGCTGCTGGTTGCCGCGATTCTGGTGGCCCTGCCCGCCCTTGCCGGGCCCGCGGTCACCACCGCGGGCGGGCTCGTCGTTGAGCCGCAGGGACAACCCGATCCGCTGGCGGTCGACATCGACATCGACCACCTTGACCCGCACCACCTGTCCGGATTTGACCACCTCGTGGGGATCGGAGACGAATCTGTCCGACATCGCCGACACGTGCACCAGCCCATCCTGGTGCACACCCACGTCCACGAACGCCCCGAACGCCGCCACGTTGGTGACAACGCCCTCGAGCACCATCCCCGGCTTCAGATCGGCGACCTTCTCGACACCGGCGGCAAAGGTCGCGGTGGAGAATGCCGGGCGCGGGTCGCGTCCGGGCTTCTCCAATTCGGAGAGGATGTCGGTCACGGTCGGCACGCCGAACCGCTCGTCGGCGAAATCCGTTGGAGCAAGCGCGCGCAGGACGCGCTCATTTCCGATCAATTCGCCCAGTGTGATGTTGGAGCGGTCCAGGATGCGCCGCACCACCGGATAAGACTCCGGGTGCACCCCGGACGCATCCAGTGGGTCATCGCCTCCGGTGATCCGCAGGAACCCCGCGCACTGTTCGAAAGCCTTGGGCCCCAGCCGCGGAACTTTCAGCAGCGCGCTGCGGCTGCGGAATGGCCCGGTGTTCTCCCGGTGCGCGACGATGGCCTCGGCCAAGGTGTCGGTGACACCGGAGACCCGCGCCAACAGCGGCACCGACGCCGTGTTCAGGTCGACGCCCACGGCGTTGACGGCATCCTCGACCACCGCGTCGAGACTGCGGGCCAAGGTGCCGGGCGTGACATCGTGCTGGTACTGGCCGACGCCGATCGACTTCGGTTCGATCTTGACCAGTTCGGCCAGCGGATCCTGCAATCGCCGCGCGATGGACACCGCCCCGCGCAACGTCACATCCAGTTGTGGCAGTTCGTGTGCCGCATAAGCAGACGCCGAATACACCGAGGCGCCTGCCTCACTGACCATCGCTTTCACCGGCGCAGCCCCGCCGGCGGCGCGGATGTCGGCGATCAGCTCGGCGGCCAGCGCATCGGTCTCCCGTGAGGCCGTGCCGTTGCCGACCGCGATCAGCTCGACACCGTGGCGGGCGACCAATGCCGCCAGTGTGGCCTTGGCGGAATCCCACTGCTTCTGCGGCTGATGCGGGAAGATCGCGCAGGTGTCGACGACCTTGCCGGTGCCGTCGACCACGGCGACCTTGACCCCGGTCCGGAATCCCGGGTCGAGACCCAGCGTGGGGCGCGTCCCGGCCGGAGCGGCCAACAACAGATCCTTCAGGTTGCGGGCGAACACCGCGACGGCATCGGCTTCGGCGCGCTGGCGCAACCGGATGCGGGCGTCCACGGCCGCCGAGATCATCAGCTTGGTCCGCCAGGCCAATCGCACGGTGGTGGCCAGCCACGGGGTGGCCGGGCCCGCCGCGGCCAGATCGACGCCCAGGCTGTGGGCGACCCGCGCCTGGTACACCTCGTCGGCTCCGCCGTCGAAGTTCACCGCCAGGATCTGCTCCTTCTCGCCACGCAACACCGCGAGCACCCGGTGCGACGGCATCTTCTCCAGCGGTTCGGAGAATTCGAAGTAGTCGCGGAACTTCTGCCCGGCCGGGCTCTTTGCGGCCTCCTCCGACCACGGCGCGGTCCGCAGCGTGCCGTCGGCCCAGAATTTGGTGCGCACGTCACCGACCAGTTCGGCATCCTCGGCCGCCCGCTCGATCAGGATGTGCCGGGCCCCGTCGAGTGCGGCGGCGGTGTCGGCGACCTGCTCCCCCACGAATTCGGCGGCAGCCTCGTCCGGTACCAGCGTCGGGTCCGCGAGCAGCCGGTCGGCCAGGGGCTCCAGCCCGGCCTCGCGCGCGATCTGCGCCTTGGTCCGCCGCTTCGGCTTGAAGGGCAGATAGATGTCCTCGATACGGGCCTTGGTCTCCGCCGTCAGCAGCGCGTTCCTCAGCTCGTCGGTCAGCTTGCCCTGCTCCTCGATGGAAGCCAGCACGGCGTCGCGGCGCTGATCGAGTTCACGCAGGTATGCCAACCGCTCCTCAAGGGTGCGCAGCTGACCATCGTCGAGGCTGCCGGTCACCTCCTTGCGGTACCGCGCGATGAACGGGACCGTGGCACCCTCGTCGAGCAACTGCACGGCCGCCGCGACCTGGCGTTCGGCTACCGCCAGTTCCTCAGCGAGACGGGCATTTACGGTACGGATCACGGGCACGCTCGAAGTCACGCCGAGACACTACCGAATAGCCCTGACAGCCGTTCGGAGGGTGAGAGCGCGCGACCGAGACAGCTATCGCGCGCAGGCGCGCGCGGCCAGCACTGCGACAAGGAAACACGCCAACGGCACCCAGCCGTCGGCCCCGGCCAGCCCATTCTTGGCGACCAGCAGCATCGCCACCCCGGACACGCAGATCAGCACGCCCGCCACCACCGACAGGATCTCGGCTCGCCGCGAGTTCGCTCCGACCGCCCCGACCGGATCATCCCACCACGGCATTCTGCGGTGTTCCAGTGGGGACAGCAGCAGGAACGTCACGAACATCACCACCGCGAAGACCGCCGCCCGCAACGCCAACATCGCCCAGAAGTCCGGCGCGTGCACGTCATAGGCGTCGAGTCCGAACGCGTTCAGCGCAAAGGTGGCGACGGCGATCGCCGGGATATGCCACAGATAGAGGGTCATGGCCCCCGAATTGCCGACCGCGACCACGTACCAGACCCGAGGACGCTGCGCCCAGCGACCGATGGGACCCGCGGCCGCTACGAAGACGCAGGACATCCAGACGCAATGCAGGGCGAGCAACACCGTCGGTGGCGACACGTTCGAGACACCGTGGCTGCTGCCGGTCGTGACCAGGGACACCTCATAGGTCTGCGTCAGCGCCAGCGCGACCTGGGCACCCAACGCCACCGCCGCCGCGGCCAACGCGGCGGCGGGCCGGATCAGCCTGCGGGCGTATGCCACGCCGATGACCACCGGGATCAGCCATACGAACAGGAAGTTGCCGACCCCGGCTTCGGACGAGCCGACGGCGAACCGGATCTGGTCGACACCCGCGGCGACGGTCACCAGCGCGGCGACCACGGCCGCGGCCGTGCCGGCACTACCGATGCGGGTGAGCAGCGGAACGAAGGCAATCACGACCAGATAGACGCCGAGAAACCACAGCAGCGCCACGCATTCGCGGCCCAACCGATCGGCCGACGCCCCACCGAGGATCATCCGCGCCACCACCAGCGCCACGGTCCAGAACCCCAGATACCAGAACACCGGCCGGCACAGCCGCTGCGCCCGGCTCACCAGCCAACTCCCCCACGCCGTGCCCGGATGCCAGCCGTAGGCGGCCGCCGCGCCGCCTGCGAAGAAGAAGAGGGGCATCACCTGCACCACCCAGGTGAGGGGGGTCAGCTGCGGCAACTCGCCGAGGATGTTGCCGATCCACAAACCATCGCTGTCGATGGTGGCGAGCAGCAGCGCGCAGTGCCCGAACATCACGACGATCAGGGCGGAAAGCCGGGCGACATCGATGGCGCGATCACGGTTCCCCGCTCCGGCGGTCACCGAACGGGGCGCGGGCAGGAGCTTGGCGAGCGGCATGGATATAGCGTGCCGCACCAGGCGGCCGCGCGGATGAGTAGGACTACCCGAGTTCAGGCCGTGTTGTCGGCCAGCATCTCGATGCGCTTGAGTGCCTGCTCTGCGGCCGCGACGGTATCCATGCCACCGCCCGGTCCGCAGCTGGTCACCTCGATGGCTGCGTTGTGCGCCGCCACCACCAGGTTGTCGCAGTTCCACTCCGCGCTGCGCAATGACCACAGCACCGAACCCGCGGGCGCCTGCACGGCGGGCACCTCGACGGTGAGCGTGTAGGTGCGGTCGGCCATGGTGGTCACCTCCACCTCACTGCCCGCACAGGATTCGACGACCCGCCGCACCGATGCGAGCGCGTCGGCGGCCGAGAAGTCCGACGGGTACACCGCGACCATCTCCTCGTTCACCACCTCGGAACTGCCGTTCGACCCAGACCAGTGCCCGCCGTCCACAGCGGCGGGCCTGTGGTCGACGAGGAACGGCGGGTCGACCTCCAGGGCCGTGCCGGCACAGCTGTCCGGAACGACGATGGCGAACCTGTTCCCATCCTGATTCTGGACATCGGGGCTGAGCAGGTCGGCGACCTGTCCGGCGGTAATCGGTCCGATCGACGCTTGGGATGTGGCCCGCGGGTTGTCCACCGTCCGGGTGCAGCCGGCCAGAATGCAGATCAGCACCGCCACAGCCCACAGCCTGGTCACGGCTGTGAGTCTAGGCGTGGTGCCGGTCGCTGTGGCGTCATCGCATTGTCGCGATGCACGTGGTCGCGCGCATGGGCGATCGCATCATCCAGACTGTCCATCAGGTGGTTCTCGTGCCGCAACGATTCGAGGATGCCGATATTCGTCAGCAGCTGGTGTTGCTCTGGGTCGACGCCCTTGATGATGACCAGCGTTCCGCGCGACTCCAGCTGCTCGGTGATCCGGCTCAGTGCATGCGCGCCCGTCGCGTCGAGGTGATGCAGGCCCGACATCCGGAGGATCACCACCGCGGGCCCGGAGACCGCGAGTTCGGCGATCGTCGCCGACATCCGCTCGGCGGCGCCGAAGAACATCGCACCGTCCAACCGCAGCAGCATGATGCGTTCATCACCGGGTCGATATGCGCCAGGCAGCGCCTCGCGGTGAACGCCGCTGCGCCGGGCCATGGCGGACAGCGCGAAGAGCGCCGCCACCACGATTCCCAATTCCACGGCCTGGATCAGGTCGAGACACACCGTGACGCCCGCAGTGAGGACGAAGATCAGCGCGGCCGACCGACCGCTGCGCACGATCCTGGTGACGACGCTGCCGGAGATCATGGTGGCTGCCGTCACCATCAATACCGCGGCCAGCGCCGCCAACGGGATGGCGCCCACCGGACCACTGAGCAGATAGACCACACCGATCAGCAGAACCGAATGCGTCAGCGCGGCGATCCGGGTTCTGGCACCGGCTTTGACATTCACCGCGGTGCGCGCGATCGCCCCGGTTGCGGGCATCCCGCCGAACAGTCCGGCGGCCACCGAGGCCATCCCCTGGCCCACGAGCTCACGATCGGGATCACCTGCAGCGGTGCCCGCCAAGCTCGCGGCGACGCGGGCCGACAACAGTGATTCGATGGCCGCCAACGCCGCGATCGCCAGTGCCGCACCGAACAGCGCGTGCAACGTCGCGAGATCTGCCTGCGGCCAGGTCGGCATGGGCAATCCGGCGGGTAGTTCCCCGATCCGTGGGATCGGCAGTGCGGCAACCGAAACCAGCACCGAAGCCGCGATGACCGCCACCAGAGATGACGGAAGGGCCGGGAGCAGGCGAGGTAGGCCGATCATCACCACGACCACCACGGCCACCACCAGCAGCGCCCATCGGGCGGTGCCACCGTCTGCGGTCGTCAGCGCCTCGACGGCGGCGGGCAGGGGCCGCAACCCCTCCGGTGTCGCGGTGCCGACGGACGCAGGAACCTGTTGCAGGAAGATGATCACCGCGATACCGAGGGTGAACCCTTCGATGACGGGCCACGGGATGACCGTCACGAGCCTGCCCACACCCGTCACACCGGCGACGAACACGATGGCTCCGGCGAGGATCGTCACGACGGCCACGCTGCCAGGGCCGTGCTGGGCGACGACCGGCGCCAAGACCACGGCCATGGCTCCGGTGGGGCCGGACACCTGCACGTTGGAGCCGCCGAACACTGCGGCGACGATGCCCGCGACGATCGCGGTGACCAGGCCCGCGGCAGCACCGACCCCCGAGCTGATCCCGAATGCGAGCGCCAACGGCAGCGCCACGACACCCACGGTGATACCGGCAACGACATCGCGGCGCCAGCAGGACCGCAGCCCGGCGTAGTCACGAACGCCGGGCAGCAGTGCGCGGGCGGTTGTCCGCCATCGCGACAGCGAGGTCATCGTGCGGCTGTGCCGATGGGCGGCAGTGCGCCGATGGCGTCCAGTTGGTCGCGCTGAGCCGAGAGGGTGTCGGTCAGGAACACCCGTGCGATGACGAGCAACTCGGCGACCTTGGGATGGGCGAGCTCGTAGTAGACGGCGTTGCCGACCCGGCGCCCACGCACGACGTGATGGCGCTTGAGCACGGCGAGATGTTGGGACAGCTGGGTGGGCTCGATATCGGTATCGGCGAGGATCGCGCTCACCGGCGTGGCTGCGGCGCTGGTCGAGAGGATCTCCAGGATGCGGATCCGCGCCGGGTGCGCCAGGGCCTTGAACAGGTTGGCCTTGATCTCGTAGAGCGGTCGCTCCGGCCCGCCAAGGAAACTATCCGCCACGCCCGCCGCACCCCTGATTGATGGATTGAGAAAATTCGCAATTCAGAATACCGACGTTTAGACTTCGCGTCCATGCCGACCGCCACGGGGCCCGAGACACGACCCGGCCCGCTTCAGTACATCGCCTACTGCTACGGCAAGCGACTTCCCGCGTCCATGCGGCAGTGGGTTGCCGAGGATCTTGCCGGCCCCGGCGCAACGGTGCGCATGATGGCCAGGGTCGCGGTGCCGGCCATCGCCATCCTCGCTCCCATCTGGTTCATCCCGATGTCGCTGTACCTGCACATCAGCATGACCATGCCGATCTTCATCCCGTTCGTGTTCTTCTCACACGCGCTCAACAAGGTCTGGCGCCGGCACATGCTGGCCAAGCACGGATTGAACCCCAACCTGGTCGACGCCCTGTCCCGACAACGCAATGCCCACAAACACCGGGCCTACGAGGAGCGTTACGGCCCGCGTTCGGGTCCGGCGGGCAGTCACGACATCTGAGCCGGAGGCGCACTCACCCGCCGCCGGGTGGCACCCCACAGTCCGACCCCGATGCCGACGACCGCACCGCCGAGGCCGATGATCCGCTGGGACTGCGGCATCTGATGATGCACACCGGCACCACCGAGTAGGTAGGCGACATCGGCGCCGCCGGAGGCGTGGGGGTACCTCCCGCTTGCGGGGGAGAACCACCCGCGGGTGTTCCTGCCGCGCACACCGGCCGCCAACAACATTCCCCCGATCAACGCATCGCGGTAACCCATCGACCGCAACAACAGCTGGGCGGTGGCGTCGGGGCGATCGGACGAGCCCCACAGCCGATTCGCTCGCAGCGGGTCCACCAAAAACGAGATGCCCGAAGCCATCCGCAATCCCCCGACTGCCACGGCCGCACCGTCGATCGACATGGCTGGCAGCCAAGGTCCGGACTCGACCGGTCGTGCGCAATCGGCCCAAGTCGGTCCGGCCACGAACCCGTACCGCGATAATCGAGTGGTCCGCAGAGGCTCGACGAGGAGCAGATAGATGGCCACCAGCGCCGACACCACATCCGAGCAGCAGTTCGCCGAGGATGTGGCCGCCACCCAGGAGTACTTCGACAGCCCGCGCTTCGACGGCATCACCCGGCTGTACTCGGCCCGCCAGGTCGCAGAACAGCGGGGCACCATCCCCTCGGACTATCCGGTGGCGCGTGAGGCGGCCACGGCGTTCTATCCGCGGCTGCGGGAACTCTTCGAGCAGAAGAAGAGCATAACCACCTTCGGGCCCTACTCTCCCGGCCAGGCCGTGACCATGAAGCGGATGGGGATCGAGGGCATCTACCTGGGCGGTTGGGCGACCTCGGCGAAGGGGTCGATCAGCGAGGACCCCGGACCCGATCTGGCCAGCTACCCGCTCAGCCAGGTACCCGACGAAGCGGCCGGCCTGGTCCGCGCGCTGCTGACCGCCGACCGCAACCAGCAGTACCTGCGGCTGAAGATGACCCCCGAGCAGCGAGCCGCGCAACCTCCGGTCGACTACCGCCCCTTCATCATCGCCGACGCGGATACCGGCCACGGCGGAGATCCGCACGTGCGCAACCTGATTCGGCGTTTCGTCGAATCTGGGGTCCCCGGATATCACATCGAGGACCAACGGCCCGGCACCAAGAAGTGTGGTCACCAGGGCGGCAAGGTGCTGGTGCCGTCAGACGAACAGATCAAGCGGCTCAACACCGCTCGCTTCCAGCTCGACATCATGCGGGTGCCCGGCATCATCGTCGCGCGCACCGATGCCGAGGCCGCCAACTTGATCGACAGCCGGGCCGACGAGCGTGATCAACCGTTCCTGCTCGGCGCGACGAATGTGAAGATCCCGCCGTACAAGGCCTGCTTCCTGGCGATCACCCGGCGCTTCCACACCCTTGGGATCACCGAACTCAACGGACACCTGCTCTACGCGCTGCCCGAGGGTGAATACGCGGCGGCCGAATCCTGGCTGGAACGCCAGGGTCTGCTCGACGCGGTGGCCAGGGCAGCTCAGTCCTACCAGCCCGGCCAATCCGTCGATGCCCTGTTCGACGAGGTGGAATCCCAATTCGTCCAGGCCTGGCAGGACGATGCGGGGTTGGAGACCTACGGCGATGCCGTGGCCGAACTGTTGGAGTTCCGGGAACGCGAGGGCGAGAAGGCCGACATGAGCGCCGCAGAGTGGCGGGAGTTCGCCAAGACCGCCTCGCTGTACGCCGCACGCGAGAAGGCCAAATCCCTCGGTGCGGACGTGGCGTGGGACCCCGAACGGGTGAAGACGCCGGAGGGCTACTACCAGATCCGCGGCGGTATTCCCTACGCGATCGCCAAATCCCTTGCCGCGGCGCCATTTGCCGACATCCTTTGGATGGAGACCAAGACCGCGGACCTGGCCGACGCCCGCGAGTTCGCCCACGCCATCCATGCGGTGTACCCGGACAAGATGCTGGCCTACAACCTTTCACCGTCCTTCAACTGGGACACCACCGGTATGAGCGATGACGAGATGCGAGCCTTCCCCGAGGAGATCGGCAAGCTCGGCTTTGTGTTCAACTTCATGACCTACGGCGGACATCAGATCGACGGTGTGGCCGCCGAAGAGTTCGCGACCGCCTTGCTCCAGGACGGCATGCTGTCCTTGGCCCGCCTGCAGCGCAAGATGCGCCTGGTCGAATCGCCCTATCGCACACCGCAAACCCTCGTCGGTGGTCCGCGCAGCGATGCCGCGCTCGCCGCATCGTCGGGACGCACCGCGACGACCAAATCGATGGGCAAGGGGTCTACCCAACACCAGCACCTCGTGCAGACCGAAGTGCCGAAGAAGCTGCTGGAAGAGTGGCTGGCCATCTGGGGCGAGCACTATCAGCTCAGCGAGACCCTGCGGGTGCAGCTGAGGCCGCGTCGCGCCGGATCCGACGTGCTGGAGCTCGGCATCTACGGCGACGGGGAGGACAAGGTCGCCGACGTCATCGTCGATCCGATCAAGGATCGGCACGGTCGCAGCATCCTGACGGTGCGAGACCAGAACACCTACGCCGAGAAGTTGCGTAAGAAGCGCCTGATGGACGTGATCCACCTGTGGCTGATCCACCGCTTCAAGCCCGAGATCGTGTACTACGTGACACCCACTGAGGACAACATCTACCAAACCGAGAAGCTGAAGAAGCACGGCCTGTTCAGCAATGTGTATCAGGAGGTCGGCGAGATCATCGTCGCCGACGTCAACCAGGCGCGGATCGATGAGTTGTTGGCTTCCGACCGCGCGGCACTGGGCCGGCTGATCCGCAAGGAGGATTAACCGAGCGCGTCGCCGGCGGGGCCGAGATTCAACAACACGGTCTCGCCGGTGACGCCCCCGGCTCCGTCGTTGTCGGTGACGACATAGAGATTCGCATTGCCTGCGACAGCGAAGCCCTCCGCCTTTTCCTGAACGAACCCCTTGGTGGCGGCCAGATCGGGAAGCAGGTCGCGGGCGAGTGTCTTCGGTAGCACCGGCGGCTCGGCGGTACCGGCCGCACCGGGCCCGGTGGGCAGCTCGACCCGGTAGATGGCCTTCACCCTGGCCTCGGGACCCGCGCGGTTGTCGCGTTCGAGAACCAGCAACGCACCGTCGTACACGGCGATCTCGGACAGGCTCATCCGATCCCCTTCGGACTCGGTCGGCTCCAGCCGGTACCCGAACCAATCCCACTGTCGGTTCGCCGGGGTGTACCTCCCGAGACGTACGACTCCTGGCGGATCACCGTCGAGCGTGCGCTGCAGGGACACCCAGATCGTCTCTCCGTCGATCGCCACACCCTGCAGTCCCTGACCGGCCGGGCCCGCGGCGACATCGGCGGGCAGCCGCACGTGATCCTTGATCGCCCCGTCGGGCGCCACGTTGACCAACTCATTGCCGGCTCCATCGCGCCCCTCCGCGGCCAGCACATAACCGTCGGGACGCACCGCGAGGCCCTCGATGTCCAGGCTCGCCGGTGAGCCGTTGTCGGTGATGGTCAGTTCACTGTCGATCAGCGCGGGTGTCTTGGACAGGTCGATGCTCAGTACTCGTGCCGGCCCGTACGCGCCGCCGGTAGCGGTGAACAACCGGTCCGGAGCGGCGGGGTCGGCCGCCAGCGCGCCGAGCGCACCCCAGCCGATCGGGGTCCCGTCCAGGTCACCGGAGACGACGGACGGGAACACGGGCCTACCGGCATCGATGCCCGCGTAGGCCCCTCCGTATCCGAAGATCGTGATCGCCGAACGCACGCCGTCGGCGGCCTCGTCCGTCTCAGAGGAGACCACCAGCAGATTGCGCGATGGGATCGCCAGGATGCCCTCGGGGCCTGCCGTGGTCGGCAGGATCTGGCGGAACGCAGGGGCCTTCGGATCACCGACGTCATAGGCTGCGACAAAGTTGCTCCGCTCGGACGCCACCAACACCATTGGCCGACCGCCGATCTCGGTGCTGATCAAGCCCTCGGGCTCCGGACCCCTCGCCTCGGCCCGCGACTCCACGTGCATCCCGGTGCGTACCGCGAGCTTTTCCAGTGAATTGCCCGCGTCCCAGACGACACCACCGGTGGCGGCATCGAAAACCGTCCAGCCTCTGGTGCCGCCCTTCCAGTCACCCTCGTTGGCCGTCACGACATGATCGTCACCGATCCAGCCGATGGCATCCGGTTCACGTGGCGCCGCGGCGATCGCGCCGCGCTGGTCCACCGTGCCGTCGTCGTGGATGTCGATACCCTCGACGGCCTGCGTGCCCGCGCTGAACATCGAGGAAACGGCCCCCGTGTTTCCGTCGATGATCGCGATGCCGTTGTTCTCCTGCAGCGTCACCGCGATCTGCCCGCGCTTGTTGATGCTGACGTACTCCGGTTCGAGGTCTTCGGGTGTGTCCAGGCCGGCAGCACGGGCCTGGTCGATGTCGAAGTCGACCCTGCGAGTCCGCCACTGGCCGGGCCCGCCGGCGAGAGTCACCAACTGGACGAATCCGGTCGGCGGTTGCGGGAGGTCTCCTTCGGCGCCGCCGGCTGGCGTGAAGTCTTCGTCACGCCGGTTCTCCATGGCGATCGCCGCGAAGGCGCCGTCGGGGCTCAGCGCGATCGAATCGGGCTGGCCGCCGAGATCGATACTGCGCACCCTGGTCCTGTCGGCGATCCGGATGACGTCCAGCCGCCCCGACGGATTGGTGAGGTCTGCCCCGGTGCCGTCGATGACCACGAGTGCGAACTCGCCCGCCGCGGTGATCGATGTCGGCCGGTCGCCGGCACGCCCGAGCTCCTGTAACGAAATCGTACCCTTACCAATGGGTTTGAGGGGATCACTGATATCGACGAAGCCGATGCGCGCGGCGGCGGCGTCGGTGTGGACGACGGTGTTGCCATCGGAGCTCGCGGTGGCGATCTCGGCCGCGGTCTCGGCCGCCGGGTCGGTGCCGGCCGGCCGGTTCAGATACACCGGGTATGTCGCCAACCGGTGATAGCGCTCGGATTCCGGCAAGGCGAAGTCGATCGGCGAGGTGGCGCGTTGGGCCTGCAGCCCGCGTCGGCCGTGATCATCGCGTCCCGAGTCGGTGGCGCATCCTGCGACGAGGACGGTGACTGCGACGATGAGGGTGGTGGCCCGGAACAGACCGGACGTGGTCATGGGCCCCCCGTGTTCGATTCGGCCCCAGGCGATCGTGATATCGCCGGGTGCACGTCCAGTGTCACTCAGCTGGCCAACGAGAAAGGGCCGACCCTTGTTCCGCGGGTCGGCCCTTCTCACATGAGCGATCGGGTCAGTCGACGTTGCCGCCGGTGTTGCCCGGCCCACCGCCCGGGCTGCCGCCCTGACCGGGATTGCCGTTGGACTGGCCACCGTTGCCGCCGTTGCCACCGAATCCACCGAAGTTGCCGTTGCCCCCGTTACCGCCGCTGCCGCCGGTGCCGGTGTTGAGGCCGCCGGCACCGACGCCGTTACCGCCGTCGCCGCCGCGTCCGCCACCGGTCAGGATGCCGCGGCCATTGCCGCCCTGGCCGCCGGTGCCGCCGATGCCGCCCTCGTCATCGCGGGTCCCGTTGCCGCCGTCGCCGCCGCGGCCACCACCGAAGAGCACCAGGCCGCTGCCGCCACCGCTACCGCCGGCACCACCTGTTCCGGCACCGGTCTGCGATGTGCCGTTGCCGCCGTTGCCGCCACGCCCGCCGCCGCCGACGATCGCGTTGCCGCCGCCGCTACCGCCGGCACCGCCGGTGGCGTTCCCGGACGTAGCCGTCGCGTCACCGCCGGTTCCGCCTTCGCCGGCGAATCCGACTTCGACCACGCCTCCGGCACCGCCGGCACCACCGACGGCCGAACCCGTCCCGGACGCGGTGGCCGAACCACCGTCGCCACCGCGGCCGGGCGCGTAGAGGCCCTGGCCACCGGTGCCACCGGCACCACCGGTGATCGTGCCGCTGGTCCCGGTCGCGCTACCACCGGCACCACCGCCGCCACCGGCACCCAGGATGCCCGCGGTTCCGGCGTCGCCGCCGGCGCCACCGACCGCGTTCGCGCCCTGCGCACTGCCACCGTCACCACCGGCGCCACCGTTGCCGACCAGCAGGCCTGCCTGCCCGCCGGCGCCACCGGCACCTCCGACCGCGCCGGTGTTGGTGAGATCACCGTTACCGCCGCGCCCGCCATCACCGAAGATCAAGCCACCGCGCCCGCCGTCACCGCCGTCGATCCCGCCGACACCGTCGCCGCCGCGCCCGCCGTTGCCCAGCAAACCGGCATGACCGCCGTTGCCGCCACCGAGGCCACCGTCGCCGCCATTGCCGAGCAGACCGCCCTGTCCGCCGTCTGCGCCTATGCCACCGGCGCCGCCGTTGCCGAAGAGCAACCCGCCGCGGCCGCCGTTGACACCCGCGGTCACCGAGGTGAAACCGTTGCCGATGAGCAGGCCGCCGTCGGGATTGGCCGCGTCACCGTTGCGGACGAAGAAGCTGATCACCGGGATCCGGCCACCGATGTCACCGAGCAATCCGGCAATCGCGCCGGGCAGATCACCCAGATTGGTCTGTGCGACCTGCAGGGAACCGTCCGCCGCCGCGATCATCATGGTGACCGGCGTATCGCGGTCTCCACCTGTACGTGCGACGGCATCTGCCAACACTTCAGGTGTGAATTCGGGGGTGGCACCGGCCGCCGAACGCGCCGAGCCACCGGGCGCAGCGGAGACGTCATCGGCACCGTTGTCGGTCGGGACGAACGTGATCAGGGTGCCACCGGCATCCGCCGCGGCCGGGGCTCCGGAGTTCTGGGCATCGACGCCGACCTGCGCGCCATAGAGCGCATTCGGTGCCGGGGCGGGCAGCACTGCGGTCGCGGCGGCCAGCATCGGTTGAGCGTGCACGATGTGCGGGGCCACGACGGTTGCCGAGCCGGCGAGGTCCGCGCGCTGACCATCCACCGAGACGACGGCCACTCCCGTCGTCGCCAAAACACCCGCTGCCAATGCCGAAAAGACTGTGCTGGGCACGTTTCCCACCGAAGCTCCTTAAGCTGACCCAATTTGCCGCGAGAAGTATGTCAGACATGCGCTTAGAAAACTCTCAGTTTGCGACACATCGTCGAAACGTGTTCCGCCGAGCGCCGCGCTTCGGCCAATGACCGTTCATTTGCCTGGCGTCATCGCGGTAACCCTGCACCGAATCCCGTCGACCCTGTTTTGCTGATGGTCACGATGCAGCCGCGGCACCCGACGGCGGTATCGGTTGCTGCTCTACCGGCGCGACCTCGCAGTGCGGCGCCGTGTCGCGGTTCGTCCGGGCGAACTCATCGGGTCAGTTCACCGACATTGCCATGATCCGGCCGACACCGGGTTTAAGGTGCACTCCGTGAGCAAGATCGCGTTAGCCGGCAACCGCGGCCGGTGGCTCGCGTTCACGATGTCGGTGGCGGTCTCGGCGATGGTGATCATTGCCCAGAACGGGGTGCCACCGCACCTCGCCGACACCGAGGGCAGTGCGGCCACCGCCGCGAACCCGACGGCGCCGCCCACCGTCCCCGCTCAACCCGGGCCGAGTGCCACCGAAGCCGAATTGCTGGCGGCGTCGGTGCCGGTCGAACCGCGAGTTCTCGACTTTCCGTTGGACCCCGGCGTCGCCCCGGAGGGCGGGCTGCAGGTGAAGACGATCTGGGTCGCTCGTGCCATCAGCATGATGTACCCGGAGATCACCACCATCGGCGGCTATCGACAAGACGCGCTGAAATGGCATCCCAATGGTTTGGCGATCGACGTGATGATCCCCGATCACAGCAGTGAGCAAGGCATCGAGCTGGGCAACCAGATCGCCGGGCTCGCCCTGGCCAACGCGCAACGGTGGGGCGTCATCCACGTGATCTGGCGGCAAGGCTTCTATCCCGGCATCGGCGCACCCAGCTGGACGGCCGATTACGGATCGGAAACCCTGAACCATTTCGACCACATCCACATCGCCACCGATGGGGGCGGCTACCCCACTGGCCACGAGTCCTATTATCTCGGCTCGATGAAATCCTGACGGTCAGACTGCGACCGACACCGGGCACGATGCGGTGCCGGCAGCACTCGGGTCGCCACACACCGCGACCATCGTGATCAGCTGGTCCGGGTCATAGGGGGTGAAGTCGGGTGCGGCGGGCGGCCACAACGGGAAGATGCTGGCGCCGGTCACCCCGGTGATTCGGGCGACGATCTGTGCGGCGAAGTTGGTCACCACGTAGCCGAGGTCTCCGATGAACTCGACGGGTCCGACAGCCGCACCGGCCAGGAAGCTGACCAGGAAGATGTTCTGTCCGGCAACCGCTTTCAGGCCACCGACGATGCCGTCGACGATATCGACCAGGAAGTACGGGATGGAGGCGAAGATGGTACGCACACCCAACGCCACATCGGTGGCGATGTCGGGGTAGCCGTTCTTGCCGATGATGTCCTGCAGGGCGGCACGCAATGCGTCGTCATTGTCGATCGGCCGGACATTGTTGGTGAGCTCGGTCATCGAGGTGCCGTCGCTACCCGGTCGGACGGTGCCGCCGAACAGGGTGACGACGGTCGGGGTGACGTCGACGATTTCATACTGCAGGTTGATCAGACCGTTCCCTGGTCCCGATCCTCCGAATCCCTCACCCCGAACGACGACGAAAGTGCCTGTCTCGTCCGGGGATTGGAAACCGTGACCGAGTCCACGCTGCGGCTGATGGCCGTGATCGGTGACCAGGATGACCGTCCATTCCTCACCGTTCGCGGCCTCCCAGTCACGCACCTGCTGCATGATCAAGCCGAGGTTGCGATCGAAGTTCAACAGCGCATCGGTGTATTCCTGCGAGCCGCCACCGTAGGCGTGTCCGGCCTCGTCGACGCCGACGAAATAGCTGAAGATGAAGTTGGCGACATCGCGGTCGGCGGCGGCGATGGTGGCGCCGGTGACCGAACCGACCAGATCGTCGGACGCCGCCCAACTGGACTCCGGTCCGATGTAGTGCACAGTGTCGGCTCGGTTGGCGCCTGCCGCGGCGATGGCCGCGATGACGTCCCAGTTGGCGATGGCCGTGGTCTGGATACCGTCGCCGTGCGCGCCCTCGAGCTGGTTGAACACGGTCGGGTAGTTGTCATAGGTCCATGGCGTGAAGATGTTGTTGATCACCCCGGTCCGCTCACCCCAGAACCCGGTCAGGATGGAGGTCCATGACGGATTCGAGATGGTCGTGTGCCCGACGATGCTCGACGGAGCGGTGGTGCTCTCCTGGATCAGCGTGAAGAAGTTGGCATTTGCGGGATCGGAAAGCACCTTGCTGAGATTCGTGCCGTCCACCCCGATGAGCAGCACATTTTTACTCTCCGGCGATGCGGCAGCGACCGCGTTCGGAGAAGCATTGCGGCGCATCGCATTACGTTCCAGCTCGTCGCGCACGGCAGCCAACGCCGCGACGGCGACCGCGGCCTGCAGCGGCGGTTGCTCCGGGCTGGTCTCGACGAGCGGTTGGCCGGTGGCCGCCGAGGCGAGTTCCGTCGCTGTCGTGGCGGCACCGGCGCCGAGGACCGGCTCGCCGGTATCGACGATCGTGGCCGGTGCGCTGGTCGGTGACACCCGGTCAGCGGTCACGACCGGCGCGGTGCTCGGCGTGTTGTCCGGCTGCTCGATGCCTGTCTCTCGGGCGGTGGTGCGCTCGGTGCCCGTTTGCGAGTCGGGGCCGGCGGTCTCGGCGGCCCGAGTCATGGCGCGGCGCTCCAGCACGCCCGATGTCGCGGCCTGACGAGCCGATTTCCGGGTGGTCTTCTTCGCTTCCGGCACGGCATCGGATTCGTCGGCGCCCACCTGCCCCGAGGTGTCGGTCGGGTCCGTCGGCCCGGGATCTGTGCCCGACGGAGCAGTTGGTCCCCCTGCGGTGGGTGATGTGGCCTGGCTTGTCTCAGCGGGTGACGACTCCGCGGAACTCGACGTCGAAGAACCGGCCGACGAGGCTGAAGAAGAAGAAGAAGAAGAAGAACTGCTCGACGACGAGTCACCGGACGCATCGGCCGACGCCGCCGGCGCCCACCCCACCGCGACGCCGACCCCCAAGGTGACCGCCAACGCCCCCACTCGTCCGATGTGCGCGGCATATCCCATGAGAGTCCTTTCCGAAGCGATACCGATGCACCGCACCGAATTCGCAGCACGGACGCGCCGGTGACGGCCGCTTGCTATGGTCGCCACATCGTCGTCACACGCTGCTCGGTGAAGCTGCATCGCAAATTACGCGAACGACACCTCCCGACGGCCGGGAATGCGCGACTTGGCCGGGACGTGTCGATGGCGGTGGCTGTTGCCGCAGCGATGACGGTGCTGACAACGTTGGTCGCCTGCGCGCACCCCCGGGAGTCGGTCGAGGAGCCCGCGGCCGTGAATACCACCGCACGGGCCGCTCCGTCCCGGCCACGGCCGGTCCAGACACCTCCCGCACAGCCTCGCCTGGCCGCCGAACCGGCACAGATCGCCGACGATCTGGTCACCGACGAACGAGTGCTGCGTAACGCCCGTGCGCCGGAGCAGGCACTGCAGAACGCGGCGCGCCGCCAACAGATGGCCTACCGGACCATCGGTCGGCATCCCGAATGGGATGCGGTCGTCCGCCCACGCATCGCGGCGGATCTCGTCGCGGTCTACGACCTGAACATCACCGCCCGCCGCCATCTGGACGCGTTGCTCACAACCGAGGCCAACGCCACCCTGCCTGCCTGGCGGGTCGTCGCGCCAAGGCCCGCCGACGAACTGCTCGACCATTACCGAGAAGCGGAAGCCGTCTCGGGCGTGGGCTGGAATTACCTGGCCGCGGTCAATCTGGTCGAGACCCGGCTCGGCAGCATCACCGGCACCAGCAGCGCCGGCGCACAAGGCCCCATGCAGTTCTTACCGTCGACGTTCGCAGCACACTGCGCCGGCGGAGACATCCACGACCCCCGCGACGCGATCCTGGCCGCGGGCCGCTATCTGGCCGCCAACGCCTTCGTCGACGATCCCGCTCATGCGCTGTTCCGCTACAACAACTCCGACGACTACGTTGCCGCCGTGCAGGCCTATGCGGCGGTACTCGCCGCCGATCCGCGCGCCTTCGCCGGCTTCTACCGATGGGAGGTGTACTACCGGACCACGGCCGGCGACGTGCTACTCCCGGTCGGTTATGAACGACTCACCCCCGTTCCGGCCGTCGAGTACATCGCGACGCATCCACAGTGATCTCGGTGTGGGCGAATACCGTTGCACCACAGAGGAAGGCAGCATGACACATCTGCGAGTGGACCTGCTGGTCATCGGCTTCGGCAAGGGTGGCAAAACCCTGGCGGCGACGCTGGGCAACCAGGGTCGCAGCGTGGTCCTGGTCGAACGGTCCCCGACCATGTACGGCGGCACCTGCATCAACGTGGGGTGTGTACCGACCAAATCGATGGTCTATCGCAGTGAGCATCGTCGCCCCGGCGAGGACGGTGTCACCGCCCATGCCGACGCGGTGGCGGCGACTCAGGCATTGACCGCGGATCTGCGCGCAGTCAACTACGGCATCTTCGATCCCATTCCCAGTGTCAGGGTGCTGACCGGCAGAGCCGCTTTCACCGGGCCCGATTCGGTATCGGTGAGCGCCGCCGACGGTGAAGTAACCGTGTCGGCCGACAGCATCGTGATCGACACGGGCTCGGTGCCCGTGGTTCCCGACATCCCGGGCCTTCGCAGGTGCCCGGTGGCCGTCACCAGCGCCGAACTGCTTGAGCGTGTCCCGCGGTCAGACCGGCTGGTGGTGCTCGGCGGCGGGTACATCGGGCTGGAGTTCGCCTCGATGATGGCCGGCTTCGGCACCGAAGTGACAGTCCTGGAACATCATTCGCAGATCCTTCGATTCGAGGATGACGATGTTGCCGCGTCGGCGCGCGACCTGTTGGAGCGGCGCGGGGTGCGGATCGTCACCGGCGCGGCCATCCAAGAGGTCAGCACGGTGGGCGGCGGGGCGCGGGTGAGCTACTCGGTCGACGGCCGCGCCACCGCCGCGGAGGGTGACACCATCCTGGTCGCCCTGGGCCGGGTTCCCGACACCGCGGGCCTCGGCCTCGACACGGCTGGGATACGCACCACTGCCGACGGCGCTGTCGCGGTCGACGAGTTCCTTCACACCAGCCTGCCCAACGTGTATGCCGTCGGAGATGTCAACGGCGGCCCGCAATTCACCTATATCTCCCTTGACGATCACCGCATCGTGCTCGACCAGCTGACAGGCGCCGCCCATCCACGCTCCACCGCCCAGCGCACCGCCGTCCCGAACTGTCTGTTCCTGACCCCGCCGCTGGCCCGGGTCGGACTGACCGAGCGGGCGGCGCGCCAGTCCGGTCGGGCCGTTCGGGTGGCGGTCAGTCCGGTGGCGAAGCTGGCGACGGTGCCGCGAGCCCGCATCGTCGGTGAGACCGCGGGCCTGATGAAACTGGTGACGGACGCCGAGACCGACATGATCCTCGGCGCGGCCCTGCTCTGCCACGACGCACACGAGATCATCAATCTCGTGGCATTGGCCATGCGGCATCAGATCACCGCCACCGCGATGCGGGAGGGAATATACACCCACCCGTCGATGTCCGAATTCTTCAATCAACTGCTGGGAATGCTGCGGTGACGGCTGCCCGGTGGCGGCTCGCTGACGGCGCCCATCGAAAGTTCAGGCGGCGACGATCGGGCCTGCGGGCGTCGGTTCGGCGGGCTCCCCGTGCGCTGCGGTCAACAATGGGGCACACACCGCACATGCCTGCGGACCGATCACCGGATAGCCGCAACCCGGACACAAACCGAGCCGCCGCTCCCCTGCATTCGTCATCGGGTTCCCTTTCGCCGACGCACGCGTACCCCGTGCACGCACATTTCACGCCACGACCGTCAATAACTTCGCTTCGCGTCCGAGTCCTCGTTTTATGCACCTGTCCGGCACATATTCGGAGTGGCATCGGCGCGCCGGAGAGATTTTCGCACGGCGGGGACGCGAAAATACAAATGTGGTTGATGATGCGAATGCGGCCAGTGATGCAAACCCCGCTGATGGTGCGGATGTGGCGCAGACGACGCCGGTGACCACCGACCAGCAGTCCGCCGCGCCCAGCGACCCAGGGTTCGTCCCAGCCGCACAGGCGGAGGCTACGCCTTCTGGAAAGCGTTCCCGGCAATGGTCCATGCCGAAGAATCCGGTCACCCGCCACCATGTGGACAGCGCAGGCCGGCTGGTCCGCGGCGCGGGCACCACCCTGTTCATCGCCATCCGTGGGATAGCCGCAGGCTGCGCCGACCTGGCACGCATGACCAGTCGAGCGGTCGGCTCCGTGCCCGCGGCGCTGCGCGCCATGGCGGTGCTGGCCACCTCGATGCTGCTCGGCATCGTGGGATCGATCGCCTGGCAGGGCACGGCGGGTCTGCTGTGCTCGGTGGTGGTGATCCCGGTGTGTGCCATCGCACTCGGCGCACTCGGCCATCGCCGGTACGGCAACGGCCAGACCCTGGCCGAACACACCGCGCAGCCCGAGACGGCCCGCCCGGGCGCTACGTCCGAGAGCGATCTACAGCGCGCGATGGATTACGTCGACCACAAGCTCACGGTGGCACTGAACTCCTTCGGTGCCGAACGCCAGCAGGCGGCGATGATCGCCCTGTTCCAAGCCAAGACCGCCCTCGAGCTCACCCTCGGTACGGAGCAGAACGACACGACGCCCATCGACGCATTGCTGCTACCCGATGAGTCCGTGGTCCGGCCGCGCATCCGCCCGGGCGCCAAAACCGCTCTGCGGGAGAGCAGTTCATTGGCGGCCTCGTGAACGGCCAAGTCGCCCATATCGAGGATGACTACACACTGGTCATCAACCGTGGCGCCCAGGCCGGCGTGACGGCGGGCATGGTGTTCGCGGTCCGATCGGAGTTCGGCCAGGTGATCACAGACCCGGAGTCCGGGCGCGAATTGGGCCGTCTCACCCGGGAAGTGGTGCGCGTCAAAGTGTTCGACGTCCAGCCGCTCTTCGCGCGGGCCCACACTGTCGCGCGCACCGACGACGTGCATGGCCTGTTCCAGGCGACGGCCGTGGTCACCATCGACGTCGGTGACACCGTCGAACTGGTCCACGGCGAGGCCCGTCGCGCCGAGAGCGGCTAGCAAACCGGTCAGTCGAGACCGCGCGCGATCAACGCCTCGTTGAAGTCATCGGCGGCTTGTAACGCCCCCACGATGATCGGGACGAACACGATCCGCGGTGTGACCCGCAGGCCACGGGCGCGCCGCGCCTCGTCGACGCGGGCGATGATCTCGACGAGCAAGGGGATCGAGCGGATCGTCAGCGCGAGGGCCAAGGCCACCTGCCGAACCGGAAAACCGAACCGCGCCAGCGGCGCCATCGCCCGCATCGCCGCGTCGAGCATCGCCGTCGTCCGGGTGGTCAAAGTCACCATTGCCGCCGAGGCCACGGCGAGCAGCAACACCCCGCAGACCACCAGCGCCCGGTGCCAGTCGGTCAGCACGACCTGCAGAACGAAGATGAAGCCCACCACCCAGAGCACTTGGCGCAGTTGCACGATCAGCGACCGGACCGACAGTCGCGCCGAAACGGCAACCAGCAGCAGCGCGACGGTGGCCAAGGCCAGCCGGACCGGGGAATCCACGATGATGGTCATCACGATGATCACCGCGCCCAGCCCGACGAGTTTCCCCCCGGCCGGTAACCGGTGCAGCCACGATGTTCCCGGCCGGTAGTCCCCCAGCACGCTCACCCCATCAACCGCCGGTACACCGCGAGCGCGGCGGCGGGTTCGTCATCGGCCACCACCCTGCCCGCGTCGAGCACGATCACCCGATCGGCGTCCTCGACCAGATCCAGATCATGGGTGACGACGATCAACTGGGTGTCCAGGCCGGCGAAGGCGGTACGCAGCATGCGGGCATTGCGCAGATCCAACAACGTGGTCGGCTCATCGGCCACCACTACGGCCGGCTCGGTGACCAGCACGGTGGCCAGCGCCAACAATTGCTTCTGTCCGCCCGAGAGCAGGTGCGCGGGCTGGTCGGCATGCCCGGACAGCCCGAACCTCTCGAGCACTTCGGCCACCCGCTCCGCCTTGGCGGCTCGATCCAGCGGCAGGCGCGACAGCGAGAGTTCGACGTCCTCGCCCACGGTCGGCATCAAGATCTGCCGGTCGGGATCGGTGAACACGAACCCGACCAGTCGGCGCACCTGCTTGACAGAGCGCCTGGTGTCCAGACCGTGCACTCGCACCGCCCCGGCGTCGGGGATCACCAGCCCGTTGATCAACCGGGCCAACGTCGACTTACCGCTGCCGTTGGCTCCGACGATGCCGACGCGACGCTCGCCGATGGTCAGCGTGATGTCACGCAGCACCGTGCGCTCCCCGAAGGCGTGCGAGACGCCGTCGAGGATGATGGTCTCCTCGGTCACCCTGTGTCCGTACCCGTCTAGGCCCGCGCGGTCCGCCACGGGGTGATCAGCCCGGGACGCGCGCGATGGACCTGGGCGGCGACGACTCCGCACAACACCGCCTTGGCGATATCGCCGGGCACATAGATGCCGTTGGTGGACAGCGCGGCCCACCAGGACAGGTCGGTGCGCAGCATCAGACCAGCGGTGCCGAACAGGTAGATGACCGCCATCCCGCCGAGGATGTTGATGGCGATACCCCACAGCGTCCGATAGCGCGGCATCATCAGCGCGGTCAGCGCTCCGATCACGATGACGGCGGGCAGCCAGCCGACGAAGAATCCGGCCGTCGGCGAGGACAGTGACACCAGCCCGGTACGGCCACCGGCCAGGATCGGCAACCCTGCGATGGCCAGCACGGCGAACAACCCGACCGCCAACGCGCCCTTACGCGGGCCCAGGATCGATCCGGCCAACATCACACCGAGGGTCTGCAGCGTGATGGGCACACCCGAGGGGCCGATCGTCAGCGTGCCGGGCAGGCCGAGCGCGGCCAACAGACCTGCGAATACGGCGGCCTGGGTCAGGTCGGCGGACTCCATGCGTCCGAATCGGCGCGACCGGGAGATCTGTGCACTCACGGAGGAATTATGGTCGACACCACGAAGTGATTGACCACTCCCCCGACTGGGTACCGGTGATCTTGAAAACCGGGCGTGCCGGTCAGGCGGAGGAGACGCACATACATGCTCGATATCAGCCCGGTGACATGGGGCGTGACGATAGCGGTGATCATCGCCCTGCTCGCTGTCGATCTCTTGCTTGCCGCGCTGCGGCCGCATCGGGTCGGGTTCAAGGAAGCCACCGCCTGGTCGGTGTTCTACATCCTGGTGGCCGTGGCATTCGGGGTCTGGTTCGCCATGACCTACGGCGGTGACGCCGGCACCGAGTACTTCGCGGGCTACCTGGTCGAAAAGAGCCTTTCGGTGGACAACCTGTTCGTCTTCGTCATCATCATGACGACGTTCGCCGTCCCCGAGGAGCACCAACACAAGGTGCTGACCTTCGGCATCATCCTGGCGTTGATCATGCGCGCCATCTTCATCGCGCTCGGCGCGACGCTGCTGTCGCTGTTCTCGTTCATGTTCCTGGTGTTCGGCCTGCTGCTCATCTACACCGCCATCCAGCTGTTCCGGCATCGCGACGAGGATCCCGATGTCGAGAACAACTTCGTAGTCCGCGCGACGCGTCGATTCGTGCCGGTGACCGACGACTACGACGGCGGGAAGCTGTTCACCCGGGCCCAGGGCCGCCGGATGGCCACACCGATGCTGGCGGTCCTGATCGCGATCGGCAGTGTCGATCTGCTGTTCGCACTGGACTCGATCCCCGCGGTCTTCGGCATCACCAGCGAGGCCTATATCGTCTTCGCGGCCAACGCCTTCGCGCTGCTCGGGCTGCGCGCACTGTTCTTCCTCGTGAAAGGGTTGCTCGACCGGTTGGTCTACCTGTCCACGGGGTTGTCGATCATCCTGGCCTTCATCGGCGTGAAGCTCGTCCTGCACTGGGGCCATGTCGACATCAACCCAAGCATCCCGGAGATCGACACCTATGTGAGCCTCGCGGTGATCATCGTCATCCTCACGATCGTGACGGTCGCCAGCCTGATCAAGACACGCAAGGATCCCAGCGCGAAGGCGCATCCCGGCTCGCTGCGGGCCAGCCCCCATCGGCCGGAAGAGCGCACCGATGGCGCGTAGATTGAGCCCGTGAGCTCGCCGGTGACGACCTGGGCGCCGTTACGGTCGCCGGTCTTCCGGGCATTGTGGATCGCGCAGTTCGTCTCCAATCTCGGCACATGGATGCAGATGGTGGGTGCCCAGTGGATGCTGGTCGGCGACCCCCGGGCTGCCGTGCTCGTGCCGCTGGTACAGACCGCCACCACGCTGCCGGTCATGCTGCTGGCGCTGCCCTCCGGAGTGCTTGCCGATCTGATCGACCGGCGGCGGCTGCTCATCGCCACCCAGGGTGCGATGGCGTCAGCGGTCGCGTTGCTCGCGGTACTGACCGGCACAGGCTTGACCACCCCCACGGTCCTGCTGCTGTTGTTGTTCCTGATCGGGTGCGGTCAGGCGCTGACCATGCCGGCCTGGCAGGCCATCCAGCCCGATCTCGTTCCCGCAGCGCAGATCCCAGCGGCCGCGGCACTGGGCAGCATGAGCATGAACGGCGCTCGCGCCATCGGACCGGCGATCGCCGGGGCGCTGGTGTCGCTGTCGGGGCCCACCGTCGTGTTCGCTCTCAACGCAGTCTCCTTCGTGGGGACGGTGATCGTGTTGGTGCTCTGGCGCAAGCCCACCGCCGACCAGAGCTTCCCATCGGAACGCGCACTGGCGGCGCTGAGCGCCGGCGGACGATACATCCGAAGCTCCCCCATCGTGCGTCGGATCCTGCTGCGTACTGCACTGTTCATCGCCCCGGCCAGCGCATTGTGGGGCCTGCTGCCGGTGATCGCCGACCGCAAACTGGGATTGACGTCATCGGGATACGGGCTGCTGCTCGGTGCCCTCGGACTGGGTGCCGTGCTGGGCGCCGTGGGCCTGTCCCGCCTGCGGTCCCGGTTCGGCGAGAACACATTGCTGGCGTTGGCAGCCACCGGATTCGCCGCGGCGACGGCAATTCTGGCGCTGGTAGATGTGTTCGCCGTGGTGCTCGTGGCGCTGGTGTTCGGCGGGACCGCCTGGCTGCTGTGTCTGTCCACTCTCAATGCCTCGATGCAACTGAGCCTGCCCGGCTGGGTGCGAGCCCGCGGGTTGTCGGTGTATCAGCTGATCTTCATGGGTGGGCAGGCACTGGGGTCGATCCTGTGGGGTGTGCTGGCGGGCGCAGCCACGCCGGTGACAAGCCTGTTGGTCAGCGCAGGCCTGTTGGTCGGCTGCGCGGTCTCCACCCTGTGGTGGCCCCTGCACGCAAAGACCGGCAACATCGATCTGAGCCCGTCATCGCACTGGCCGGAGCCGTCGCTGGTGATCGAGCCTGAACCGCTCGACGGCCCGGTGCTGGTCATGACCGACTATCTGGTCCCCGCCCAAGATGAAGCGCAGTTCCTCGCGGCGATGGCGGTGCTGGGCAGGTCCCGGCAGCGCACCGGAGCGGCCAGGTGGCGGCTGTACCGCAGTGTCGAACGCGAGCACACCTTTGTGGAGACCTTCATCGTGCGGTCCTGGGGCGAGCACCTTCATCAGCATCACACCCGCCAGACCGGACAGGATCTGGTGATAGAGCAGAACGTCGAACGGTACGCGCAGGGAAAGCCGGTGTCGCATCACCTGATTGCCGTGCCGCCGCAGCGCTGACGTGTCCGACACCAGCCGCACGCACTTTGTCGGCCGCTCAGTCCGATGCAGCGAGCTCCTCCAGCCGCTGACCGACCCGTGTCAGCGCGTCGCCGAAGACGTCGACCTTCTCATTGCGCTTCTCGTTGGCCTGCGCGGCCGCACCGCGGCCACCTTCGGCCTCCACTCGTGCCGCACCCTGCCTGCGGAGCAGGCTGAAGTTCTTCTCGCGGGCGGCGCGCAACCGGCTCTGCAACTCCTTGAGGGCCTTCTCGTCCATCCGGTTCAGCGCCTCAGGATGGCTCTCGCCGATCAGTGACTCTTCTTGAGGGGTCAGGTTCACGTGGTGATTGCTCATCCATTGATTCATAGCCTGCGTGTGCCGGCGCGGTAGCCGAATCGAGAGATACCGGATGGCGCGCAGGACAAATCACGGCGACGCAATCGCGTCACCGCATCATGCCGCCCTCCCACCGGCACGCACTACGGCACAGGCGTCCTCGAATCGTGCCCACTCCTGCGACGTCGGCCGTGACCCTTGTCCGGCTACCGCCGCCGGACTGATCTCAGGAATCGGCAGATTCGCATCAGCCAGCAGTTCGGCAAGGTGCGCGACCTGGCCCGCCGGGCTGTCCGCGTCACTCTGGAAGACCCTTTTCCTGAGCCACGATTGCGCCTCGGCGAGGCCGGAGGCGATATCGACCTCAGGGGCGGTGATCTGACCGCCACACCGCCGCAGTTGTTCTTCGTAACGGTCCTCCCAGAACTCGGTACGCCAGCCGGGCCACCGTTGCGGCAACCATCGGAGCAATCCCGGCGCGGGACGGGTCATCCACACCCCGAGCGTCTTGTTCGGCACGTTGACATACACCCCGCTCTCCGGAATCGCCCCCAGCTGCAAGGCCCGTTCACCGGGCCCGGGCAAGTTGTCGACCAGGTCCGGACCGAGCCACGCCGCGCTACTACCCCACCACAGCGGCCACGCGCGCACCCGACCGATGCGGTCGATGACGGTGACGAGATGATGCAACCGCGCAGTGTCCTCGGCCAGGGTCAGCTCGGGTTCGGATGGCATGTCGCGCAACGACGCCTGTGCCCCCACATATGCCGCGATCTCCGCAGTCGCACCGTACGCCCACGAGATCGTGTAACCCGGCCAGAGCAGAACGAGAACCTCGAACATGGCCCTGCGTTCGTTCACGGTCGTCATGAGCTCCTCACCGAAGAACAGCAGCCGGTGTTCGGTGAGGTCGAGCAGCAGGCCCCCATCCGCCCACAGCTCGTCGGTCCAGAAATCACTGATCTGTTGTGACCGTATGTAGCGCGTCGCCATCTCCGGTCCGGCCAAGAGCGCATCGAGCATGCGACAGCCCGCCCAGTGCGCGTACCGCAGCTGCCATCCGTCGTGGTCCACCAACACGATGTTGGCTCTGTTCCCCATGATGCCCCCCCTACCCCGATGGGCGCCGCCACGCTGGCTGCGCGCTTTGTCTGCACTATGCGCGCGGCCCCCGACAAGTACGCCACAAGCACGCGATCGCGGAATAATCCCGTCGGTGGCGAGGTAGTGTGCCCCATGACGTCAACATTCCCGCTGGGCACGTTCACCGTGAAGCGCATCGGATTCGGCGCCATGCAGTTGCCCGGACCCGGCGTCATGGGCCCGCCGCGTGACCATGGACAGGCCATCGCCGTATTGCAGCGGGCCGTCGAGTTGGGCGTGGACCATATCGACACCGCGCAGTTCTACGGACCCGATGTCGCCAACGAACTCATCCGCGAGGCACTACACCCCTATCCCGAAAACCTCGCGCTGGTCAGCAAGGTCGGCGCGCGCCGCAACGAACGAGGTGAATGGCTGTCCGCGCAGCAACCCGACGAACTGCGCGCCGATATCGAGACGAACCTGGAAACCCTGGGTGTCGATCGCCTCGCAGCGGTGAATCTGCGGATCCATTCCGGTGATCCCAACAGTGTGGGTCCGGTGGACAGGGAGCTGTTCGATCGCCAGCTGACCGCAATGATCGCCGCGCGCGACGAAGGTTTGATCGCCGGGATCGGACTGTCCAGCGTCTCGGTCGAGCACCTCCGAATTGCGCTGGACCGCACCGATATCGTCACCGTGCAGAACGCCTACAACCTGGTCGACCGCTCCTCTCAGCCGGTGCTCGATCTGTGTGTCGAGAACGGCATCTCCTTCGTCCCGTTCTTTCCATTGGGCTCCGGTTTCACCACCGACAATCCGGTCTTGGGTAATCCCTCGGTGCAGAAGGCGGCCGCCGACCTCGGCCGCACCCCCGCCCAGATCGCGCTGGCGTGGACGCTGTCGGTCGCACCCAACGTGTTGTTGATCCCCGGTACTTCGTCGGTGGCACATCTGGAAGAGAACGTCGCCATCGCCGACCTCGAACTGCCCGCCGACTTCGCACCCTGACGCCTAGTGTGACCTCGACAGCACCTTCGGGATGAGGCCCGGCCAGAAGGGAACCACATGCGGGCCAACACGCAACCGTCCGACGGCCGCACGCACGAACCCGTGTTGCTCAGCGAGTTGCTGGGCCGCGACGTGTGTGACGAGTTGGGCCGATCCGTCGGTCGCCTCCGCGATCTGTGCGTCCCTTTCACCGGGCTCCGGGAGCCGGCACCGGTGACCCGCTTGGTCGTCACCCGACACCACGGCGCAGCACTGATCGTCCCGTCGTCGGCGGTCCTGTCCTGGCACGCTCATCGACTCGTACTGGACATTGCTGCGAGTGCCACCGCGCCGCCACCGGCAAGCGCGGAGATCTGGTTGCACCGCGATGTACTGGATACCCAGGTCCTCGATGTCGTCGGTCGCCGAATAGCCAGGGTCTCCGACGTTCTCTTGCTGCGGCGGAGCACGACACTGCAGGCGATCGGCGTCGACGTCGGATTCGCCGGTGTGTTGCGAAGATTGGGGCTGGCAAGGCTCACCGCGCACGCGCCGCACGACACCGTGACGTGGGCCGATCTGCACCCGACCTCAGACCGTGGCCACGCGATCGCGCTGTCGACCCCGCGGGCCGCTGTCCACCGCCTCGACGCTGACGGATTGGCCGAGTTGATCGGCCGGCTGGACGTGTCTGCGGCCGCCGAGGTGGTCGCAGGCTACCCCGCTACGGTAGCCGCGTCAGCGGTCCGGATGAATCCCGACACCGGCGAGCGAGTGCTGCGGGCACTGCCGGACCGCGATGTCGAACGCATCGTCACCGCAATGCCGTCCGTCCACGCGGCGCAGTGGCGCGCTCGCCTGCAGCGCACACCGCACCTGCTCGGCCGCCACATGTTGCGCTCACGGGTATGGCCGCGGCGCCGGGCACGGCGGCAGCGATGACGGCCGGCCCCCGTCGCAAACTCACCGTCGCCGCATTGATCGCCGTGATCGGCCCCGGCTTGCTGGCTGGTCTGTCCGACGATGATCCCGCTGGTATCACCACGTACTCGGTACTCGGCGCTCAGTTCGGCTACCAGCTGCTGTGGGTGCTGTTGCTGTCCACCATCGCACTCGTCATGTTCCACGGGCTGGCGGCACGGATGGGTGTCGTCACGGGCCAGGGACTCATCGGTTTGGTGCGCCAGCGCTACGGCGTGCGCGTCGGCGGCGCCACGCTGGCGACCCTTGTGGTCGCCAACATCGGAACCACATGCGCCGAATTCGCGGGCATCGCGGCGGGTTCGGAACTGTTCGGCATCAGTCGTCAGGTCAGCGTGCCTGCGGCGGCGGTCATCGTCTCACTCCTGGTGCTGCGTGGCAGCTTTCATCGCGTCGAGCATGTGTTGTTGCTGTTGTCGACGGTCTTTCTCGCCTACATCGCCTCGGGCATTCTGGCCGAACCGGATTGGGGTGCTGCCGCCCGCGGACTCGTGGTGCCGTCGATGCCCGCCACGGGCGCCGCGCTGGCCATCGTGACGGCCACCGTCGGCACCACGCTGGCGCCGTGGGGTCTGTCGTTCATCCAGTCCTATGCGGTCGACAAGAAACTACGCACCGACGATCTCCCCTTGGAGCGGGTGGACGTCGTCACCGGGGCCGTGCTGACGGGAGTGATCGGATTCTTCGTCGTGGTGGCGTGCGCGGCGACACTGCACGAGAACGGACTACAGATCACCGATGCCGCCGATGCCTCTCGGGCTTTGGAGCCGTTGGCCGGCGGTGCCGCGGCCACCCTGTTCGCCATCGGGCTGATAGGCGCCGCGCTGCTGGCAGCCTCGGTCCTGCCGCTGTCGACCGCGTACTCGGTATGCGAGTACGCGGGCACGGAGGGGGCGGTGGACGACTCGTTCAGGGAGGCACGGACGTTCTATGTGACATTCGGGGCCGTCACCGTCGCCGGGGCAGCCGCCGTGTTGTTACCCGGGGTGCCCCTGGTCACCATTCTGGTCGCCACCCAGATCCTCAATGCCGTACTGCTGCTGCCGATCCTGATCGCGATGATCGGTATTGCGCGCGACCGGAATCTGATGGGCACGTTTGCCGTCGGCCGGGGCGGCACCGCCGTCTATGCACTCACCACCTTGGTGATCGCCGCCTGTGTCATCGCGCTGGCGATCACCACCATTCTCGGTTGACCGTTCCCGCGTGGACATATATTGACAGTTGCACTCTCACAATTTAGCGTGGAACCGGCCTCGCCCCCACTGCCGCAATCGCCATGGAGACAACGTGATCCAACACCACCCCCGATACGGACTCATCGATGCCGACTACGCGGCCCGACTCAGTGGTGCGGCACCTGAGTCCGGAAAACCATGCTGGATGGTCAATCTGATGAAGTACCGCGCCGTCGCAGACTATGGCGACGGACTCGGCGGCACCATCTCCGGACGCGAGGCCGACGATCTGTACGCACCCATGGATACGTTGGCCGCGATCGGCGCCGAGTTGTGCCTGCTGGCCGATGTCGAAACCCAACTCCTCGGCGATGCGCCGACGTGGGATCGAATCGCCGTCGTGCGCTACCCGACCGGGCGATCGTTCATCGACATGCAGTCACGCCCCGATTTCCAGGCCGCACACGTCCACAAAGAAGCCGGGATGGATCAGACCATCGTCCTCGGCTGCGATCCGCTGCCCTACCCCACGATTCCGCACGGACTGCAACAGCCCGACTGGAAGGATGTTCCCGAACCCCCCAGCGCACAAGATGGGCCGGTGATGATCGTGCACGTGCTGCGCTTCAACGATCCGGAATCCGCACGCACCACACCCGATGCGATGCAGGCGTATCAGAGCGCCGCCGCCGGCGTCGCACTGTCCCATGGCGCTCGCGTGGCGGGCTGGTTCGGCGTCGACGGCACCATCGTCGGCGACGGCCGTCTATGGCACCAGGTTCGATTCAATCTTTTCCCGAGCCTGCGGGCTTTCATGGCGGTCGCCGCCGACCCGGCGCGGCTACAGGCACAGCAGACGCACCGCGAGGCCGCCATCGCCGACACATACACGATGATCACCCGGCCCGTCGTCAACACCCTGGCCGCTGCACTGCACGCATGAGGAACCAGGGCGGTTCAGGCGGTCAGCAATCGCAGGAGCGCGCTGGTCCACCCGCGTCGAATCTGAGCCGGCGTGCGGCGGTGACCTTCGGTCAACTCAGACCACGCCTCGAACGAGGTCAGGGTGGCGATGGTGCCGATCAATTCCGCCCGCGCCGCGGCGCCGAGTTCGTCCAGTTCGGCGGCGAAGTGGGTGCCGATATCGGTCGCCGTCATCGCGCGATGCCGATGCAAGATCGCACCCAGGGCAGCCACCTTCGAGGCGCGGTGGCGCACCATTCGAGCCATCGGCGCGGTCACGGAGTACTGCTGGTGACGGCTGTCGACGAAGCGTTTGATCCTGGCGTCCAAGGCGCCTGCGCCGATGTCCGGAATCTGCAGCAGGTGGGCGAATCGCTGGTAGTAGCGGCGAGTGGTTTCGTCACGCAGCTCGTCGAGGGTGTCGAAGTATCGAAACACCGAGGCGGTCGAAACGCCCGCCCGCTCGGCAACCTGCTCCACCGTCGGCGGTGAAAACCCTTCCAACACAAGGTCGATGGTCGCCTCCACCACAGCTGCCCGGCCACGTTCGCGCCGCGCGCGGCGACCGTCGACCGGTTCGGCAGGCTCCGGAGGTGTCTGATTCATCGACCACGAGATTAGCACCACCTCAATATATTGACAGTTGAACTATCAACACATAGCGTCACGGAAGAGAGGGGGTTGCCATGTCGCAACCGGACGATCATTTCAGTGGCACCATCGGGGCCACCATCGCCGAATCGGTACCGGATTTCCATGAACCACCGCACCCGCGGGATGGTGCACCCAACATCGTGGTGATCGTGCTCGACGACACCGGCTTCGCCCAGCTGGGTTGCTACGGCTCCGATATCGACACCGCGAACATCGATCAACTCGCCGGCGATGGCCTGCAGTTCACCAACTTCCACGTGACACCGTTGTGTTCACCGACCCGCGCCGCCCTACTGACCGGCCGGTCCCAACACGCCGTGGGCATGCGCACGGTCTCCAACTTCCGTACCGGGTTTCCACACCAACTCGGACACATCACCGACCGCGCCGCCACCATCGCCGAAGTGCTGCACACGGCCGGCTACGCCACCTTTGCGGCCGGCAAATGGCATCTGGCGCCCATGGAACAGTGCTCGGCGGCGGGCCCGTTCGACCAGTGGCCGCTGGCACGCGGATTCGATCGGTTCTACGGTTTTCTCGACGGTGAGACCGACCAGTTCAGCCCCGAACTGGTCTGCGACAACCATATGGTCGAGCCCCCCGCACCACCGGAGGACGGCTACCACCTCAGCGAAGATCTGGTGGACCGGCTGCTGGCGATGATCACGGACAGCACCAGCGTGCGGCCCGACCGACCGTTCTTCGCCTACCTGCCCTTCGGAGCCGCGCACGCCCCGCACCAGGCACCGGCCGATTATCTGCACAAGTACCGCGGCGCCTTCGACGAGGGCTGGGATATCGTCCGTGAACGGGTCTACCGACGCCAACTCCGCACCGGGCTGATACCCGCGGGTACCGCACTGGCACCGCGCAATCCGGGCGTGGCGGCCTGGGATACCCTGCCCCCGGATCAGCAGCGCCTGGCGTGCCGCCTGCAGGAGGCGTTCGCCGCCTTCCTGGACCATACCGACGATCAGATCGGCCGCTTCGTCGACGGGCTGCGCCGACTCGGCGTATGGGACGACACCGTGCTCATCCTGATGTCGGACAACGGGGCCTCCCAGGAGGGCGGGCCGATCGGGGTTCTGCACGAGATGAAGTTCTTCAACGGCATCCTGGAGGACCCCGCCGAGGCGGTGACACGACTGGACGATATCGGCGGACCACACAGCCATACCAACTATCCGTGGGGCTGGGCACAGTGCGGAAACGCACCGTTCAAGTGGTACAAGCAGAACACCCACGAGGGCGGCGTGCACGTCCCCATGGTGGTGCACTGGCCGGCCGGTATCGCCGAGGACCACCGCGGTAGCCGGCGCGACCAATTCGTCAACGTCAGCGATATCGCCCCGACACTGTACGAGATCGCCGGGGTCACACCACCGCAGATCTACCGCGGGATAGCGCAACTGCCGGTCACCGGCCACTCGTTCGCCGGTCTGCTGAACGACGCCGACGCGCCCGCCACCAACACCGTCCAGTATTTCGAGATGGCCGGTAGCCGTGCGCTCGTCGCCGGCCACTGGAAGGCGGTGTGCAAGCACATCCCTGGCGCGGACTATGACACCGAGCAGTGGGAGCTCTACGACCTGTCCCGGGACATGTCCGAGTGTGACGACCTGGCCGCAGCCGAACCCGAACGGCTGAGGGAGCTGATCACCCTGTGGTGGCTGGAGGCCGACCGGCACGGCGTGCTGCCACTCGACGATCGGGGTATCGAGCTGTTCGCCCCACGGTTTCGACAGCGCTCCCCGCACCCCGTCGAAGGCCGCTACATCTATCGGCCGCCGTGCTCGCCGATACCGCCGCAGGCCTTCGCCCCCATCGGGGGCACCAGCTTCTACGTGTCGGCTCGTGTCACCCGCGCCGACGGTCAAGACGGCGTGCTGTGGGCCACCGGCACGGAGAATTCGGGCATTGCGGCTTTTGTGCAGAACGATCATCTGGTGGTGGACTACAACGCCTTTGGCGAACACACCGTACTCACCTCGACCCGGCCGCTACCTGCCGGTGATGCGGTTCTGACCGTCAGGTTCCGGCGTGGAGATCACCGCGGCGGCACAGTCGATATCGAGATCGATACCACGCCGGCGGGCCACGTCGACCTGCCGCTGTACATGCTGATGATCTCCTCCGTCGGATCGAGCATCGGATACGACCACGGATCTGCGGTCTCGGATCGCTATCGATCGCCCTTTGCCTTCCGGGGAACGCTGCACGAGATCACCGTCGACCTGGTCTCACCCCCGCCCACGGAATCCGATGCCGTCGCCTCAAGAGCGGCGATGGCACGCCAGTAGACCCGACCCGCCATCCCGGAAAGAGCGACACTATGGATATCGTCCGCACCCCCGACCAGCAGTTCGCCCACCTACCCGGCTACGATTTCGCGCCGCACTACGTCGAAATACCGAGTGGCAGCGGACAATCGCTGCGTGTGCACTATCTCGACGAAGGTCCGGTCGACGCCGATCCGATCTTGCTGATGCACGGAGAACCGTCGTGGAGCTATCTGTACCGGCACATGATCGGCCCGCTCGTGACAGCCGGCCACCGGGTCGTGGCGCCCGATCTGGTCGGATTCGGCCGCAGCGACAAACCCACGGCGACCGGGGACTACACCTATGCGCGACATATCGGCTGGATGTCGGCGCTGCTGTTCGACATGCTCGACCTGCGCAACATCACATTCTTCGGCCAGGACTGGGGTGGGCTGATCGGACTACGCCTAATGACCGCTCAACCCGAGAGATTCGATCGGGTGATCGTGGCCAACACCGGCCTGCCGACCGGTGAGTTCCCGCTCGGTGAGGCGTTCGCCGCCTGGCAGAAGTTCTCCCAAGAGGTCCCCGACCTTCCCGTCGGTGCCATCATCAACGGTGGCTGCACCACCGATCTGCCCGCCGAGGTCATCGCCGCCTATGACGCACCGTTCCCCGACGACTCGTTCAAGGCAGGTGCCCGGGTCTTCCCCACCCTGGTACCGACGAGTACAGATGACCCCGAATCGGCTGCCAACATCGACGCGTGGTCGGTCCTGTCCACCTTCGACAAGCCACTGCTCACCTGCTTCAGCGACCAAGATCCCATCACCCGCGGTGGCGATCAACTCTTCCAGGCCAAGGTGCCGGGAGCGCATGGACAACCGCATACCACCATCACCGGCGGCGGACACTTTCTGCAGGAGGACCGGGGTCCCGAACTCGCCGCGCTGATCAACGAATTCATCGCTGCCACGCCCTCGTCGAGCCCATCCAGTTCCCACGGTGTCCGTTGATCCCTCGACGTCGGACACCATCCCGCCTCACCGTATCCCTCTAAGGGGGTAGAAAGAGCTCACCAAGGACAGCTGCCTGTAGTTCACGCGCGGTGTTTACATGGGTGACACCCGTCACACCGCGAGAACTGGAGCTTTCTGACATGGGCTTTTTCACCGACCCCGCCGAATTGGACACCTATATCGGCGGCGTCTTCCGCGACGCACTCGACCATCCCGAATCGGGCCCGAAGCTCAAGGGCGCCAACATCATCATGCGGGTCATCTACACCGATCCCGATTGTGAGATGACGATGGTCTTCCGCCCGGACAGCAAGGTCATCTTCGGCCCCTGTGACGAGAAGGCCGATGTCACCCTGTTGATGCGCGGCGACACCGGCGACCAGTTCTGGCGGGGTGAGTACAACCTCGCGATCGGGTTGGCCAAGGGGCAGGTGAAGGCCAAGGGCCCGGTCAACAAGATCCTGAAGCTGGTCCCGCTGACCAAGCCGCTGTTCCCGATGTACCGCGAGAAGGTCGCCGTCAAGGACGCCCAGGCCGGTACGCATGCCTGACACCATGCGCGCGGTGATCCTGCGCGCGCCGTACCGGGTGGAGGTCGCGGAGATCCCGATACCCGAGATCACCAGCCCCACAGATATTTTGGTCCGAGTCGAACGAACCGCCATCTGCGGTACCGATCTGCACCCCTACGAGGGCCGACTGGAATTGGAGCCCGATATCGTACTGGGCCACGAGTTCCTGGGCACCGTCGTCGCGGCGGGTTCGGCAGTCGGCCGGTTCGCCGAGGGCGATCGGGTGGTCAGCTCGTGTGTGGTCAGCTGCGGAGCCTGCCATCAGTGCCGCCGCCACCAGCCGGGAAACTGCGCGGGCTCACGGATCTTCGGCCTCGGACTGGCCCTGGGAGACCTGGCGGGCGGACAGGCCGACTACGTGGTGGTGCCCAATGCCGACAGCACCGCGCGAGCCATCCCGGATACGGGCTCTGCGTGTGATGACGACTTCCTCTTCGCCGGTGACATCATGACCACCGGATACGAGGCGGTCGCCCGGGCCATCACCCCTGGTGACACCGTCGCCGTGGTGGGCGCAGGCCCGGTGGGCCTGTGTGCGGCCATGGCTGCCGACATCCTGGGCGCCGCACAGGTGATCGTCATCGACAAGGTCGCGGCCCGGCTCAAGGAGGCGGCCAATCTCGGTGCTGTGGCTGTAGACGCCTCCGAAGACGACCCTGCCGATGCGGTGCTCGATCTGACCGACTGGCGCGGCGCCGACGTCGTCGTCGACGCCGTCGGCCACGAATCGGCCTTGTTGTCCTCGATTGCGCTGGTGCGGGCGGGCGGCACGTTGTCCATCCCGGGTGTGTACAACGAGGATGCGATCACATTGCCCTTCGGCGAGCTCTACCTCAAGGGTGTGACACTGCAGATGGGCGTCTCGCATATCACCGAGTACATGGACGAGGTGATCGCGTTGAACTGTGCGGGCAAGCTACGGCCGAGTTCGATCGTCTCCCACCAGATGGGGCTGTCCTCCGCGGCCGAGGCCTACCGGATGTTCGAGGCACGGGAGGCCACCAAGATCGTCCTGGATCCGAGGATCTGATATGACAAGCATTGCCCTCCAACATCATTCGATGCTCATCGGTGGTCGCGATGTCGACACCGAGAACCACCGCGACATCGTGGATCCCAGCACCGGCGACACCGTCGCCACGGTCGCACACGGCAGTGCCGGCCACGTCGACGACGCCGTGGCCGCCGCGCGCGCGACGTTCGAGTCCGGGGTATGGCGGCACCGCACCCCCCAGGAGCGCGCCGCCGTCATGCGCCGCATCGTCGCGGCGGCCAATGATGCCGCCGAGGAGCTCGTCGAGCTGGAGCTGAGCGCCAACGGCGCAACGGTGCGACAAGCCACTGGATTCCACATCGGTTACGCTCTGGCTCATTTCAGCTATTTCGCCGATCTGGCTGAAACCTACGCCTGGCAGCGTCCCGCGCCGATCACCTCGTTCCCGGCCCTCGGCCAGGCCGTCGTGCACCGCGAGCCCATCGGTGTCGTGGGGGCCATCGCGCCGTGGAACTTTCCGCTGTTACTGACGCTGTGGAAGGTCGGGCCTGCGCTGGCCGCCGGCAACAGCGTCGTCGTCAAACCCGACGAGCACACGCCGCTGTCGATCCTGGCGTTCGCGCGCATCGCGGAGGCCAACGGATTGCCGCCAGGAGTGCTCAATGTCGTCACTGGTGACGGACCGGACGCCGGCGCGCGGTTGGCCGGCCATCCCGACGTCGGGAAGATCGCGTTCACCGGTTCCACCGCGGTGGGCCGTGAGATCATGCGACTGGCCGCGGGCACCGTCAAGCAGGTCACCCTCGAACTCGGGGGCAAAGGACCCTCGATCGTGCTGGACGACGCCGACCTGGATCTCGCAGTCGACGGTGTGCTCTACGGATGCTTCGTCTACTCCGGACAGATCTGCGAATCCGGTACCCGCGCTTTGGTTCCGGCATCGCTGCACGACGAGTTCGTCACCCGGTTGGTGGCCAGGGCCGCAACCATCACCATGGGTCCGACCCGTGACTGGGATACCGATATGGGCCCAGTGATCAATGCCAGACAACAGAACCGCATTGTGGACCACATCCGGGCAGCGGATGCCGAGGGAGCCGTTGTCGCACTGGGGGGCGAGGCGCTGGACCAACCGGGATTCTGGGTGACACCGACCATCCTCACCGGCGTGCGAAACGATATGCGGATCGCCCGAGAAGAAGTATTCGGCCCGGTGCTGGTGGTCATTCCCTACGCCGACGAGGACGAGGCCGCGGCCATCGCCAACGACTCGGAATATGGTCTGGCGGCCAGTATCTGGAGTTCGGATAACACCAGGGCGCTGGAGCTGGCCGAGCGTATCGCCTGCGGCAGCGTATGGATCAACGACGCCCACCAGATCAACTGTCAGGTGCCCTTCGGCGGATACAAACAGAGCGGATTGGGCCGCGAACTCGGGCCCGATGCGTTGGATGCCTACACCGAGACCAAGACCGTTCACCTCGATCTGTCCGGGGGCCGGCCGCCGAAACCCTATGACATCTTGCTCAGCCACGCCGACGACGGAGAAAACTCATGAGCACTTTGGACAACGAATTGTTCAGCGCCGATCTATCATTCGATGACGACGACGATACGGTCGACGTTCCGCCCACCAATGACGTCGCGGCCACCAGGGTCTATGACCCGATCAATGTCTCGACCGACGCGTTCTGGGATCTGGACCTGCCCGACCGCGAACCGATCTTCGCGGAGCTGCGTGTGCACCGCCCGGTGAGCTGGCAACCGCCCATCGAGACCGCGGTCTCCCCCGATCCCGATGATCCCGGTTATTGGGCGGTGGTGCGGCATGCCGATATCGTCGAGATCAGCCAGAACAGTGACGTGTTCGTGTCCCGGTACGGCGTCATGTTCGACATGCTGCCGCCGGTGTTCCTGGAGATGGCAATGTCCTTTCTCGCAATGGACAATCCGCAGCACCACAAGATCCGGCGACTGGTCAGCTCGGTGTTCACGCCCCGCCAGATCCGGCGCATCGAGGGCGATATCGCCTCGCGCGCGCAACGCATCGTTGCCACAGCGGTGGACAAGGGTCGCGCGGGCGAAGCGGTCGACTTCGTGGCCGACATCGCCCGACACCTGCCCACCGAGATGTTCGGCGACATGTTCGGATTCCCCGAGGACATGCGGGTCGATGTGGTGCACGCAGCCGATGAAACGCAGGCGTGGGCCGACCCGGTCCTGCTGGCCGGTCGAGATCCCGCCGAGGTTCAGATCGAGGCCGCCCTGCGTATTCACGATATGACCCAGGAGTTGATCGACGAGCGCCGAGCCTCACCCCAGGAGGATCTGCTGTCGGCCCTGGTGAGCGCCGAGGTCGACGGCGAGAAGCTCTCCGATTTCGAGATCGGCGCCACCATGGTGCTGTTCTCGGTGGCCGCCAATGACACCACCCGGCACACATCGAGCTTGGCGGCCAAGGCGCTCAACGATTTTCCGCAGCAACGCGCCTTTCTGTGGGAGGACTTCGACGGCCGGATCAACCCGGCCATCGAAGAGTTCCTGCGGTGGGGTTCGGTGGTGCAGAACTTCCGTCGAACCTGCGTGAGTCCGTACGAACTCGGCGGTCAGCAGATCCTGCCGGGCGACAAGGTGGTCATGATGTACGCGTCGGGCAACCGCGACGAGTCCGTGTTCACCGATCCGACCGTTTTCGATCTCGGTCGGGGCGCCAACCCGCATATGGCGTTCGGCGGGGGCGGGATCCACTACTGTCTGGGCAGCCAGCTCGCCAAGGTCATGCTTCGCTCGCTGTTCCGCGAGCTCTACACCCAGGCGCCCGACTTCAGCACCGGCGTACCGGAACTGGTGCGAACCAACTTCATCAGGGGTGTGCTGAGCATGCCATTCGACCCGGGCAAGCCGGCATGAGCGGCTGGCGGGTGCTCATCGACACCGATCAGTGCTCGGGGATCGGCATGTGCGAGGCGCTGGCACCCGACGTGTTCGAGGTGGGCGACGACGGGCGGGTGCACGCTCAGCGCGACGACTTCGCCGACGGCCTGCGTGATCAGGTCGAGGAGGCGGCGCGCAATTGTCCGACGCAGTCGCTGCGGGTGCAGACCGTCTGATCACCCAGCGTGGGACTGGTAGAGCATGGCGACGGCCTCCACCCGGTTCTCGGCGCCGAGTTTGCGCAGGATGTGTTTGACGTGTTGTTTGACCGTGCCTTCGGAGATGAACAGCTTGGCGGCGATCGCGGCGTTGGTGCGACCGCTGGCCATCTGTTCGAGAATTTCGCCTTCGCGCGAGGTGAGCAGTCCGCGCACCGACCGAAGTCCCTGGCGCACCGGTGCGGACGATTCCTCGTCACGACCGATCGGAGCCAGCGCATAGTCACCGACACCGATCGCGGCCTCGGTACAGTCGCGGGCTGCCGATTGCAGTGCCGCGCTCACCGAATGCAGTCGCTCGGCGGCCCGCGCACGGCTGAACGCCAGCGCCAGCCCGTGTGCGTAGGCGGTGAGCACCTCGCAGTCGGCGTCGTCGGCGTCGCGGCGCTGTCGGTAGCGGTCGGCATGGATCAGCGCCACGACCCGGTCGCCGGCCATGACGGGAGCGGCAACATAGGAATCGCAGCGCGAGGCATCGGCAATGGGCCGGTGGACGCGGGAGTCGTGCTGCACGTCGGTGACCAGACGGGCCTCTCGACGGCGCACGATCTCGGTCTCGAAGAGGCCGCGCACCAGAGGTTGGGACTGCTCTTGGCCGACCCGGTTGATCTCGGCCGCCCAGTCCGGTTCGTCGGGGATGTGCACCGAGTGTGAGACCCAGACCCCGTCGACGATGCGGGAGAAGATGGCCCTGTCGAATCCGAGCCCGGTGACCAGTTGGGGGGCCAGATCCATCAGCTCGGTGACGGTGCACGGCGCGGCGTCGAGCCGGGCGAGCGCATCGCCGAGCCCACGTGTCCGATCCCTGGCCTGCGCCACTGCGGCGTCGGCACCCGCCAGGGTGCGCAGCGCGGCGAGCACCGCGACAGCCTCGTTGTCGCCGTCGAGCGCATCGGCCAATGCGGACCAGGCATCGGCAAGCACCCGCTGCGCCACCTGCGGCGATACACCGGCGGGACCGGCGGCATCGACCCCGGCGGCGGTGCTCACCGACCGCAGCTCGTCGAGCACCGCGTGCAACCGGCCATCGCGTTCCACGTGTGACCCATCCCGTTTCGCGCCGCTATTGTGAGGCACCACACAAGCGTAGACGACCGTTTCCCGGGCGCCGCCACTGGTCGCGCTAACCGTATCAATGATACGGTCAAGCGGTGTCCGAGGGTTTCCGCGTCACTCACCTGTCCTATGTGGTTCTGGGTGTGACCGCAGTCCGGGGTCCTACCACCTCGTATCAACTCAAGCAGTACGTTGCCGAGTCCATCGCCTATCTATGGCCGCTACAACACGCGACGCTGTACCGCGAGCCACGTCGACTGGAAGCTGCCGGACTGCTGCGGTCCGAGACCGAAGACGGTGGGCGCAAGCGTCAGTTCTTCACGATCACCGACAAAGGCCTTGACTGCCTTCGCGATTGGCTTCGAGACCCTACGACATCGCTACCGGCCGAACTGCATGACGAAGCGCTTCTCAAACTGCATTTCGGTGAGCTCGTCGACCCGTCGAGCATGCGCGAGCTCGCCGAGAACCAGATCGTCGAACGTAAAGCACGGCTGGCCTATTACGCGGATCTGGAGCGGCGATACCAGGATCGGCCCGATCTCGGCTATCCGCTGGCGACGTTGAAGGCCGGCCAGATGATCGAGAAGGCCTCCATCGCGTTCTGGCGCGAGATCGCGGAAACCGCTGACGAACTGGCGCCGTCGTGTCCCGGGTCGGCGCCGCCGCCCCCGCTGTCCCCCATCGTCCACACCGAACGAAAGTGATTGCCAGATGACCCTTCCCGATATTCTCCGCAATAATCTCGCACTGCCCGTCGTGGCGTCGCCACTGTTCATCTGCTCGGGCCCGGAGCTGGTGATCGCCCAGTGCAGCGCCGGCGTGGTGGGCTCCTTCCCCGCCCTCAACGCGCGCCCGGCACCCGCGCTGCGCGAGTGGCTCGAGCAGATCTCGACCACGTTGGAGCGCCGCCGGCATGACCATCCCGAACTGGTGACGGCGCCGTACGCCGTGAACCAGATCGTGCACAAATCCAACGAGCGCCTGGAAGAGGACGTGCAGGCGTGCGTCGATTTCAAGGTGCCGATCGTGATCACCTCATTGGGAGCCCGAGCCGACGTCAACGACGCCATCCACTCCTATGGCGGCATCGTTCTGCACGATGTCATCAACGACACCTTCGCCCGCAAGGCGGTCGACAAGGGTGCCGACGGATTGATCGCCGTGGCCGCCGGAGCAGGTGGGCACGCCGGCACCATCTCACCGTTCGCACTCGTACAGGAGATTCGGGCCTGGTTCGACGGACCGCTGCTGCTTTCCGGCGCCATCGGTCACGGCCGCTCCATCCTCGCGGCACAGGCCGCCGGTGCCGATCTGGCCTATATCGGATCGGCGTTCCTGGCGACCACCGAGGCGCGCAACGAGCCCGCCTACAAGGAGATGATCACCACGAGCGGCGCCAGTGACATCGTGTATTCGAATCTGTTCACGGGTGTGCACGGCAACTACCTGCGCGGTTCGATCGAGGCGGCCGGGCTGGACCCACAGAATCTCCCGCAGTCGGACCCGTCGGCAATGGACTTCGGCTCGGGCGGCAACACCGATGCCAAGGCGTGGAAGGACATCTGGGGCGCTGGCCAGGGTATCGGCCCGATTCGTGAGGTCACGACCACGGCGCAGTTGGTGGAACGCCTGGGCCGCGAGTACAGCGAGGCGCGCAGCAGGCTGCTGACCGAAAGCGTCGCTCCCGCAGGCGTGTGAGGACCGGTCGAGTGTTCGGGTGGTGATCAGTTCACCGCCCGCACACCCGATCGAACTCAGTCCTCGGTGGTGAGCCGCAGCAGCGCAGCGAATTCCGTGCGCAGGTCCTCGACGAGGTCCGCCGCATCGGGCACGGCATCGGCATCGCCGACGACGCCGATGTCCATACCGTCGCGGTAACTCACCACGGTGATGTTCAAGGCAATCCCGTCGAAGATCAGACTCAGCGGGTAATGCGCGAGCAGCGGCGCGCCCAGCAGGGTGAGCCCGTCGCTCGGCCCCGGCACGTTGGACATGATCAAGTTGACCGGCGGGCGCACCAACGGCGAGCAGATGACGTCCATCAGGCCGCGCGCCGCCATCTGGAACATCGGCGTGGGGATGATGTCGTTGACATCGGCCATCAGACTCGGCGGTATCTGTGCGGTGCGGTCTTTGGCACGTTTCATGACATCGCTGACAAACGTGACGCGGTCACGCCGATTGCCCAGATGAGTCGGCAGCGGGGCGATGATCGAGGTGATGGCATTGCCGTACCGCCGGTGCTCGGGGTGGCGGACAGACACCGGAATGTAGGCCAGCAGCGGCACCTCGGGAAGTTCGTCGTTGGCCAGCAATCGGTTTCGTAACGCGCCGGCACAGGCGGCCAGCACCACGTCGTTGACGGTGACGCCGAGGTGCCGTTTGACGGTCTTGACGTCCTCCAGCGATACACTGGCGAAGCCGTTTGACCGGGTGCCCGACAACCGGCTGTTGAAGCGAGTACGCGGGGCGTGCACCGCGTACGGGGAACCATCACGGCGAATCAGCCGCGCGAGTTCCTGTACGCCGGGCAACGACCTCAGCACCGGGCTCTGGTCAAGGTGGGCAAGGCTTCCAGCGATATTGCGCACCTTCTGCACCGCACCTACCGGTGTCTCGAGCATTGCCCGTGCAGCCAGGCCGAGCCTGCTCACCGCACCGGACGACTCGCCCTGCGCCGCGGGCGGTGTCCCCAACGAGGTTGCGTCGTCGACCAACACCCCGAAAACCTCTTTGGCGCTGATACCGTCCACCACACCGTGATGCAGCGTGAAGGCCACCGCGGTGCGCCCGGGTAACCCGTGGAACACGGTGACCCGCCAAAGCGGCTTGCCGCGGTCCAGCGGCACCTTGAGGTCGTCGCTGACGGCGGCTCGCAGGCCCTGCTCGTCACTGATGTCCAACTCGACCTCGCGCACGTGGTCGGCCGGATCCACGGTCACCGTCTCGAAAACCGGGTGGTCCAACCCGAATGGCACGGTGACCACTTGCCAGCGTAACGGCGGATAGTGCTCGATACGTTCCCGAATACGCTGCGCGACAGTGCCAGCGGTGATCGGCCGTGCATCGTCCGACGTGTCGTAGATCGACAGCCCGCAATAGTGCGATTCCGCGCCCGCACGCTCGGCAGCGAAAAACTGCGCATCCAAACTTGAGAGTCGTCGCATTTCAATCCCACCCCTCGGATGGCCCTGTCAACATCCGCCGCGTCATCGTTGGTCGCCCCTTCTCACCCCGAGATGATTTGAATCAACGTTAGAAGATGATCGTGAAATTCGCACGGCGTGTGACCTATTCAACGAGATGGCCGGAATTCCCTTCGCATCAGTAAATATCAGCGCTTGGCGGAGTTACCAGCCAGTACGGCAACGGCTAATACTGGCTGCATCCTACGGGAATCGTTTTCTACCAATGCCTTTCACATATGAGAGATTTCCAATCACAGCGATTTCGGTAGGTCGGCACGAATAGCTGACGGCCGCAGGTGATTTCACACCCCCTCCACGATGGATCGATTACACCAACGGCGGCACACCACGAATTTCGTCGCCTATTCCGCTCGACGCCACGAAGCCGGTGTCCGCGAGCGTCGTCAGGCGGTTGATTCCGTGACAGCGTCAGCGCATGCGGGCTCGACCTCGGCGGGCGAGCGCGCCACAGGCACGAAAGAACGGCACTGGGCTCCGAACTCAGCGGACCAGGTGGAACCGATGCATACCGTCTTCGTCACCGTCGACATGCCAGCCGGCCGCGACGAAGAACTCGACGGCCGCCCGGTTATCCGGGTCGACGAATGCGACCCACCCCCGCGTCGGTGGATGGTCACCCCAGCTCAGCACAGCTGACAAGACTTCCCGCCCCAGACCCGAGCGCCTACGCCACGGGCACACGGCCAGATCGGTGATGGCGTGCACCCCATCGGAGGGGCCCCAGGCGCAGCCCGCCAGACCCACCGGCGCGCCGTCGGCGTCGGTGATCACCAGTTGAACGCCCGCACTCTCGGCCAGAACATGTTCGAGCCATTCCTCGTCGAGCGGACCCAGTCGGCGGTTGAGCTCTTCATCGCCGAACCATGCCGCGATCCACTGCCAGTCGGCACGAACAATCCGCCGAGTACACAGGACAGAACCGGCCGACGGACACACGAGACGAGGAAAGCGCCGACTACTCCGCGGAGCGGTAGTACGGCTCGACTGTCCCGTTGACCTTGACGACCATCGGGTTCCCGCGGCGGTCCTTGGCGGTGGGCACCTCTACGCGAACCCACCCCTCGGCCACGTTGTACTCGTGCACATTGGTCTTTTCGACGCCATTGAATCGGATCCCCACACCGCGGATCAGTACGTCCTCGCTGTAGTGGGCACTGCGCGGGTCGATGGAGAGGTGGTTCGGAGGAACGTCCTCGTTCTGGTGCTCAGAGTCTTGCTCAGACATGATGACTATCGTCCAATGCTGCGATGTTCTCGGCTGTGGTCCCCAAAGAACCTACGCGACCGGGGCCGACCCGGTCAGCCCAGGTCGCCCTCGGCGCACCCACCTCGGGCGAATCGAACTACAACGCCGGGGGCACCAGCACGAGGGCGAACCCGTCAGCGGCCCGACCGGTCTGGCGAGCCACCAACCTGGCCGCCGGGCCGGAGGTCGCAGCATCAGCCGCACCGGGCTCTGTCAGCCGAAGCCGGGCGGCGATATCACGCAGGTCCACCTCGGCGTCGCTGCCGTGGAACCCGTCGACCCAGGACGACAAGGAAGGAGCAATCGCCGCGGGGAGCGGGGTCGAACTGCCGACGAAACCGGCCAGCAGATCTCGGATGACCGATTGCGTCTCACCGGCGCCCAGTTTCGTACACAGCCAGGAGTAGGCGCTGTGATCCACGAAGCCCCGCGCGGCATGCAACAGCGCCCATGCGAAGGCCACCTCGGCCGCTCGGTCCATCACCACCACTTCGCTACCCCCTTCTCACGACCCAATGTGCCGCTGGCCCATTGCCGCGCGCCGGCCCCGCCGCCGCATCGTCCGCCGTGGCGACGCTCCTCAGATACATCCGCTGACACATGGATCGACAGGCTGGGCCGACTCGGGAGCGAGGATGCCCGCCCCCGGCTGCTGTTGGGTGTAGTCCACGTCCCCGTCCAGCGACGGGGCGATCGGAACAAATCGACAGAGCAGGGAGACCGCCAACGCGCAGGGCTCGTCCACCGGTTCGGCGTGAACCGGTGACGCCAGGACCACAGCGGCAATAAACGCGGCGACGGCGATCGCGACAACTGCCGACAACCCTCGTCGCCTCGCCGCGGCCGGGATACCCGGTCGCGGACCGTCCATCGGGATGGTGCCCGTCACGTCACGCCCCTCTCCTGCCGCCGATGGCACGACGCCCGACACATCGGTGCACACTCCATTGGCGCCGATCATATTCGAATTTGCATTCAAATATGGGCGAAGTAGGAATGTCGGCACCGGAGTTCCACATCTTCTCATCCACTCGCAAGACCGGTGCGGCCTTCTATCAGGCTCAACAGGTCGCGGAAGATCGCCTCGAGGCCGTCCAGATCAGGAGCCAAGGCGGCCTGCTCGTAACCCACGAGGAGATAGAGGGCCGCATCGGCGAAGCGACCGGCGCGGATCCCGTCGACACCAAGCTCAAGGGCCGCATCGAACACAACTCGTTGCCGCAATCGGTCCACCTCGGCCTGAATGGCCGCCACCTCGGGATCCACCCGACTCCAGGCTCGTATCGCACATTCCGCGGGGTGATTCAGTCGCAATGCCACCTCGACGAGGCCCTCGATACGCCGCCGCGGATCGGGTTCGGCGCAGATCACCTTGAGTTGCGCCAACGTGCCGTTGACTTTCCAGTACTCGATGAGTTGATGGCGGCAGTCCGCCCAGTTGTCGAAGTAGTGATAGAACGACCCGGAGGTGACCCCCAACCTTCGACACACCTCAGCCAGCTTCAGCCCCAAATGCCCCCGGTCGCCGAGGACTTCCAGCCCGACCGCCACGTAATCCTCCCGGGTCACTGTCGGCCGGACCGCTGCAGGTTGTCGGGTCGGGGCACGCACAAATTCTAATCTATGATAAATAACCAAGGGAAGCATCTCACTGCACGCAGTGCGTGCGAGACCCGCCGGCCCGATGGAGATCCGCATATGACTATCCGACCAGCCACCTCCGCCCGCGAGGACCGCGCAGACTCGGGTATGTGGACGCAACCCGACGCCGTGGCGACCTGGCTACGGACCCACGGTATCGACGTCAGCACTCCACTGACCATCACCAGAGTGGGTATCGGGCAATCGAACATCACCACACTCGTCGTCGATGCCGCGGGCCGGGAATGGGTGCTGCGCGAGCCACCGGCAGGCACCGCGGCCGGTCAGACCCACAATCTGGACCGGGAAGTCGGCATCCTGCGTGCGCTGGCACCCACCGAGGTACCCGTTCCGGCGGTCATCGGCACCGGCAGGAGTTCCGGCGGAGCACCGTTCGTGGTCATGGAGCGCGCCGCCGGTTCGGCGCTGGAGACAGAAGACGATGCCCGTTCCCTCACACCGGACCAGCGGCATGCCCTCGGTCGTTCGGTGGCCATGACCCTCGCGTCGCTGCATCGATTGGACCCCGCGATCTTGAACATCGAGGTGTCGGGCGACCCGTATCTGCTTCGTCAGATCCGACGGGTGACGGCGGCCTGGGAACGCGTCCGCGCAGAGAGCCGCCACGATGACGCGTGGTCGGCCACGCGTGACAAGCTCGCCGAGCACCTTCCCGAGAACGCACCTGCGGTCATCATGCACGGTGACTACCGGCTGTCCAATCTGTTGGTAGCCGGCGGTCGGATCACCGCCGTGCTGGACTGGGAGCTGTGCACCGTCGGCGACCCACTCGCCGATCTGGCCTGGCTCCTCGACGATTGGCGGCCCGCCGCGGAACCGGCCATCGTGATGCCGAGCCCCACCCGGGCCGGCGGTTTCCCGAATCGTGCCGAGATGATCGACATATACCGCAACGTCACCGGCCGGGACGTCGACAATCTCGACTATTACCGCGCCTTCACCCAGTGGCGGGCGGCAAGCCTCTTGGAGGGCGTGCGATTCCGTCGTCTGTCCGGAGCGATGGGAACGCACGCCGCCATCGACCCGGGTGCTCTCGAAGACTCGATCGGGGTACTGCTGGCATCGGCGCGCGAGCACCTGCGCGATATCGGCTGATCCAGCTCAACGATGCGCGGCGTCGGCAATACCGTGTCGAATGATGGATTGAGCGTTCTCGACGACAGCCTCCACCGATGAGCGACGCGGATTCCACCACTCCACTGCCCAATTCAACGCCCCGAGCACCAACATCTGCGCGATGTACAGATCGAGATCGCGGCGTAGGACGCCATCTCGGGCGACATCGTTGATCAGCCTGCGCCAGATGTCGCCGTAGCGCTCCTCCTCGAGAATCTGCCGCTTCCGGATCTCCTGAGGCACCTGACCGGCGTTGCGGATCGCGGCCGTCGTGTAATCCGATATCTCCAGTTCATGTCGAAGATGAGCCTCCGCGGCAACCAGTAGTCGGTCCAGGGCCGGGGTTCCGTCGGGAATTTCGTCGAGCACCGACGCCACATGCTCCCGCATATCCGCTATGCCCGCCCACATCACCTCTTCGATCAGTTCGTCGCGAGACGGGAAGTAGTAATAGATGGCGGGCGCCTGCAGATCCGCGGCGGCGGCGACATCAGTCAATCGAAGACCCGCATAGCCATGCTCAGACAGGACCCCGGCGGCGGCGTCGAGGATGCGCTTGCGCGTCAGAGCCGATTTGGATTCGTGCTCGGACTCGCCCGAATCCACCTGATTCGCCGACGTCGAGGGCCGATTGCTGTGCCTGGGCATTCCGACATGATACGGCCGGGCTCACCCAGGTCGGTCGACATCCGACTGGGTCGGCGGTACCGCCATGACCCATCACCGTCCCGGCATGCAACCGGCTGCCGCCGCCACAAAAAATGAATATAAACTAAAAACTGCTTGACCAAACCGCTTGCATTGCGCACAGTGATGGGTGGCCCCCGCCGCGCGGACCGCGACGGACGCTCAAGAACGCGAGCACTCGAACCTCGGTGAGATCACGCCTGAACGCGCGATGCTCGGTTGGCGACGCGAGCATCACCGGCCGAGCACCCCTGGATCGGAGCGACCACCATGCACATATCGGCATCGGGTGGCGCGACCACAGCATTCCGGCGCAGCATCGCGCTTACCGCTCTCCTGCCGATCGCGGTGCTCGGCGCGGCGCCGGCGCATGCGGACAACCGCAGGCTCAACGAGAGCGTCATCGCCAATGTCTACACGGTGCAACGTCAGGCGGGCTGCCCGACCGACATCACCCGCAACCCTGCGCTGCAGCTTGCCGCCCAATGGCATGCGCGCGATGCGGTGGCCCATCGTGACGTGTTCGGCGAACTCGGATCTGACGGTTCCACTTCGCAATCCCGCGCGGACAGGGCCGGCTACCGCGGGACCGCACAGCAGACCGTTGCCATCAACCCGGCACTGGCCATCAGCGGAATCGAATTGATCAACCAGTGGTATCACAACCCCGTCTCGCTGGGAATCATGCGCAACTGCGCCAACACCGAGATCGGAGTGTGGTCGGAGAACAGCTTTGACCGTACCGTCGTCGTCGCGGTGTTCGGTCAGCCGAACTGACCGGCCACCTGCAATGTCCCATCGAACGTCCTCAGCCGGAACACGTTCGGCGACATGGCATCCGTCCGTACCCCGGCAGCTCATCAGTGTTGCCGTGACGCGCACCAGAGAAATTGGATGAACACATGACCACTGCCGATGACACCCGCGCCGGGTGCATGGTCGGGGACCCGACATCGGTCGAAGCCCGCTTCGGTTTGCACGACTGTCGTCTCACCGCCGACGGAAATCGTTGCGCGTTCCGGATTCCACCGTGGGCCCGCGATCGGTCCGGGCGACCGAGAGTGGGCGCACTGATGGTGCTGGCCGACCACATCCTCGGCGAGCTCCCCTACCTGAACAGGCCGCCGAGAACCTGGACACTCACCGGGGAACTGACCCTCGATATCATCAGGGCGGTTCCGCTGGACGGAGAACTCATCGCCGAAGCGCGAACCGTGGCCGGACGTTCGGAGACGTTCGTCGAATGTCACATCACCGACCGCACGGGCGAGATCGTGGCAACCGGCACGACGCGCAGCGTCACCGTTGCCGCTGCCGGAGCAGATCCGTTGACCGACAACGCCTCACAGGAGGATGCCGCACAAGAGGATATGCCGATCGACTGCAGTGACATCGATCGCGTTCTCGGCCTGAGTTATCGGCAGTCGGACGACCTGCTCCACGTGGAGATGACGGATCCAGATGGCTGGGTCAACGGATTCGGGATCATGCATGGCGGTGTTTCCGCCTGTGTCACCGAACTGGCCGCCGCCGAGTACGTTCGCGCGCACAATCCGGACCTGCACACCGCGCACGTACACACCGCCTACCTGCGCCCGGTCGTTGTCGGATCTCCCTATGTCGCAACGGCTCGTGCCTATCACGTCGGTAGGTCCTCGGCCGTCGTCGAAGTTCTCGGCTTCGGCGGCTCCGGAGAGCTGTGCACCGTGTCGACCGTGACCGCACGCCGGCTGGGCGCCGTCGATCGGGCATCGACTTCGACATCCGCATCGACCGAGGAGGAGGCCAGATGAGCACGGCACTGCGCAAGGGTGACCGCATCACAGGCAGGACGGTGGTGCGCGCCTCCGCGCGGCACGTCTACGACATCGTGTCCGATATCCGCCGAATTCCGGAATGGAGCCCGGAGTGCATCCGCGCCGAATGGACCGGTCCTCAACAGTTCCGCGGCACCAATCGTCGCCGATTCGGACGCTGGTCCACCACCGGGCGCATCATCGCCGATGATCCGGGACGGGAATTCGGCTTCGCCGTCCAGATGGGCGGCGCGGACTTCACCACCTGGATCTACCGTATGGTGCCCGCACCGCACGGTTGCGAGCTCAGCGAAGAGATGACCATGTGTGTCGACCTTCCCACGGTCGCGTTGCTGTTCGAACGTATCGCGCTGCGGGTCAAGGACCGCCGAACCGACCTGCAGGGCAACATCGACCAGTCGCTTCGTACCATCCGGCGCATCGCCGAGACCTCGGCCCAGCCGAACGGTGTGGTCCTACCGTGACCGCCGGTGCCTCGAATCCCGAGGTGTTCGACCATATTGTTGTCGGGGCCGGCTCGGCGGGGTGCGTGATCGCCGCACGGCTGGCGGCAGCCGGGGCCCGGGTCGCCCTACTGGAGGCCGGCGGCACCGACCGCCGCCCCGATGTGCGGCTGCCGCTGGGCATCGCCTCCCTGTTCGCGACCGCGAATTGGCGATATCCCATGCTGCCCGATCCGAGCAAGCACGATCAACCCAGTGCATTCGCGGCCGGCCGGATCATCGGTGGCAGTGGGTCGATCAACGCGATGGTCTACGTGCGAGGACGTGCCGCCGACTACCGACGTTGGGCGCAAGCCGGTGCCACCGGATGGGACCACGAGGATGTGCTGCCGGCGTTTCGGGCCCTGGAGAACTGGTGCGACGGTGCCGACGAGTTCCGCGGCTCCGGCGGCCCGATCGACGTGAGCTGGTGCGGACATACCCACCCGCTCGACGCGGCCTTCCTCGACGCTGCCGCCGAAGCCGGCTTCGACCGTAATCCGGACCACAACGGCGCGTCACAACTCGGTGCCGGCACGGCCCAGGTGAATCAGCGGCGAGGCCTGCGATGCTCGGCGGCGACCGGATTTCTCCGCCCGCTGCCCGCCGACCGGCGACCGCGCGTCATCACCCGGGCGCCGGTCGATCGGGTCGTGTTCGAGCGCGGTCGGGCCATCGGGGTCATGGCCCGCGGGCGACTCCTGCGTGCCGAGCACGATGTCATTCTCAGTGCGGGCGCGATCGGTACACCGGCCGTGCTGCTGAGATCGGGAATCGGACCCGGTGGCACCACCGCAGATCTGGCCGGGGTGGGCCAGAATCTTCAGGACCACCTCGTGGTGGCACAGCACTGGTCCAGTCACGTGCCCACGATCAACTCCCTGACCGTGCCGCAGGCGGCACGGGCACTGGGCTCGCTGGCCGCGCGTGGCTCCGGCCCGCTGACCACCACACCATTCGAGGCACAGCTTTTCACCGACGATTTCCAGATCGCGATATCACCCGTCCACTATCAGCTCGATCCGCTCCGGGGACGGGCCAGGATCGGACGTGCCGATGCATTCACGGTGTACACCGTGCTGCTGCACCCGCGATCCCGCGGGCACGTCGAGTTACGCAACGGCCAACCGGTGGTACGTCACCACCGGTTGGCCGACGCCCGGGATCGCGCCGATCTGCTGTCGGGCACCGCACTGGCCCGCGAGCTGGTGGAATCCACATCGGCGATGCGGCCCATGGCCGGGCGGTATCTGGACGACACCGGACGCTTCGACGCAGACTGGCTGGGCGACAAGGAATCCAGCATCTACCACGCAGTCGGCACATGCCGCATGGGAACCGACGACGACGCCGTCGTCGGACCGGATCTACGTGTACACGCTGTGGGCGGGCTCCGTGTCGCAGATGCCTCGATCATGCCGAACATCACCTCCGGCAACACCAACGCGCCCTCGATGATGATCGGCTATCGCGCCGCCGACGTCATTCTGCACGGCTGACCATTTCACGCAGGAGCCGCTATGTCTTCACCCGAAACGTCCTCACCCGAAACGTCTTCACCCGGAAGCCCGCCACCCCAGCGGCGTCGGCGATCGCTTGCCATGACCCGATCAGAGCTCGATGCTTTCCTCCGTGCGCAGCGGACGTGCCGAGTCGGCACCGTCTCGGCAAGTGGGCAACCGCACGTGACCCCGTTGTGGTTTGCCTGGGACGGCACAGCAGTGTGGTTGTACTCCATCGTCGACAGTCAGCGTTGGGCCGACATCGTTCGTGATCCCCGAGTGAGCGTCGTCATCGATGACGGGGAGCGTTACGCGGAACTACGCGGAGTAGAGATCCTCGGGGTCGCACAGACGGTGGGCGACATCCCGCGGACCACCACCCCCGACCCACAGCTGACCGAACCGGAACGGCTGTTCGCGGACAAGTACTTCGGCTCCGCCGACTTCGTCAGCGACGGGCGCCACGCATGGCTGCGGGTCATCCCGAACCGGCTGCGCAGCTGGGACTTCCGCAAGATCGCACAGCGGCCTGCATAGCTCGGTCGGTCCCGGCGCCCTCAACTGTCCAGCAGTTGACGGGCTGCCCGCTCCCCGCTCACCACGGCGGTCTCGACGCCCAGGTGGGCCAGATAGTCGCCGGCCACCCGGATTCGCGGGGGCATCGACGCCCGCAGGTCGCGCATGCGCGCATAGTGGCCGGGCGGGCATGTCGCCAGCGCACGATCGAAGCGGAACACCTCCGCTTCCGGCTGCGGATATCGCGAACCGAGAATCTCCCCCACGTGTCGTTGCGCCACCGCGATGAGTTCGTCGTCGTCGAGGCGCCCGGTGGCCTCGCTGGAGAAGTACGAATCGGTCATCCGCGCCCCGGCGGGTACCAGATCCGACGTGCGGGCGGTCTTCACAATCGTCCCGAGAACGTCGCGTGGCCCGGCGCCGATCGGCAGCAATATCTCGAATGCGCTGCTGGGCCAGGGATCCCGCTCCCAGCGGAGATTGACGTGAGCCATCGACGCATACGGAGCATCCATCAAGACCCGGCGTGCGTCTGCCGTGGCGGCATCGCCGAGCAGCCCTGCCGCGGTGGCCGAATCGGTCGCCACCACGACACCCGTGGCCGACAGCGACGTCCCGTCTGCGATTCCCACGAGCACCGACCCGTCCGACCGAGCTGTCACCGAGGTCACCTCGGTGCCGAGGCGCACCTGTGCGTCCCTGGCCAGTTCTGCGCACAGACTTCCCATGCCCGCGCGTGGCAGAAAGAACTTCGCGCGGTGGGCGCGCTTCATCAACCCCTGGAGGTACGGGATCGACAGATCGCGGCAGTCGGTTCCGAACGACGGTTCGATCAGTGGCCGAACGAAGCACTCGAAGAGGTTGTCACCCAATCGGCGTCGCGCCCAGCTCTCCATGTCTTCACCGGTGTCGAACTCCGCCAGACTGTCTGTCTCGAACGGATCGGGCGCCGGGGACACGATCGCCTGGATTGCACGCGCCGCCAGACGCGCCTTGTCTGCGAAGGACAGCAGAGACGACGCGAGCACCGAGGGGATGTAGTCGTAGCGGATGGCGTTCAGCTGTCGGCCGTCCCACAGACCTGCCAGCGGCGACCAGCCGGTCAGCAGATCACCGCGGCCCGCGTCGGTGAGCATCGCGATCGTCCGGTCATAGGAATTCAACAGGTAGATGGCACCGACCTCGACCCCGAATCCCCCGCGGGTAACGGTGCGGGTCCGACCGCCGAGCGCATCACCGGCCTCCAGTACAGCTACCGGTCTTCCGGCACGTGCCAGGGTCGCTGCGGCGGCGCAGCCCGCCATCCCGCCTCCGATGATCACATACATGGCGATGTCTCCTCTGTCCGACGATCGGGGTGGCAGGCCGGGCGCCGCGTCATGCCAGCAGGTAGAGGCCGACGAGCAGCAATCCGACCACGATGTTCCAGACGCCGAACACCGCGCGCAGCGCGAACGGCGCGTCGCGCAGCTCCATGAAGTACTGGCCGACGAAATGCACCTTGGCAAAGGCGATCACGATGATGCTGATCGCAGCGCTGCGGTCGCCCAGTTCGTGTCCGACGCCGAGGATCCAGGATGCCACGGTGGCCGCGACGAGGAAGAACCAGACAACCGTGATGCGGTCGCGCAGAAGATTTGTCAGCATTATTTCACCAAGTAGAGGAGTGGGAAGATGACGATCCATAACAGGTCGACCATGTGCCAGAAGCACGCTGCGCCCTCCAGGTAGCGCTGCTGGCGCTCACCGCGCGCCGGCCGACGGGTCAGGGTGACCATGAACCACAACAACGCGAGTCCGATCACCACATGCAGCAGGTGCAGCCCCGTCATCACGTAGAAGTACATGAAGAACTCGTTGGTCGCCGGCACCAGACCCAGCGAGATCTTCTCGCCGTACTCGATCGCCTTGTTGACGATGAAGACCACCCCGCACCCCATGGCCCCGTAGAGAAGCCGGCGGGCCAGCTCGAGGGCACCACCGCGAACTGCCCGCAGGGCGGTCACCACCAACAGTGAACTGGTCAGCAGTACGAGGGTGTTGACGACACCGAAGGTCTGGTTGAGCAGGAGCTGCGATTGGTTGAACTCCGCGGTATCGGCGCCGCGGTAGTACAGATAGACGCCGAAAAGCATTGCGAACACTGTCATGTCCCCGAAGATGAAGACCCACATGCCCTCTTCACCGGGGAGATGTCGCTGCCGTGGCACATCGTTTCCTGCTCGAGTGTGCTTGGCGGTCGTCGGCATGCTGGCGCCCTTCGTCATTGATCGGACCGTACGACGAAGAATTTAACATGAAATAAAAAGTGGAGTACGGTATCGGTATGGTGAGTCAGCTCAGCGAGGAAGAAAACCTGCTCGTCGACACCGTGCGTCAGTTCGTCGACCGCGATGTCCGACCGACGGTGCGCGACGTCGAACACGCCAACGAGTACCCCGAGGCGTGGATCGATCAGATGAAGCGTATCGGGATCTACGGGTTGGCCGTTCCCGAGGAGTACGGCGGCACACCGGTGTCCACCGCCTGCTACGTCCTGGTCACCCAGGAGTTGGCACGCGGGTGGATGAGCCTCGCCGGAGCGATGGGCGGACATACCGTGGTGGCCAAGCTGGTGTCCCAGTTCGGCACCGAAGAACAGCGCCAGAAGTACCTTCCGGCGATGGCCAGTGGCGAGATGCGTGCCACGATGGCACTGACCGAGCCGGGCGGCGGATCGGACCTGCAAGCCATGACCACCACGGCACTGCCCGCCCCCGACAATGACGGCGAACTCGTCATCAACGGCGCGAAGACCTGGATCTCCAATGCTCGCCGGTCCGGGCTGATCGCACTGCTGTGTAAGACCGACCCGAAGGCCACGCCCAAACACACCGGCATCTCGGTCGTCCTCGTCGAACACGGCGACGGCCTGACAGTGTCGCGCGACCTGCCCAAACTCGGTTATAAGGGGGTGGAGAGCTGCGAGCTGTCCTTCGACAACTGCCGAGTGCCTGCCGGCGCCGTTCTCGGCGGCGTGCCCGGCAAGGGCTTCCCCCAGATGATGCGCGGCCTGGAGACCGGACGAATCCAGGTCGCGTCCCGCGCGCTCGGTGTCGCGACCGCCGCACTGGAGGACTCGCTGGCCTACGCCCAGGAACGAGAGAGCTTCGGCCAGCCCATCTGGAAGCACCAGGCGATCGGTCATTACCTTGCCGACATGGCCACGAAACTGACCGCCGCGCGTCAGCTGACGCTGCACGCTGCACAGTGCTACGACAGCGGACGACGTGCCGATATGGAGGCCGGTATGGCCAAGCTGTTCGCCTCGGAGACGGCCATGGAGATCGCGCTCAACGCCGTGCGTATCCACGGCGGCTACGGCTACTCCACCGAGTACGACGTGGAGCGATACTTCCGCGACGCTCCGCTGATGATCGTCGGCGAGGGAACCAACGAGATCCAGCGCAACGTCATCGCCGCCCAACTTGTTTCGCGTGGCACCCTTTGAGCGGGAACGACGTCGCACACGGCACCCGGACGCCGGGCTCGCGCCGCCCACTCGTACCGCCTGCGTCGCCGACGACATGGCGACGAAGTGGGGGCGCAGCCAAATTTATGGCGCTCACGCTCTTATCATCATCTGATGGCGAGAAAGCCGGCGATTGCCGAAACACGTGAAGCATCGGATGACACGTCGGGTGACACCAAGGCGCAACGCACCCGGGCGCGCATCCTCGACGCCGCCGCGCGCGTCCTGAGCGTCAAGGGCTACGCGGGCACCCGCCTCACCGATGTCGCCACGCAGGCCGATCTGCAGGCGCCGGCGATCTACTACTACTTCAAGTCCCGCGACGATCTCATCGAAGAGGTCATGTTCTGCGGGATCAGCGATATGCGACGGCATCTGACCGGTGTGCTCGACGCGCTTCCCGACGGCATGAACTCGATGGATCGGATCATGACCGCGGTCGAGGCCCATCTGCAGCACGAGCTCGAGCTCTCCGACTATGCCCGCGCCACCATCCGCAACTCAGGCCAGATCCCCGATCATCTGAAGGCCCGCCAGAAGAAGGAAGAGGCTGCATACACCCGGATCTGGAGAGGGCTGGTCAAGGCCGCCGCCGACGACGGTGAGATCCGCGACGATCTCGATCCCATGCTGGCCCAGGCCCTGGTTCTGGGCGCGCTGAACTGGGCGGCGGAATGGTGGGACCCGCGCCGCAACTCCGTGGAGACCATGGTTCACAACGCCCAGGTGTTCGTCCGCCACGGCCTGAGTCCGGTGCCACCGGCGAAGACCCGCCGCAAGCGGTGACGCTCGCGCCCGCTCGATGCGCACCAACGGATTGCCGACATTTTTGATTCTATGTTAAATTAATCGGCATGACTGAGGCTTATATCGTTGACGCCACCCGCACCGCCGTCGGACGGCGCAAGGGCGGTTTCGCAGACGCACACCCGGCCGATATGGCCGCTCACGTGATCAAGACCGTCACCGGTCGCCACGATATCGACCCGGCGGCCATCGACGATGTGATCCTCGGCTGTCTGGACAACATCGGCAGCCAGGCCGGTGACATCGCCCGCACCGCGGCGCTGGCCGCCGGACTGCCGGAGTCAGTGCCGGGTGTGACGATCGACCGCCAATGCGGATCTGCCCAACAGGCAGTACATTTCGCCGCCCAGGCCGTGATGAGTGGAACGTCGGACCTCATCGTCGCCGGCGGTGTCCAGAAGATGACCCAGTACCCCATCCTGTGCGCGTTCAACGCCGGTGAACCCTTCGGATCGAGCGATCCGTGGACCGGGTGCGAAGGTTGGCAGGACCGCTACGGCGACCAGGAGATCTCCCAGTTCCGTGGTGCCGAGATGATGGCGGCCCAATGGAAGCTCAGCCGCGAGGACAACGAGCGGTTCGCCCTGGAAAGCCATCGACGCGCCCTCGCCGCGATCGCCGACGGCCACTTTGCCAGGGAGATCACCGAGTTCAAGGGCGTCAGCGTCGACGAGGGCCCCCGTGCGGACACCACCGCCGAGAAGATGGCCTCGCTGCCCACCCTGGTGGAGGGCGGAGTGCTCACGGCCGCAGTCGCCAGCCAGATCTCCGATGGCGCTGCCGCACTGCTGGTCGCCTCCAAGTCTGCTGTCGACCGATTCGGACTGACCCCCCGCGCTCGCATCCACCACATGTCGGTACGCGGCGCCGATCCGGTGATGATGCTCTCGGCGCCCATCACCGCGACCCAGCACGCGCTCAAGCGCGCCGGTATGTCGATCGACGATATCGACGTCGTCGAGATCAACGAGGCCTTCGCTCCGGTCGTACTGGCGTGGCTGGCCGAGATCGGCGCCGATCCCGCCAAGGTCAATCCCAACGGCGGCGCAATCGCGCTCGGACATCCCATCGGCTGCACCGGCGCCCGGCTGATGACCTCCATGCTGCACGAGCTCGAGCGCACCGGCGGACGATTCGGCCTGCAGACCATGTGCGAAGGCGGCGGCCAGGCCAACGTGACCATCATCGAACGCCTCTGATCATCATGAAGCGCTCACTGTACGAAGCCGATCACGAGGCCTACCGGGACACCGTGCGGGAATTCCTTGCCCGCGAAGTGGTTCCGCATCAGCATGACTGGGACGAGCAACGCTGGATCGACCGCTCCGTCTTCGCGCGTGCCGCCAAGTCGGGCATCTACGCCCTACAGGTTCCCGAAACCTACGGCGGATCCGGCGAGGCCGATTACCGGTACCGGATGATCGTGTGCGAGGAGATCGCCCGGATCAACGCGCTCTCGTTCGGGCTCACGGTCAGCCTGCAGGACGACCTCGTGCTGCACTACCTGCTCGACCTGACCAACGACGAGCAGAAGCAACGCTGGTTGCCGGGATTCGCCGCCGGCGAGCTGATCGGCGCCCTGGCGATGACCGAGCCCAGCGCGGGCAGCGACCTGCGCGGTATGCGCACCACAGCCCGCCGCGATGGTGACAACTGGATTCTCAACGGCCAGAAGACCTTCATCTCCAGCGGCATCATGTCCGATGTATTGGTCGTGGCCGCCAAGACCGACCCCGACGGTGGCTCACGCGCCTTCAGCCTGTTCGTCGTCGAACGCGACACTCCCGGATTCGAACGCGGCCGCAAACTCGACAAGCTCGGTCTGCCCGCCCAGGACACCGCCGAACTCTACTTCGAGGATGCCGTGGTGCCTGCGGCCAACCTGCTGGGCGACAAGGGCAAGGGTCTGCAGTACCTGATGAGCCATCTGCCCCGTGAACGGCTCGGCGTCACCGCCAAGGCAATGGCCACCACGCGGGCCATCTTCTCCGCCACCGTCGAGTACTGCCAGAACCGGCAGGCTTTCGGCGCGCCGCTGACCGACAAACAGCATGTGCGCTTCGAGCTCGCCGAGATGGAGACCGAGATCGACATCGCAGAGGCCTATACCGACCGTAGCGTGCTCGCCTACAACGCCGGCGAGTTGAGCGCTGCGGACGCGGCGAAGGGCAAGTGGTATCTGAGCGAGCTGCAGAAGCGGGTCATAGACCGGTGCCTGCAACTGCACGGTGGGTACGGCTACATGATGGAGTATCCCGTCGCCAGGGCATATCTGGACACCCGCATCCAGACCATCTACGGCGGCACCACCGAGATCATGAAGGAGATCATCGGGCGCGATATCGCCGCCCGCTGAGCATCTGTTTATGCCCGGGGCTGGAACAACCGGCCCCGGGCATATTCGTCGGCGGGACAACCCATCAGCGAAAAACCTTGATCCGTTCCGATTTTCGAATCTATACTAAAAATTCATTTGCTCGCACACCCGAGGAGCGCCCGATGACCAGCAGCCCGGTGGATTCGGCACCAGCGCACAACGATCAAGATCCAGACAACCCCGCGGAGCGCGAGTATGACCCCGTCGACATCTCCCCCAAATCGTTCTGGGCGAAATCGGCCCGCGAGCGCGATGTCGCATTCGCAGAATTACGCCGCCGGGCCCCGGTGAGCTGGCAGCGGCCCGTCGAGAGTGATCTCGCCCCGTCGGAGATCACCGGCTTCTGGGCGGTGACCTCCCATGAGCTGATCCGTGAAGTCAGCACACATCCCGAGATATTCTGCTCCGGCGGCGGTATTCAACTCGAAGATGTGCCCGACGAGTTTCTCGAGGCGGCATCATCGTTCCTGGCGATGGATGGTCAACGCCACCTCACCTATCGCAGGCTGATGAGTGGCTCGTTCACGCCTCGCCAGGTCAAGCGCATCGAAGACCAGATCCGCGACCGGGCGGCAACGATCGTCGACGAATTCCTTGCCAAAGGTTCCGGCGACTGGGTCGAGAATGTCGCCAAGCAGATGCCGATGAACACGATCTACGAGATGGCCGGCCTCCCCGTGGAGAAACGGGATGAGGCAGCGCATTTCGCCGACGAGCTCGCCGGCTGGAACGACCCCGACATCGCTGCAGGCCGGTCGTCTGCCGAGGTCCTCAACGACGCTCTGGTCGGCAATCTCGGGATCGGTCTGGAGTTCGCCGAGACGACCAGGGCCTGCCCGCGCGACGATATCTGGTCGAACCTGGTGACCTCGACCGTCGATGGTCATGAGCTCGACGACGACGAACTCGCCTCGATGTTCGTGCTGATGTCCTTCGCGGGCAACGACACGACCCGCACCACATTGTCACTGGGCGTGAAGGCCTTCGTCGACAACCCGGACCAGACGGCGTATCTGCTCGAGGACTTCGAAGGCAGGATCGACGCCGCCATCGATGAGGTGCTGCGCTGGGTGACGCCGGTGATGACCTTCCGGCGCACCGCGACCCAGGACACGGTGCTCGGCGGACGCCAGATCCGCAAGGGCGACTGGGTGGTGATGATCTACTCGTCGGGCAACCGCGACGAGAACGAGTTTCCCGACCCCTGGACCTTCGACATCAGCCGCAAGCCCAATCAACACGTCGCCTTCGGTGGCGGCGGGCCGCACTACTGCCTCGGCGCCTTCCTGGCCAAGATGCAGCTCAAGCACATGCTGGACCAGATCTTGCATCGCCTGCCCGAGTTGCGGTTCGGTGAACCCGACATGCTGGTCAGCAACTTCGCCGCAGCGGTGAAGACCATGCATGCCCAAGCGCGCTGTCCGGTCGGGCACTGAGTTCGTCCGACTCCCCGACTGAACCGGCACCCCCCGCCCCGACACCGTTGTCGGGGCGGGGGGTGCCGTGGTCTGTGTGGGCGGCACCGACGGTCAGCGCGACCGATCGAAGAGTTTCTCGATCAGGGCACGTCGCTGCCCCCAGTCCGCGGTACGCAGATCCACATGCCCGGCCTCGGTGACGATCACCTCGATGTCATGGGCCGGTGTCGACGCTGGCCTGCTCAGCGTGTCCACCAGGGTGCAGCGCCCGCCGAATCCGGAACCGACCGCGATGATCGACAGCCCATGCGGATGCAGCCGCGCGGCTGCGCAGTAGTCGGGGTGTCCCCCGATGCCACCGACGATCTTGTCGCCGATACCCTCGACGTTGACCTGACCGAACGGATCGATCTCGATGGCAGTGTTGACCGCGAAAAAGGGTCGGCCACGGGACAATCTGGTGATGTCGTGGCTGTGGCCGATACCGCGCAGGATGGGCCGTCCATCGGCCCAGTCATAGAGGGCTCGGTCGCCGAACAGATACGTCGCCGACGGTTCCCCGATGAGCAGCCCACGGCGCTCCAGATCGATCACCGCATCGGTCAACAGCCCGGTGTCGACCGCCATGGGCGTGCGGCCGCGTTGCAGCAGTGCGGTGCCCAGCTGTCCGGGACCGTACTGCACCCGGGCTCCCTCGGGGATCAGCGCCAGGACCCGGTCGGCCAGTTCCTCATGTAGCGGCTCGGGCGCCCGCGGGGCCACACATGCCGGCGTGTCACCGGCCCGGCCCACCACCGACACCGCATCCAGTGGCAGCCCGGATTCGGCGCTGGCCGCCGGTGCCGCATCGTCGAGCACCGCCCATACCGGAACACCAGCATCGACCAGCGCCTGCTGCCATGACACCTCGGTGCAGAAGTGCACGGTGTCACCGCGGCGAGCCATCCGGGTGATCAGGACATCGGGACGTAGCGGCCCGGTCAACAGACCCGGAATCGCCGCAAGACTGGTCGGTATGGCGCAGGTGCCCGGATGTGGCAGCAGACCGCGGACTCCCCAGCCCGGCATCAGCGTCACGATCCTGGCGAAGGCTTCGGCCGAAACATCCTGCGGAGCAACAGGGCTCCATCCGAGGACGAGGGTCGCACCGCCGGTGTTCGCCGCGTAGTCGCTCAGTACCGCACCGATCGTGTCGGTGCTCCCGGCGAGGGTTCCGAGTGCGCCTACCCCGTCACCGAGCGCGATGACGGGGCGGTCGGTCGGCAGGCGCGCGAGCAGGCGGGCAAGATCACCACTGTGCACCGTAGCGTGTCCTGATCGTCGGCTAGCCGGCCAAGCCGGCCGCGGTGAGCAGCGCGGCGCGGTCGACGACCTTGACCCGTGGCCGATCGGCGACCGATCCCTGCGCCCGTTCCGCTTCGTCGATCTGCCGCCAGCCCGACCAGTCCACGACGGCAACCCCCTGCTCGTCGAGGCGGGCGCGGATCGCCTCCGGCTGCGCCGTCGGTGTCGGCAACCGACCGGCGGCAGCATCGGCGAGCAGACTTTCCACCGTCTCGCGAGCACACAGACGATTGGTCCCGATGACACCACGCGGGCCGCGCTTGACCCAGCCGGTGACATACAGCCCCGGCACGGGCGCACCGTCGGAGGTCACCCGTCCCGCTTGGTTGGGCACCACCCCGGTCTCCGGGTCGGACGGCAGGCCGGGCACCGGTGCCGATCGATACCCGATGGCACGCAACACCATCGACGTCTCGATCGTGCTGGTCTCATCGCCGTCCTCGATGACCAACGCCTCGACCCGCTCGGTTCCGCTCACCTGCAACGGTCGGGCACCGAATCGGAGCACGATGCGGCGACGACCGGCGACGGTCGGACGCGTGGCGTACTCGCCGACGATATCGAACTTCAGCGCCCCCTCGTGATCGTCCGGCCGCTCACCGAGGGCGCCCTCGACGACGATATCGACATCGGGCAGGGAACCGAGCGCCATCAGCTCGCCGACCGAGAACGCACCCGCCCCGGCACCGCGGCGAGCCAGGATCACGACCTCGCGAACCGCGCTGCGGCGCAGCTCGTTCAGCGCGTGCTCGGCAATATCGGTCGCGCGCAGGGTTGCCTCGTCCAGGACGAGGATCCGTGCGACGTCCAGCGCGACATTGCCGTTGCCGATGATCACCGCCCGCTCCGAGTCCAGCGGGAACGTCGCCTCGGCGTGATCGGGATGGCCGTTGTACCAGTTGACGAAGTCGGCGGCGGCAACGCTGCCGGGTAGCCGCTCGCCGGGAATGCCGAGCTCGCGACTGCGGGTGGCGCCGGTCGCATAGATCACCGCGTCATAGGACGCCGTCAGCTGTTCGTGGGTGACGTCGGTACCCACACCGACGTTGAAAAAGCACTGCACGCTCGGCCCGGACAGCGCGGTGTCGAACACCGAGGTGATGTCCTTGGTGTGCTGGTGGTCGGGGGCCACCCCGAAGCGGACCAGCCCATAGGGGGTGGGTAGACGATCGAAGACGTCGACGCGCACGCCGGGGCTGCGGGTCAGGTCGGCCACCGCGTAGCACGCCGCGGGACCGGCACCGACGACCGCCACCCGTAACGCATCGCGGCCGACCGGTGTCGGTGACCACCGCGCGGGTGTGGCCCGGATATCCAGCGGTGTGCCGGCGAAGTAGTCGGCATTGATGGTCTTGAATCGCTGTTGGGACTCCGGCAGGTCATCTTCGTGATAGATCGCACCGACCGGGCAGACCGCCACACACGCACCACAATCCACGCAACTGGCGGGATCGATATAGAGCATCGGCGCCGCGGTACCGGCCGTGTCCGGAGCCGGGCGAATGCAGTCGGCCGGGCACACCGGAACACAGCTGGCATCGGTGCAACAGTTCTGGGTGATGACGAAGGTCATCGATTCTCCTCGAGTACTCGATCGCTGAAGATGGGTCGCGTCGGGCTAGTCGTCGAACGACAGCGCGCTGGTGGGGCAATTGGAGATGGCCTCCGCGGTCAACTCCCGGTTCCCATCCGGATCCCCGATGACATGGGCCTGGCCGTCGTCACCGATCTCGAAGACGTCCGGGGCGGTCATCTCACACATTCCGATGCCCGAGCACCTGGAGCCGTCGACCCGTACTCCCATCAGAACAACCTCCTCATGATCTTGATCGCGCGGTCGGTGTAGGGCGGGTAAGTCAGTGCCAGATCGGGTTTGGCGCCCTTGGCCAGCACCGCCCTGCGGTGACTGAGTGCCTCGAAACCCCATCGCCCGTGGTACTGACCCATCCCGCTGGCTCCCACGCCACCGAACGGCAGCTGCGGTACCAGGCAGTGCATGGCCACGTGGTTGATCACCGCGCCACCGGACGGTATGGCGTCGATCAGCTCCTCGCCGAGCCGATTCGAACCGGTGAACACGTACAAGGCCAGCGGCTTGGGCCGAGAGTTGATGAATTCGACTGCTGCCGCGGTGTTCTCGATCCCCAAGACGGGCAGAATCGGACCGAAGATCTCGTCGGCCATCACCGCATCGTCCGGCGCGGGATCACGGATGACGGTGGGTTCTATACGCAGTTCGGCCTCGACGCGCCCGCCGCCGGTGACGATCGTGCCCGAGGTGGATTCGACCAGCCCGCGCAACCGGTCGAACTGACGGCGATTGACGATGCGCTGACCCGTCGAGGCCTCCTGCGCCCGGAACACCGCCATGTTCTCGACGATCTTGGCGGTCAGCGTGTCCGCCACCGAACGCTCGGCAAGGACATAGTCCGGCGCGATACAGGTCTGCCCGGAGTTCATCAATTTCACCCACGCGATGCGCCGGGCGGTGACGTCGAGATCTGCATCCGAGGTGACGATCACCGGGCTCTTGCCGCCCAACTCCAGTGTCACCGGCGTGAGTGTCGGGGCGGCCGCGGCCATGATCTTGCGACCTATCTCGGTGCCGCCGGTGAACAATATGTGGTCGTAGCCCTGTCCGATAAGCCGTTGCGTGGTCGCGCCGTCGCCCTCGACGACCCGCACCGCCTGGCTGTCGAGATACTTCGGCACCAGATCGGCGAGCAGGGCTGAGGTGGCCGGTGCCAGTTCGGAAGGCTTGAGAAGTGCGCAGTTGCCCGCGGCGACCGCGGCGACGAGCGGACCCATGCTCAGGTAGAACGGATAGTTCCACGGTCCGATCACCAGCACGCTGCCCAGCGGGTCGTACTGCACCCAGCCACGTCCGGGTCGTTGCGCCAACGGCAGCGGTTGGCGCTGCCGGCGCATCCACTTCTTGAGGTGCTTGCGGGCGTATACCGCCTCGCCCTTGGTGGAGGCGATATCGCCGAGCCAGGCTTCCACCGGCGGGCGGCCGAGGTCCTCCGCCAGTGCGGCAGCCACCGCGGACTCCTGCTCGTCGCACAATGCCTCGATCGCGGCCAACTGGTCCAATCGCCATTGCAGCGAACGGGTTCGCCCGGTGCGGAAGACCCGGTGCAGCTCGACACGTTCGGCGCCGGAGGTCTCGGGTGCCGGATCCCCGACCGTTGTCGAGGCTGTTGTCGAGGCTGCCCCCGGAGAGGTTGACGTCACGGTGCCGCCTCAGATCTCGGGCTTCGGAACGACACCGGTGACCACAGCTCCGGTGATCCCGCCGTCGGCCGCCAACGCCTGACCGTTGACCCAACGTGCAGCATCCGAGGCCAGGAAACACACGACGGCGGCGACATCGGCAGGCTGAGCGTGGCGTCCCAACAGATCCCTGACCCCGTCGAGGGCGTCCTTGCCCATCGACTCCTCGAAGTCGACGAGAATGGGTGTCTCGACCGGGCCCGGCAACACCGCATTGATGCGCAACCCCATCTGCGCCAACGCCAAACCCATCGACTGGGTGTAGACCGTGGTGACCTCCTTGGAGAAGTTGTAGGCGTTGCCCTGCTGCGGATTGGCCTTGAACCACGCAGCGCCCTCTTCGAATGTCTCGGTGGCCAACAGATCTCGGATGACATCCAAGCGGTCCGGCCAACCGAAGCCGGCAGTCGAGGACACCACGGTGACCGAACCACCGGGCACCAGTCGGTCGAAGAACGCCTCGGTCAAGTGGCGCACGGCCAGACTGTTGACTGCGAGCACGGTATCGGCCGGGGCGGTGCCGGGAATGCCTGCAACGTTCATCAGACCGTCATAGGGCCCTTCCAGCGACTCCAGGGCCGAGTCGATACTGCGCGGATTGGCCAGATCGACCTCGATATGGCGCGTGACCGCCGCTGTGGGCTGGTTGCGGTCCAGGCTGGTCACCGAGGCTCCGGCCGCGAGCAGCTGCTCGGCGACCGCGTGTCCGATCCCCGACGCGGCGCCGGTGACGACGAAGTGTTTACCGATGAATTCCGACATGTGTTCCTCTGATCAATCCAGGCTGTAGGGAAGGGATTTGACGGCGTGCACAAAGTTGCCGGTGAGATACTCGGGTTCACCGACCCGCAGGTTCGGTGCGCGGAAAATCAACTCCCGGAATAGCGATTCCAGCTGCATCTTGGCCAGGAACGCACCCATGCAGAAATGTGGTCCACCGCCACCGAATCCCACGTGGCCGTTGGGCTCTCGGGTGATATCGAACAGGTGAGGGTCGGCAAATGCCCGAGGGTCGCGGTTTCCCGAGGAATAGATCAACAGTACCCAGTCGCCCTGCTTGACCTGCTGACCGCACAGCTCGGTGTCCTGGGTGGCCGTGCGCCGGAAGGTCATCACCGGGGTCGCCCAGCGGACGAACTCTTCGATTCCACGGGCGATATGGGTGTCGAAATCGTTCTGCAACAGGGCACGTTGCTCGGGGAACTCCTGCAGCGCCATGGTGGCCAGGGTGACCGTGTTGCGGGTGGTGTCGTTCCCGGCGACCGAGAGCAGGACGAAGAAGGCTCCGAGTTCCTCGTCGGTGAGCCTGCGGCCATCGACCTCGGCCTGCACCAGTAGCGACATCAGATCCGAGGTCGGCTCGATTCGCCTGCGCTCGGCAAGTTCCAGCCCCATGGACAACAGCCCCACCAGCGACTCGTTGAGCACCTCACCGGGCTCTCGGCCGGCGGCGACATCGGGGTCTGCCCACGACACCATGCCATCGGCATGGTGGGCGGCCTCGTCGCGGAACTCCTCGGGCAAACCCACCATCTCGTAGATGGTCCACATCGGTAGGCGTTTGGAGACCTGCTCCACGAAGTCACCGCTGTCGGTGGCCAACAGATCGGTGACGATCGTGGCGGCTTGCAGGCGCACCTGATCCCGAATCTTGGCCACTTGCCGCGGCGTGAACACCGAACTGATCAAGCGACGCAACGTGGAGTGCGCAGCACCGTCCATTGCCAGAAAGGACTGAGCTGCGTCCAGGAGGTCTTCGGGGACGGCTTCGATCATCACGCCCTGACCGGAACAGAACAGTGCCGGATTCTTGCTGACATAGGCGATGTCCTCGTTGCGGGTCACCGCCCACAGCCCGTCGATCTCGGCCTCCATCAGGCCGCCCTCGATCGGGCGGTGCCAGCTCAGCGGCCGTTCGTCGCGCAGGATCTGGAACGACTTCTCCCGTTCCTGCGCCGTGGTCGCCCAGAAATCCAGCGACGAGATGCTCACCGGGTCGAAGTCACGCGCGGTCGCAGTGGGCGCACTCATTGCCGGACCTCCAGGTACTGGTCGAGAAGTTTGCGCTTGGCCAGCTTGCCGGTCGCAAGCCGGGGCAGCTCCTCGACGAAGTCGACGGTCTTGGGGGCCTTGTAATGTGCGATCCGATCGCGGACATAGCCGATCAGCTCGGCCGCAAGGTCGTCACCCGCTTGGTCCGGATCGCGCAGCTGGACAACGGCCTTGACCTGTTCACCCATCTCGGTATCCGGGATGCCGATCACGGCGACATCGCCCACCTTGGGATGCAGCGCCAACACGTTCTCGATCTCCTGGGGATAGATGTTCACCCCGCCGGAGATGATCATGAAAGCCTTGCGGTCGGTCAGGAACAGAAAGCCGTCCTCGTCGACGTAGCCCATATCGCCCACGGTGGACCAGTTGTGGTGCTGCGGGTGTCGCGCTGCAGCCGTCTTCTCCGGGTCGTTGTGGTACTCGAAGGGCGCCAGCTCGCGTTCGAAATACACGGTGCCGATCTGTCCAGGCGCCAACTCGGTGCCTTCGTCGTCACAGATGTGCAGGGTGCCCAGCGCTGCGCGACCCACCGTGCCGCGCTTGTCGACCCATTGCTGGGACGTTGCCACCGTCACCCCATGCCCCTCGGTGGCGCCGTAGTACTCCACGAGTTTCGGCCCCCACCATTCGATCATGGCCTGCTTGACGTCCGGCGGGCATGGCGCGGCGGCGTGGACCGCCACCCGCAGCGACGACACATCGAAACGGTCGCGCTCCTCGGATGGCAGTTGGAGCATCCGGATGAACATCGTCGGCACCATCTGGGTGGCGGTGATGCGGTACTGCTCGACGGCCGCCAGCGCCTTGACGGCGTCGAACCTCTCCATGAGCACCACCGTGCCGCCGAGCGCATGGATCCCGCCACACCATTTCAACGGTGCGGCATGGTAAATGGGCGCGGGAGACAGATAGCGGTCGTCGGCAGTCAAGCCGAAGCCGTGGGCGAGCATACCCACGAGCGGTTCTCCCGGCTGGTCGACCTGCAGATCCAGCAGCACCGGCTTCACACCTTTCGGGCGGCCGGTCGTGCCGGAGGAGTACAGCATCTCCGCCCCGCGAGGCTGATCGGCCAGCCCGTTCCGGCCGGGCTCGATCAGTTCGATGTAATTGCGGTGTCCGTCGATATCGCCGCCGAAGCCGAATCGGTGATCGACCCCGGGGGTGGCCGAGACGATCTCGCGAGCCAGCTCACCGACACCGGCCGAGGCGAACAACACCCGCGCACCGCAGTCGTTGACTATGTAGGCGGCCTCGTCGGCGGCCAGATGCCAGTTGACCGCGGTGATGTACAGACCTGATCGTATTGCCGCCCAGTAGATCTCAAATGCCTCCAGGACATTGTCGGACAGCAGCGCGATCACATCTCCGCGCCGCAGTCCGAGGTCGCGAAGGGCTGCGGCGATCGCTGCGGAGCGCTGATCCAGCTCGTGATAGGTGAGCGTCTGGCCGGTCTCGGCCATGATCACCGCTGGCTTGTCGGGATCGGTCTTGGCGTGAACTCCGGGGAACATCGGTCAGGCCAGCAGGTCTTCGCGGCCGTCGGCCTTGAGCCGTTCGACATACGGGCCGTAGAGCTTCTTACCCAACGGCGCCAGTTTGAGGAGGCTGGCGACATTGCCCTCGACCTTGATCTTCTTCTTCGCCATGGCCAACGGCAGGTTCACCTTCCCCTGCCAGTAGGCATTACCGGTTTCGGCTGTCATCGACATGGTCGCCATGGGCTCGGCTCCCCCGTCGACACCCGAACGCACCGCCTTGTTGGCCATGTCGATCACGACGACCGCGTCGGGATCGGTGAAGTCGAAAGCCACGACGAGCCCGGTGTCGACCAGTTTCGGACCGATCTCCGGGTCGGCGAAGGCCTCGTCGAAGATCCCGCCGATGTACTTGACAACTTCGTCAGAGCTGGCGAACCCCATCGTTCTCCTTAATTTATGTTCGATTCAAAACGTTGTCCGGACCGGACCTGAAGGTGAGGCCATCGTCACACTTGGGTCACCATAAGTCAACCTATGGTTTCGCCAAACCGCAGCCGCAGTGCGGCATTTACCCTGTACAGACCGGTAGACGTGCCGGGCCGTCGATAGCGGGCGCTCGAGTGTCGGCCGCAGATAGACCAGTTCGATTTTTCGATGAAAACTTCAATTCTTCTTCGACCATGTCCGATATCAGCTCGGGATCGCCTCCCCCGGAGCGGACTCGACCGGAGCTTCTCCGGCGGCGTCCTCGCGCAACGCCGCGGCGCGCAAGACGACGCCCATCACGATCAAGAAGATGCTGTACGACGTCAACGCAAGCCAGAAGATGAAGATGCCGCGCCAGGACAACGGCCCGCCGTGGAAGAAAAATGCCAGGGGGTCCGGCAGGAATGATGCGGCGATCCAGAAGTTCGTGTATCCGACCCAACGCGGCAGGGTGCGGTTCCGATCCCGGAGAATCGCGGTGCCGATGGCGATGTTCTGGATGATGAACGGAGCAATCGGGGTGATGAACAACAACCAGCAGATGTCGTTGAGCGTCACGGTGATCTCCGGATTGCGGTCGGGCCGGAAGGCGATGACCGCCATCAACAGCATCGGCAGCAAGAGTAGAACCCCGGTGGCCGCCCCGGTCACCAATTGGATCAGCGCCAGGATCGGATGGCGCCCCTCCATGCGCAACATCCGATAGCCGATCAGCGCGATCAGCGGAAAGACCAGACATACGCCCAGCTGCGCGATCACCAGACCGAACAACACCCGGGTGTCATTGGCATAGAAGCTCACCACTTCCTCGGTGGTGCTCGACGATCCCAACGGAATCGGTAGTACGCCGGCGATCAGCCAGCCGATGAAGGCGACGATCACCGTGGCCGGACCGCACCATGCACAGATCACTTGAATTCGACGCGACAAAGCACACCACCTTGCAGAAGTTTTAATGTGGATTAAAAGATAGTCCGCCGCGGTCATCCACGACAAGGTTATGCCCGAAGTGCCGGTCGAGCGGATCGGATCACCGCTGCCGCGTGCGCCAAACCTACTCAAGGAAAAACCTATTCGGCGCCATCGTCGACCTGGGCCCGGCTGCTGCGCACCCGACCGATCGGCCGGGTGCGCAGCGGATGGCCTCCACACGGGGTCGAACGCGCCGGCTCCGCACCCTCCCGCAATTTTCGACTTTTCGCTAGATTTCGCGCACCAAATGTTGACTCTTGTCAGTTTTTGAAGCTAGCGTCGGTGACCGAGCGTGAGCCAAGCCACATCGGATCAGGAGTGCAATGCAGAACACACCCCGTACGGCCATCATCGGCGCCGGCATCAGCGGTCTGACCACCGCGAAGAACCTCGCTGACGCCGGTGTCGGCTACGACTGCTTCGAATCCTCTGACCGAGTGGGGGGAAACTGGGCGTTTCGCAACCCCAACGGGCACTCCAGCGCGTACCGCTCCCTGCACATCGACACCTCTCGGGATCTACTGTGCTTCAAGGATTTTCCGATGGACCCGAGCCTGCCCGACTATCCGCACCACTCCCAGATCAAGGACTATCTCGACGACTACACCGATGCATTCGGTCTGCGCGAGCACATCCAGTTCAACACCTCGGTCACCCGGGCCCACCGCTTTCCCGGCGGCGGGTGGCGCATCGACACCAGCGACGGGAGAAGCGGCACCTACGACGCGCTCGTGGTCGCCAACGGTCATCACTGGGATCCGCGTTTCCCGGATTTCCCCGGGGAGTTCACCGGCGAGATCATCCACTCCCACGCCTATATCGACCCCACCGAGCCGCTCGACCTGAAGGGCAAGCGCATCGTGGTCGTGGGGATCGGCAACTCGGCGGCCGATCTGGTCTCCGAGCTTTCCCAGAAGTCGTGGCAGAACACGGTGTACCTGTCGACGCGATCGGGCGCCTGGGTGGTACCGAAGTACACCTTCGGCATGACCGCCGACAAGATCGCACGCACGCTGCCGGTGATTCCGCTGTCCTGGCAACGTCGCGCCATGCGTCCGGTGGCCCGCTGGTTGTTCGGCAATCCCGAAAACTACGGCTTGCCCACGCCGAATCATCACTTCCTGGAGGCCCACCCGACGCAGTCCGCCGAGTTGCTCATGCGGCTGGGCGCCGGTGACGCGACCGCCAAGGTCAACATCGAACGACTCGACGGTGACACGGTGCACTTCGTCGATGGGACGTCGGTGCAGGCCGACGTGCTGATCTACGCCACCGGGTACAACATCACCTTCCCGTTCTTCGACCCGGACTTCCTCAGCGCTCCGAACAACCATCTGCCCCTGTACAAGCGCATGCTCAAGCCGGGCCTCGATGATCTGATCTTCGTCGGCTTCGCCCAGGCACTGCCCACGTTGTTCCCCTTCGTCGAATGCCAGGCCCGGCTCGCGTCGGCCTATCTGGCCGGGACGTATCGGCCGCCGTCCATCGCCGAGATGCACAAGACCATCGCCGCCGACGAGCGCAAGTACATCGGCCACTTCTCCGACAAGCCCCGGCACACCCAGCAGGTGGACTACTTCGACTACGAACGCAATATGCGCACCCGGGAGCTGCCCGCCGGGGCGCGGCGGGCAGCCAAATACGGACCGGTGATACTCACCGGTCGGGCACCCGCGGCCTCCCCCCGTGCCAGCTGACGCGGCCAAGGCCACCCGCCGGCGCAATCCCGGCAAGCCTCAACCACGTGGCGAGCATCGGCGCCATCGACTGTTGGCGGTGCTGGCCGAGCACTTGGAACACCAATCGTTGGCCGATATCTCGGTCGCCGCGGTGGCCGAGGAGGCCGGTTTGGCGCGTTCTGCGTTCTACTTCTATTTCAGCAGTAAGAACGAAGCGGTGACCCATCTACTGGGCGAGATCTTCGATACCCAGATCGACGAGGCCAGCAGGGTCATCAGCAGGCCTGGAGACCCACGGGTCAATCTGTCGGAATCACTGCACCTGGCTGTGCAATCGTGGGTGACCCAGCGCCGGCGATTCCTCGCGATGCTCGACGCCCGCGATGCCGATCCGGAGACGCGCGAGATCTGGGAAGCATGGCTACGGCGCTACGAAGATTTCGTCGCCGGCTATATCGACGAGCACCGATCCACGGCACCGATCCCGTCGCGCGAACTGGCCCACTCACTGATATCGCTGAATGCGCTGACGCTGGAACGCCATCTGCGCGGCACCGGGCTGGCGAGCGCCGAGTCGGTCCACGCGGCCCTGGAGCACATCTGGGTCAACGCGATATACGGCGAACCGACCTCGACGATCGATCGGAGTTCCCGATGAGCACCGCACGGCAGATCCGCATCGACACACCCGACGGCGGACACCTGGCGGCCGAGCACCACCGCGCCGACAGCGATGACCTGACCGATACCCACGGGCGTCCGTGCGTCGTGATGGCGCACGGCGTCGGCGCCACCCGGGACTGCGGTCTCGACGGCTTCGCGGCGGCCCTGGTGGCCGCGGGCGCCGACGTGATCGCCTTCGACTATCGCCACTTCGCCGGATCCTCCGGTGAGCCAAGGCAACTCGTGCACCTGAAACGGCAGATCCAGGACTACCATCTTGCCGTCGGCCACGCCAGGTCACTGTCCGGGGTGGACCCGGACCGGATCGTGGTGTGGGGTGTCTCGCTGTCCGGCGGACACGTGTTGCGGGTCGCGGCCGAGGATCACCGGATCGCCGGCGTCATCAGCCTGACACCCGCAGTGGACGGTGCTGCGGCGGTGCGGACGATGCTCGGGGCGCACGGACCCGGCCACGTCATGCGGCTGTTACGGATCGGGCTCGCCGACCAACTGGCCGCACTACGCCACCGACCAGCAGTACTCGCGCCGATCGTCGGACACCCCGGTGAGCCCGCCGCACTGTGCGCCCCCGGCGCGGTGGACGGTATGCAGGCGATCGCCGGGCCCACCTGGCGCAATGCCATCGCGGCGCGGGTGCTCCTGCGGATCGGGATGTATCGCCCGGGTGCCGGCGCCATCCGCATCGCGTGTCCGGTGCTGATGCAGATCGCCGATGGTGACCGCAGCGCGCCCCCGGGAGCCGCGACGTCGGCCGCCACGCGGGCCCGCGCCACCGTGCATCACTACCCGTGCGACCACTTCGACGTCTACCCCGCTGCGGCACATCATGATCGCGTCACCGAACACCAGAAGGCGTTCCTGCGCCGGGTGCTGGCGCGGCGTGCCGTCACCGTTACCTGACCCGACCCGCTCAGAAGGAGACAATATGACCGTCATCCCCCACTCCGTCGATCATTTCAGCCCGTCGGTGATATCGGCGCTGCTTGCCGATGTGCCCGGATGGGACACCGTCGAGGTCGCCACGCTGGACGCCACACCGGTCGGGACCGGTCAGATGGCCAGCAGTTATCGCTTGACACTCGACTACGCGGTGCGTCCGGCAGGCGCTCCGGACACCGTGATCGCCAAGGTGTCCAGCACCGACCCTGCCAGCCGTCAGATGGCGACCGGTACCGGCGCCTACCAGCGCGAGGTGTTGTTCTACCAACACCTTCTGGATATGACCACCGTGCGCGCACCACGATGCTTCGCCGCCCACATCGCCGACGACCTCGGTACCTTCGTGCTGCTTCTCGAAGACATGGGCCCGGCACGGACCGTCGAGCAGATCGGCGGCTGCACCGCCGATGAGGCGGATCTCGCGCTGGCTCAGGCTGCCGCACTGCATGCAGGCTCGTGGGGGCACGCCCGGCTGGCCGAGCACCCCTGGCTCGGCGCAGGCGGAGTGTGGAATGCCTTGGCCGGCCATCTCCCTCAGATCATCGACCCGTGGCTGGAGCGTTTCGGCTCCCACCTGGGATCCGAGCACGTCGAGGCGGCCCGGCAGCTGGCCCGGGACGTGCCGGCGTGGTTGGCAACGCTGGCCGAGCTCCGTTGCCTCTGGCACGGGGACTTCCGGCTGGACAATCTCCTGTTCGATGCGCAGGGCGGGCACACCTCGATCGCCGTCGTCGATTGGCAGAGCGTGGCCGCCGCACCCGGCGTGATCGACGTGTCGTATCTCCTGGGCACCTCGATGGCGGAGGCCGCGCGGGCCGAACACGAGCGCGCGTTGGTCACCGAGTATCACCGGCGGTTGGTGGCACTCGGCGTCACCGACTACGACTTCGAGCGGTGCTGGCTGGAATATCGTGCACACGCTCTGTACGGCCTGGTGTTGTGCATTCCGGTCTCGCTGGGAGTCCAGAACTCCGAACGCGGGGACCGGATGTTCGCCGCGATGGCGGCCAGGGCAGCACAACAGATCGTCGACAACGACAGCTTCACGGCGTTGCGCACGCTCGCCGGCTGACCCAGCCCCCTCGTCGGTTCGTCATATTTTCGAATTGCTGTTAAATTCTAGATGTTCGTGGCGATCTGACCTTCGAGCCCGAATCCCCCAGCTGATCGAGGTAGCGCCATGCCGACTCCCCAGACTTCGACCGATACCGACGTCATCGTCATCGGCGCGGGACCGGCGGGCGCCGCCGCCGCACGCGTGCTCACCGCCGCCGGCGTACACGCCGTGCTGCTGGACCGCGAGCATGCCGTCGGCGGCAGGACGCGCACCGACCGCAAACACGGATTCGCCATCGACTCCGGGGCCATCTTCGTGATGGGCACCTACCGACGCACCCGCAGCGCCATCGCCGAGGCCGGAAGGGCACACCACATGCGACGCTGGTTGGCGCGCACCGAATTGCGCGACGCACGCGGACGCTACCCGGTGCGTTTCGACGCGCCGCACACATTCCTGCGCGTACCCCAGCTTCGGTGGACGGATCGTGTTCGCCTCGTCGCGGGCATCGCCATGCTCGTGCTGCGCCGCGGGCCCGAGCCGTTCGATCTGCAATCGCTGGCCGATGACGACAACGGCGAGACCATGGAGGCATGGTCTCGCCGGATGTTCGGCGACCGTGTCCACGAGTATGTGGTCCGCCCCCTGATGGAACCGTTGACCGGTGCCGATCTGTCCACGATCTCGCGCTCGTTCCTGGTCGCGCTGCTGCGTAACGCACACCGCACCCGGCTGACAGTGCCCGAGGACGGATTGGATCGGGTCACCAGCTGGCAACTCGACGATGTCGACGTCCGGTTGAACGTTCATGTCGAGAGCGTGCGCCGTGAGTCTGCCGGTTTGGCGGTGCACACGGCGGACGGAGTTCTCACTGCCCGCGCGGTGATCGTCGCCACCGACGCACACACCGCCGCCGAGCTGTGCACCGATGTGCTCGGCGCGGCAGAGCTCGATGCCCTCCGACGGGTGCAGGCAATTCCGTTGCACCACGTGGCATTCGGCTTTCGCACCGATCCCTGGCCGGATGCCGGCCCCGACCTGGTCGTGCCGGTCGGTCCCGGCCAGCACTCCGATATCGGGGTCCTGCTGGGCCAACGACGCCGACCGGGCTCGGCGCCCGAGGGGGGCCAGGTGGTCAGCGTCTACTTCGATGGCCCGCGCTCAGCAGAGCTCGGCGACCGGGAACTGCTCACCGAGGCACGACGCATCGTGACCGAGGTGCACGGTCCCGCCGAACCCGATATCACCGAGATCTACCGCCGCGCATACGGTTTGTCGACCGCGGCTCCGGGTCACTACCGGCGGATGCTGGCCCTGCTGGCCCGGCTACCGCACGATGTCCAGATCGCCGGGGACTACCTGACGCAGTCCGGAATCGAGGGAGCCTACATCGCCGGTGAACGCGCCGCCCGCGAGATCCTGGGTTCGCTCGGGGCCGACTGAGCCATACCCCACACCGACGTCAGCGAGCGCGGGCCAGCAGACCCCGCGCGCGGTCCACGACCGGCTTGTCGACCATCTTTCCGTCCACCGCACACGCGCCACCGGCCGCCGCGGCAGTAACCACCCGTTCGGCCCAGCGCAGCTCGGAATCTGTCGGCGTGAAGCGCCGATTGACGGCGTGGACCTGCGCCGGGTGAATACACATCTTTCCGGTGAAACCCAGGATGGCCGCGTGTTCCAGATCGGCAGCCAGCCTGTCCCCTTCGGTCAGATCGGTGGTCACCCCGTCCAGCGGCGCCGCGCATCCGGCGACAGCCGACGCGAGCACCACCGCGCTACGCGCGTACTGCAATGCCGTGTGGCTGTCGGGGTCGACCCCGAGTTCGGCACCGAGGTCGACACTGCCGAAGGCGGCGCGAACCACCGAATCGGCACCGCACAGGGCCGCCGCACCCGCAACTCCCCGCCCGGTCTCGATCAACGGGATCAGGGCAGTGCCGGCAGGCAATACGGCGGACACCCTGTTCAGCTGGTCGACGCTGTGCGCCTTGGGAACCATGACCGCGCAGCGCCGCTGCGCCAGCGCCGCCAGATCATCTGCGCACCAAGAGGTGTCGGTGCCGTTGACCCGGACCACCACCTCGGCGCTACTGTCCAGGAAGGCCGACACGGCCACCCGCGCCGATTCCTTGGCCTCGACGGCGACGGCGTCCTCGAGATCGAGTATCACCAGGTCGGCGCCGCTGTCGAGTGCCTTGGCGAATCTGGCGGGGCGGTCTCCGGGAACGAACAGCGCACTGCGCGCGTGACCGATCCGCTCGGCGAGATCGGTCAGCTCAGCACCGCCGGTCGGTGTGCGGCCACGATCTTGTCCACGACGATCTTTGCCGTCTCGGCACATGCCGTGGTCCCGCCGTTGGCGTACTCCTTGACGCCGTCGCCGACATTCCACAGTCCGGTCAACGGGGTCTCATGTGTCAGGTCGTAACCGGCAACGGCGCGCTGCGGCGGCCAGTCGTCGCGGGTGACGGCGATGTTGAGGATGCGGGCCCGGTTGTCGAAATCCTCGATGTTGTCCCGCAAGTCCTGCAGCAGGAGCTCGGTTTCGGCTGCCTCGTCGAAGTCACCGGTCGGATTCTTGGGCACCGCGGTCCCGGCGTACAGATTCCACCCCGGCGGAGCCATCTCGGGGCAGACATCGGTGAAGTTGGAGACGTAGGCCAGTCTGCGCGATTTGGCGAAGCTCAGCATGCCGGGGACATCGACCAGGCGTTCCTGACTGGCGAAGTTGACCGTGATCATCGACGTGGGCCGGTCGGCCTTCTTCACCAGATCCTGGTAGTCCGGCGGCACGTTCTCCTCGCCCAACAGGGCGACGGTGCCCGCGGGCCCGATATCGCTGACCACGATCGGCGCATCGATGCGCACCGACTGCCCGTCACGACTCACCTCGATCCCGGTGACGGTGCCGCCATCGGCGGTGTGGATCTTCGTCACCGGTGTCGACAGCCAGATCTGCCCACCATTGTCGACCACCGCGTCGGCCAGTGCACGCCAGATGCCGATGGTGCCGTCGGGATGGAAGCCGAAGCGCTTGAAGGCACTCTTGCGGGTGAAGTAGGTCAGGAACACCCGGGCGGGCAGATCTTCGGAGCCGACAGCGAAGACCGAGGCACACATGTTGCGGAAGATGCCATGCACGCCTTCGTTCTTGGTGTACTTGGCCACCCAGTCCGCGGTCGACAGTTCATCTTCGGGCAGACCGGAATCATTGCGCGCGGCACCGATTCCCTTGACCAGTTTGGCCCCTTGGCGGGTGAGTTTGCCCAGCAGGAAACCCCAGCCGCCACCGGTGACATCGACGTCCTTGCCCGCGATGCGGTACAGGATCGGCGGCGAGGGCTCCCGGATGTCGAACCGGGCGCCCACCTCTCGGCAGGTTTCCTCGGTGATGCCGCCCACCTCGATCACGATGGCCCCGTTGTTCACCTTGAAGCCGTCGATATCGTCGGTGGAGGCCCGGCCACCCACCTTGTCGAGCCGTTCGACGACCAGCGTGCGGTAGCCGAGTTTGGTCAGGCGCGCGGCGGTGAACAGGCCGCCTGCGCCGGCGCCGATCACCACGGCATCGTATGTCTCGCCCGAAGTCGTCATGGTCCTACTCCTTGAAAGTCGTTGTGTTGCTGCGATGGTGGCCGGGTCAGTACGAACGCGGCAGTCCCAGCGAGGTCTGGGCAACGTAGTTGAGCACCATCTCGCGACTGACCGGTGCGGTGCGCATAAGCCGGGTGACGAACCACAGCTCCGAGAGGCCGTACTCGTGGGACAGCCCGTTACCGCCGTGGGTTTGGATCGCCTGGTCCAGTGCCTTCAGGGCGGCCTCGGATGCCGAGTACTTCGCGATGTTGGATGCCTCGCCAGCCGGCAAGCCGGCGTCGAATTGCTGTGCGCTCAGCGCCGTGGCCAGCCGGCTCAGCTCGACGGCGATGTGACTATCGGCCAACGGGTGGGCCACGCCCTGGTGTGCACCGATCGGTGTCGACCACACGTTGCGTTCCTTCGCGTAGGCCACCGCCTTGTCGATCGCATACCGACCGACGCCGCCACAGATCGCGCCGACCAGGATCCGCTCGGGATTGAGGCCGTCGAACACCTGCCGCAGACCGTTGCCGGCCTGACCGATCAATGCGTCCTCGCCCACCTCCACCTCGTCGAGGAAGACGGTGAACTGCTTGTCCGGAGACACGATCGAGGTGTCGATCTGCTGGATGCTGAAGCCCTTGGCGTCGGTGGGCACGACGAACAGTGACAGCTTGGACTTCTCCGGTGTCGAGTGATCGGCATCGCGCGCCACCAGCAGGACCGCCTCGCACTGGTCGACCGCGGAGATGTAGTACTTCGCACCGGAGATCACCCAACCGTCGGCCGTTTTGCGGGCCGTGGTCTTGACGTTGTGGCTGTTGGAGCCGGCATCGGGTTCGGTCAGGCCGAAGGCCATCTTCTGACTGCCGTCGGCGATGCCGGGCAACCAGCGCCGCTTCATATCATCCGAACCGTGGTGGGCCAGGATGGACCCACAGATCGCGGGCGAGATGACCCAGATCAGCATCGGCATACCGTGCGCGGCCAGTTCCTCGACCACCACCACGGCCTCGGCCATACCACCCCCGCCGCCGCCGTACTCCTCGGGCAGGTGCACGCCGAGCAGACCGGCCGCGCCGAGATCTTTCCACAGTTCCCCGATGTCCTCGCCCTTACGCCCGCGCTCCAAGAAGTATTGCGAGCCATAGCGTTCGGCGATGCCCGCGACGGTCTCCCGGATGGCGCGGTGTTCTTCGGTATCGGTGATCAAACCACTCATGTCATCGTCCTTGGAATGTCGGTGTCGTCTTGGCCGCAAACGCGGCGATGGCTGCCGCTGCGTCATCACTGCGACCGGTGTCCTTGGTCCCCTGCAGCTCTGCGGTCAGCTGCGTCCGTAGGTCGTTGTGCCAGCTGTCGCGCAGCAACGCACGCATCGTCGCGAAGGCCACGGTCGGTCCCGCTGCCAGTTCCGTGGCGACCTGGGTTGCCCGCGAACGCAGTTCGGCGGCGGGGACGATCTCGTTGACCAAACCCCACTGCAACGCTTCAACGGCGCTGATGGGTGTGTTGCGCAGGTAGGCCTGCGCGGCGCGACGCGGACCGATCAGCCGGGGCAGGTGATAGGTGCCGCCGCCGTCACCGGAGAGTCCGATCCCGGCGAAGGCGACCACGAACCTGCTGTCCTCGGCGGCCAGCACGATATCGGCGGCGTAGACGAAGCCCAGACCGCCGCCCGCCACCGGACCGTGCGCGGCGGCCACGATCGGCGCCTCGACCCGGCTCAAGATGTCGAAGCCCTCGTGATAGGGCCGGATCATCTTCTCGAACAACGTGTCGTACCCGGCACCGTTGCTCTCCAGGAAATACGAGATGTCGCCACCGACCGTCAGCGCCGGCCCGTTGCCACAGATCAGGACCGCACGCACCGAGCGATCCGACTGGATGCGGCGCGCGACCTCAAGGGTTTCCTGCCCCATCCGCAAATTGATGGCGTTGCGTTGATCGGGCCGGTTCAGGCACACGGTGGCCAGCCCGTTCTCGACGCGGTAGTCGATTGTCTGCAGCGCGCCGTTGCCCTCGAGCGCGGCACGCCAGGCGGCCGTATCGGTGAGTTGACGCAGCTCGGTGATCCGGCCGTCGTTGTCGAACGAGAGCACGTGCACGAAGGCGGCGTCCAACTCGGCCCCGGAACGACGACCGCTGCCCCGGTAGGTGCCGATGACCGTCAGCCCACCGTCGTTGTTGAGCCGGTGATCCTCGGCAACGGCCCGAGCCCGATAATGCGCACCGATGCGCCACCAGACCTGTGCACGCATGGCCTCGGCACCCTGATGGGTGCCGCCCATCTCCAACGGCATCCCTTCGGTGACGTGCCCGACAAATTCCGGCGACAGCAGCCGGTCGACGCTCTCAGCGTCACCCCGGGCGAGCGCATCGTAGAGCGCCTCGACAGCGGCGATACGGGAATCCTGAGCGGTATCAACCGACATAGCGCACGATCGATTCGATCACCGCGGCCGGCTTGGCCGCTCCGTCCACCTCGATGGTGGTGACCAGGGTGGCCTGCACCGCGCCGTCGAGCTTGTCCACCTCCGTGATCACCGAAGAAGCCCGCACCTTGGCGCCGACCGGCACCGGCGTGATGAACCGCACCTTGTTGAAGCCGTAGTTGATGGCCATCGCGATGTTGTCGACCCGGTAGAGCTCGTGCATGAACTTGGGCAGCAGCGACAGGGTCAGCAACCCGTGCGCGATGGTGCCACCGAACGGGCCGGAGGCCGCCCGCTCCGGGTCGACGTGGATCCACTGGTGATCATCGGTCGCCTGGGCGAAGTTGTTCACCCGATCCTGGTCGACGACCAGCCACTCGGTGGGACCCAATTCGGTGCCCGACGCGTTTTCGAACTCCGCCAGATTGCCAAAAGTCTTCATCGTGAACGCATTCCTTCCCTAAACCCGGATTCCCACCGGTTGACCCGCTTTGATCTGATCGAGGTACTCGGCCATCCCGTGGATGGGCGCGGCAGGCGCATCGCCATCGGTGACCGACCAGCGGATGGCGGCCTCGACGATGCGGGTACTGACCTCGCCGTCGGCGCTGCGATGTCGCAACGGCACGCTGGACAGTGCGTCGCCCTCGAAACGCCAGCGCCGCCCACCCGCGGCAATGGTCAGCTGGATGCGTTCCTGAAAGCCGTTGTCGTCGCGCTGCGTGGTGATCTCCACCTCATCGCAGGAGTGCACCTCGGCGCCGTCGAAGACGAAGCCGCCGACTCGTGACGACCCGTCGGTATCGCCGAAATATGCTGCCATGAAGCCGAATCGGTCTGCACTTCCGTGCAGCCAGCGATAGAACCATGGCGCCTGCCAAGACCGCGGTCCCCAGGAGTGATCTCGCAGGCCGTGCCCGCGGACCGGCCAACGCTGAGTCCCGATCACCACCTCTCCGGTGACCACGGCGAGCTGTTCGTAGTGATGGGGAGCAAACGACTGCCCCTGCGCCTCGAACGTCTGCTCGTGGGCCGGCGCCAGAGCCAGGAATTGCAGGGTGATTCGACAGTCCGCCTGCGGGCTGGAGTTCAATGCCGCCGAAGGGTCGCTCATCGCTGCTGGATCCGCGACCAGCCGGATGTCACCGTCGTAGCGCACGCGGACATCACGCAATGGTGTGACCACCTCGACGGACAGCCCACCGGCGTTCATCGCCTCGTTCGAGGTGACCTGCGGGCGCGCGTAGCCGAACGCGAGCCGACCGTCGGGCAGGTACAGGCAGATCGTCCGTTCGCCACGGCCCTCGTTGGGCCGGTTGGCCAGCCGCAGGAAGCCGGCGATGCCGGACTCGGGGTCGTGGAATTCGAAGTACATCGACTCGTTGAAATCCGAGTCGGAAGTGACCGCGTGGGTGTAGTCGTCGTCCAGAGTCAGCATGGCTTCGGCCGCGGCAGCCGAGTTGGCGCCGCTCGCCCCCTTCACATGGCGGGTTGAATATTTCGAATCGCGATGGCGGGCCGTAAATAGCCCACGAGCACGTGTGTTCACGACGCTAACACATTTTTCTAGTTTCTGTTAGATTTTTTCTGACGACGGGAGTTTCCAGAGATGAGCAGCATGCCCATGTCCGACACCGCACCAGCCGCCGCTGCGGCACCCCCGGTGATCGGGGTGCCGCTGCACATCACCCCGACCGTCGTCTGCATCGCATTACCGCTGCCCCTGCCCGACCTCCAGGTGGTCAACAGCTACGTCGTGCTCGGTGCTGACGGACTCACCCTCGTCGATCCCGGCTGGGCCTACCCACCGGCCGAGGCCGCGCTCACCGAGGCCCTGCTCCAGCTCGGATACGCCGTGACCGACGTCCGCCGGATCATCGTCACCCATCAGCACTGGGACCACTATTCGCTCGGGGTCCGCTGGCGTAACCGCTATGGCATGGAACTGCTGCTCGGCTCCGGTGAGCGGCACAGCCTGCAGGCCTTCGCACGGCAGCCCGACAGCGTGCACCCCGCCCAGGTCGGCATGCTTGCCAGGGCCGGGGCACCGGACCTGGCCCGCCGGATCGCCGCGCTCACGTGGGAGCCCCACGAGCTCGGCGTAGCCTTCGACGCGCCGGATCGCTGGCTGCACGACGGCGAAGTGCTGGCCCACGGCGACGTCACGCTGGTGGTCCGGGAAACTCCCGGGCACACGCGCGGGCATGTGGTGTTCGAGGATGCCGAACAACAACTCGTGTTCTCCGGCGATCACCTCCTGCCACGAATCACCCCCTCGATCGCTTTCGAGCGCGACCCCGAACCGTTGCCGTTGCGGTCCTACCTCGACTCGCTGACCCTGATGCTGAATCTGCCCGACGCGCGCATGCTGCCCGCCCACGGTCACACAGCCGGCCGGACCCGGCCGCGCGCTCAGGAGCTGATCGACCACCATCGGCAACGTCTGGACCGGGTATCCGAACTGGTCTGTGCGGGATACGGCACGGGCCTGGAGGTCGCCGAGCAGATGCGTTGGACCCGGCACGGACGGCGGCTGGTGGAGTTGGACGTCGTGCACCAAATGACCGCGGTGCTGGAGGTCGCGGCACACCTCGACGTACTGGCCGTCCGGGACGAGCTGAATGCGCGCGATCAGGACGGAGTTCGATTCTTCTCGCTGCCGTGATCTTCGGCGCCGATGCGCGCCATGACCTCTTGCACAAGGCGGAACTTCTGAATCTTGCCTGTCGGCGTCGTCGGTAGCTCGTCGGCGGAACAGAACACGACGCGCTTGGGCACCTTGAAGCGCGCCAGCGAGGTCCGGCACAGCTGGAGGACATCCTGCTCGGTGAGCTCGTGACCGGGTGCGGTGACGACGACGGCGCAACCGATCTCACCCCATCGGTCATCGGTGAGACCGATGGCGAAGGCCTGGCTGATTCCGGGATGAGCCGCCAGCACGTCCTCGATCTCTTTGGGCATCACCAATTCGCCACCGCTCTTGTACAGCTCCTTACTACGACCGGTGACCCGCAGGTAGCCGTCGGGACGGATATGGCCGAGATCGCCGGAATGCAGCCACCCCGAACGCAGTGTCGCGGCGGTCTCCACCGGGCGATTCCAGTACTCGAGCATCACCGTCGGCCCCGCCGAGAGCAGCTCTCCGTCGACGCCGGCCGGCACATCGCGCCCGGTATCCGGGTCGACCACCCGGTACACGACCAGTTCGGCTGACCCGGAAAGCCCAGCGGCTCCGGCCATCTTCGGCCTGCCGACGGTCTCCGAGGTCAGCACGAGATCGTCCTCGGGCCGGGTGAGCGTCATGGCGCCGCCGCATTCGGTCATCCCGTAGCCGGTGACGATCTCGTCGATACCGAACAGTTCGCGGACCTGGTGCCACAGCCAGATCGGTGCCGGAGCGGATCCGCACAGTAGTGCGCGCAGCGACGACAGGTCGAAGCGTTGGCGCACAGGGCTTTCCACCATCGCCACCGCCATGGTGGGAACGCACAGCATGTCGGTGGCCCGGTGCCGCTCGATCCCGGCGAAGTAGCCTTCGGCGGTGAACGACGGCAGCAGGATGACCGCCCCGCCGACGAACATGGCCGACAACAGGCCCTCGACGTAACCGAACATGTGATAGCAGGGCAGCGAGTAGAGAATCCGACGTCCGTCCTCATAGGCGCGGGTCAATGCCGACGCGTACGCGGTGCGCAGGACGGCGTCATGGGAAACCACCACTCCCTTGGGTGACCCCGTCGTGCCCGATGTGTAGAGCATGTCGCCGGGATCGCCAGGTGCCACCTCCGGCGTCGACGCCGACTGCGCCGCCCGGGCACATGCGGCCAGATCCGCGACCGTCATCGCCGTCGGACGAACGAGACCACCGGTGTCGAGCACGACCACCTGGCGCAGCGTCGGTACCGTGTCGGGGCGGTCTTCGCGCGCGGCGAAGCCGGTCTCATCCCATCCCGGGACGATGCCGTCGAGCATCTCCTGGTAGTCCAGGGCACCGAACTGCGTCATGGTGACCAGCACCCGACAGCCGGAATCGGCAAGGACGAAACCGAGTTCGGATTGCCGGTAGAGATAGTTGAACGGCACCGCGACGGCGCCGGCTCGGGCGATCGCGAACTTCACCGTGACGAATTCCGGGAAGTTGGCCATCACCATCCCGACCCGATCGCCGACGCCCACACCGAGGGCCATCAGCCCCGCCGCCAGCGCACGGGACTGTTCGGCGACATCGCGATATGTCAGCATGACCGAATCGGTGAGGACGAACGGCCGATCCGGATACCGGTCGGCGCAGCGATCCAGCCATTGGGCCAGCGTCACGGGTTGCCAGACCGGGAACCGCTCGGCCAGTGCGGTGCGACGCCGGCCCACCGCGACGGTAGCGCTCACAGCTCGGCCAGTTCATCGGCCAGCATGGCCTCACGCAGCGCGAAACGCTGCACCTTGCCCGTCGGCGTGATGGGAAACTCGCTGGTCACGAACCAGCGGGCGGGAATCTTGTAAGCGGGCATCCGCGCCCGTGCGTGCGCAATCAGCGCCTCGCGCAGACCTTCGGGCTCGGCGGTGTCGATGCGGCAGGCCACCGCCACGACCTCACCGAGCCGTTCGTCGGGAAGCGCCACCGCCACGACATCGAGTACATCGTCGTGCTCGGCGATGACCGTTTCGACCTCAGCGGGTGAAATGTTCTCGCCACCGCGAATGATCAGTTCCTTGAGCCGGCCCGTGACCCGTAGGTAGCCGCGGTCGTCGATTGAGCCCAGATCTCCGGTGCGCACGAACCCATCCGGGTCCAGTGCGCGCGCCGTCGCCGCCGGGTCGTGCAGGTACTCGATGAACTGCTGGTAACCGCGCGCGCAGATCTCGCCGACCTCGCCGGTGTTCAGCGTGGCACCGGTGTCAGGATCGATCACCTTGCAGTCCACATGCGGCAGTTGCCGACCCACAGTGGTCAACTTGTCCTCGCGGGTGTCTCCCGGACGTGTCAGTGACAGCACCGGGGCGAGTTCGGTCTGACCGTAGAGGTTGTAGACCTCGGCACCGAACACCGCGGCGGCACCGTCGATCAGCTCGCCGGATACCGCCGCCGCTCCCCCCATGATGACCCGAAGCGCCGGTGCCGGTGCGCTGCTCGCGCGCTGCGCGGCCAGCAGTGCATGCAGCACCGCCGGCACGTAGAAGAGCACCGTGACGTTCTCGCGGGCCAACGCTGCCAGCGCGTCGGCCGGGTCGAACCGTTCGCACAGCACCGCGGTGCCGCCCAGCCAGGCCGGCCCCAGGGTGGCGATCACACACCCCGCCGTATGGAACAGCGGTAACGGGTTGAAACACACCGAACCCGCCTCGACACCGCACGCCTGCATGGTCAACCGGGCGACGTTGACCAGTGCCCGGTGGGTCAGCAGCACCCCTTTGGGACGACCGGTGGTTCCCGATGTGTACTGCAGCATCACCGCGGAGTCCGCGCGAGCTGTACTGACCACCAGTTCACCAACCGGTGCCGTTGGCAACCACTGCACCCATTGCGACAGCGAGATACGGCGGATCCCCGGGATGTCGGCGCACACACGCTGTGCCACCGCGGCCATGTCGTAGTCCCGGCTGCGGTCGGCATGGATCAGCACCCGCGCACGACTGTGCCGCAACGCATAGTCCAGATCACCATCACGCAGTACCGGGTTGACCGCCACCAGGATCACGTCGGCGAGCGCGGCACCGTACTGAACAATGGTCCATTCCACAGTGTTCGGCGCCCAGAGCGCGACGTAATCACCCGGGTCGACGAGCACGCGTAGCGCCGCCGCCACCTGGCGCGCCTCTCGCAGCATATCGCCATAGCTGAGCCGGACCGTGTCATCGCGGCCGTGCCGAGTGCCCACCAGCGCCTCGGTGAGGGGGTACTCACCGGCGCGCACGGTCAACAACTCACCCACCGTCAGGTCGACCAACGGAGCGTCACGGTCACCGGCCCGAAAGGCCGGTGACCGACCGCTCAGGGGGCCGGCGATGACATCGGATGGCTCGGCCATGTGTCGATCAGACGGGGTTGCGACCGAGCGTGGCCTCGGACATATCGCTGATCTGTGACCACTGTGCGGCGATCTCGGCCAGGCTGGGCGGTGCGGAGAAGGTGACTCCGGGATTCTGGAACTGCGCCACTCGCTGCACCAGGCCGCCGCCGACCACGAACACCGAACCGGTATCGGTGTTCTCCTGCGAGACCAGGTAGCCGACCGCGGGAGCCACCAATTCGGGATTCAGCTTGTCCAGAAGCTCCTGCGGCGCAATGTCCTCGGTCATCCGGGTAGCGGCCAACGGCGCGATCGCGTTGGCCGTGATCGAGTATTTGGCACCCTCGATGGCCAGCGTGTTGATGAGTCCGACCAGGCCGGCCTTGGCGGCACCGTAATTGGCCTGACCGAAGTTCCCGTACAGGCCACTGGTCGAGGTCGCCACCACGATGCGGCCGAACTGCTGCTCGCGGAAATGCGGCCAGGCGGCCCGGATGACGTTGAATCCACCGTAGAGATGCACCTTTTGGACCGCATCCCAGCTTTCGCCGGACATCTTGTGGAACGCGCCGTCACGCAGGATTCCTGCGTTGCTGATCACGCCGTGCACGGCGCCGAACTCGTTCAACGCCGTCTCGATGATGGCCGCGGCACCCTGCTCGTCGGCGACCGAGTCGTAGTTGGCGACCGCGCGACCACCGGCGGCGCGAATCTCGGAGACCACGGTGTCGGCGGCCGCGGTGCCGGCGCCGGAGCCGTCGCGAGCGCCGCCGAGGTCGTTGACCACCACCAGTGCGCCGTTGGCGGCCAGGAATCGGGCGTAGGAACGCCCCAACCCGCCACCGGCACCCGTGACGACGACAACCTTGTCTTCAACACCCGACACGTGAACTCCTCCAGTACGTTTCATTTTCTCGAATCTACGTTAAAAATTGACCGAGGGTCAAGGTGCCTCAGGTACCGGGATCGCCGCGCTCAGCTCCGGTGGCGCCCGGGCTGGTCCGACACGATGGACACGAACGACACACAACCGCCGGGTCGGCCCCCGAGATTATGGGTCAGAGCGGTGTGCGGATCGTCGAGTTGGCGCTGGCCCGCCTCACCACGGAACTGCAGCCACGCCTCGTAGAGCATGCGTAGTCCACTGGCGCCCACCGGATGCCCGAACGACTTCAGCCCACCGTCGGGGTTGACCGGCAGTCGGCCACCGGCATCGAAATCACCGCCCAGCGCGTCCTTCCACGCGTGACCGGTCTCGGAGAAGCCGAGATCCTCCATCAACACCAGCTCGGTCGGGGTAAAGCAGTCGTGCACCTCGGCCAGCGACAACTGCTGCGCAGGTCGGTCGATACCGGCTTGGGCATAAGCATCTTTGGCCGCCTTCACCACCTCGGGAAATGTGGTGTAGTCATAGGCCGGATCCACATAGCCCCGCACCGATCCCGCCACCAGGGACAATCCCTCGATGTACATCGGCCGGTCGGTGAATTCGTGCGCGCGATCCGCAGGCACCAACAGCGCACACGCGGCACCATCGGATACGCCCGAGCAATCGAACACGCCGAGCCGGCCCGCCACCTTCGGCGCATTCTCGATGGTCTCGCGCGCAACCGGAGACCGGAACTGCGCCTTGGGATTACGGGTACCGTTGTCGTGGTTCTTCCAGGCGACGTGGGTCATGGCGGCACGCATCTCGTCGGGATGCACACCGTAGCGATCGCAATAGGCGGGGTCGAGCAGCGAAAAGGCCGCCGGAGCCGTCATCGAGATCTCCGGCGCCGTGCCGTCACCTGGCGGATCTTGGCGCAGCAGCCCGGAGTATCCCGAATCCTTGAGCTTTTCGACGCCCACCGCCATCACGATGTCGTAGGCACCCGCCGCGACGGCGTAGGCGGCGTTGCGAAACGCCTCCGAGCCGGTGGCACAGAAGTTCTCCACCCTGGTCACGGGCTTGTCGTCACTGCCGATCGCCCGACTCAGCGTCAGCCCGCCGAGGCCGGAACTCAACGTGCCGAGCCAGTAGGCGTCCACATCCTCGCGCGCCACGCCGGGCAGACCCGAGAGGCATTCCTGGTAGGCCTCCAGGATCAGATCCTCGGTGGAACAGTCCCAGCGCTCACCGAAGCTGCTGCACCCCATGGCCACCACCGCAACCTTGCCGGAGATCCCGTTACTGGGCATCGACCTGCACCGCCTTCCAGAAGTAATCGTGTACTCCACCGGCGGTGAACAGCCTGCGGAAGGTGAACCGCACCCGCGTGCCGACGGCCAACTCATCGGGACGCGCATCGGCGACCTCCAGCGTGCAGCGGCCGCCGCCGTCGATGTCGATGACGGCCTGCACCATCGGAGGCGACGGCGAGAACGCCAGCCGGTCCACCGTGTAGGTCACCACGGTCCCGGCCAGATCACGGACGGCCACCTCGGCCATCTCGTCGGTGACCTGACACTGCCTGCACACCCGCTGCGGCGGAAGGTGAACGAAACCGCATTCATTGCAACATGATCCGACGAGTCCGAACTTCCATTGCCGAGCCCGGCCGGCGGGCGGCGCCGCCGGGCGATCCGGTTCCGGCCGACGCGGGGCCTCCCGCTCGACCAGACCGCGCCACGACAGGTAGGTCAGGTACTCGACGGCCGAACCGGCTGCACGCTGCGCACTCAGCGGTCGCGACTGGCGGTGCCGGCCGAGTGCGGTGGTGGCCGCGAACACCACGGCATCACACCCGTCGGCGGCGGAGACGACCATGATGGTGTCCCCCGCCTCGGCGATGTCGAGTACCCCGGCCAGAGCGATGAACGGGTCGGCGGCACCACTGTGACCGATCGGCGAGCTCGACACCGACTTCTGGCCCTTGATCAACGTGGCTGCCCGCTTGAGGACCGCGGTGTTCGGGCAGGTGAGGACCACATGGTCGATATCGGCACACCCCGCGGCCGCCAGGGCCGCACTCGCGGTGTCGCGGATCAACTCCGCATAGAGCTCGGCGCCGAACCGCTCCTCCCAGAGCTGACCGGTGACCTCGTCGGGGCTGCGCCACCGATCCAGGAATTCCGCCGTGCTCGAACGGATCGCCAACACCTCGGCAATCGGATCGTGGCCACCGAACCACAGGGCCGCAGCACCGTCTCCGCCGGACTTCTCGTCGGCCGAGCCCGGCTTGCCCACCCGGACATCGGCGGCGACCACCAGGCCGCCCTCGCGGGCTGCCGCGCGCAGACCGGCCATCGCGCTGCGCGCGGTCCCGCACAGGTCGGCGGTGAACACCTCGGCGGGAAGGCCCAGTGCCGCATGGACGGCGGTGGCGTTGGTCTTGTCTGCATAGGCGGGGGTGCTGGTGGCCAGGTACAGCGCGTCCGGCACGACGTCGGAGGGCAACGCCCGAGCGGCCGCGGCGACGGCCATGGTCGTCGAATCCTCGTCGTAGGACGCCACGACGCGGTCACCACGGCGCAGTCCGATGGACGAACCCGCCAGCCGATGGTGCGGAAGGTAGCTCGCGTACCCGCACAGCCCGATCGTCACGAGACACCCTCGAATACCGCCGCCAGGCCCTGGCCGCCACCGATACACATCGTCTCCAACCCGAGGCCGCCCCCGCGCCTGCCCAGTTCATGCAGCATCGTGGTCATGATCCGGACCCCGGTGGCTCCGATCGGATGACCGAGCGATATCCCGGAACCGTTGACGTTCAAGCGATCCTCGACATCGGCCGGGCTCACGCCCCACCCGGCCAGCACCGCGAGCACCTGCACGGCGAAGGCCTCGTTGATCTCGATCAAGGCCAGATCGTCGAATGACAGACCCGTCCTGGCGAACAGCTTCTCGGTGGCGCCTACCGGCCCGATCCCCATCCGGGAGGGCTCACACCCCACGGCGGCCCAGCCACGCAGATATCCCAGCGGCTGCAGCCCGAGTTCGTCGAGCCGGTCCTCGGCGACGACCAGACAGGCCGCGGCGGCATCGTTCTGCTGACTGGAATTGCCTGCGGTGACGGTGCCACCGGGGGTGATGGTGCGCAGCCGGGCGAGGGTTTCGACCGTGGTATCGGGTCGGATGCCCTCGTCCGCGGCGAACAGCTGCGGTTCACCGCGGCGGGCAGGCACCTCGATCGCGACCGTCTCCGCGTCGAACAACCCGTCCTTGTGGGCCGCGGCGGCGCGCTGATGGCTGCGGGCGGCAAACGCGTCGGCCTGCTCGCGGGTGATCCGGTAATCCGTGGCGAGGTTCTCCGCGGTCTCGATCATCCCGCTGATGGCGCCGAATCGCCATTCCGGCTGCGAACGTTCACGACCGCGGTCGAGACGGTCGTAGAGCATCTGGTTGCCTGCGCGCGATCCCCAGCGTGCCGACGTGGTGTAGTGCTCGATATTGCTCATCGATTCGACCCCACCGGCGAGCACCACGTCCGCGGCACCGGTCTGCACCGTCATCGCGGCGGTGATGACAGCCTGCAGCCCACCGCCACAGCGCCGGTCGATCTGCAGGCCGGACACCCCGATCGGGAGGCCGGCGTGCAACGCCGCCCACCTGCCGATACACGGTGCCTCGGAGTTGGCATAGGACTGCGCGAACACGACATCCTCGATGCGTTCGGGATCGACCCCACTGCGGTCCACGGCGGCCTTGATCACCTGTGCGGCAAGGTCTTCGGCTCGCATCGGGCGCAGACTCCCCCCGAAGGTGCCGACCGGGGTCCGCACCGGGGCGACGATGGCGGCGCGCCTCACTGGTCACCGCGCCAACGGTCGGCGGACGGATCCAACAGGCTGTTGAGCCGCTCGTCGGGCAACCAGACGATGGTCTCCAGTTCCAGGGCATCTAGGAAACGCACCCGGCCGGTGCGCAGGTCCTGCACCCGCAGCCGCGGCGAGTTGGCGGTGTCGTCGATACTGACCGCGACCTGTGCGAACTCGCTTCCGACCACCGCACCGGCACCCTCGACGTGCACGGGTGCCGTCGGATCGAACTCAATACTCATGCTGTTCCTCAGATCAGAAAGCTCAGGGTGGGGATCGGCTTGTCGGCGTCGACGAGCTGGACCAGCTTGTAGGACAACTTCAGTTCCGCGCCGTCACGGCGCAGTCGATAGGTGGTCCGGCCGCCCCAGATGTGATTACCGCGCGGCCGGGACTCCACGACCAGGAAGTTGGCACCGACCTCGAGATCGACACCGCCATGCGCATTGGCCCGGCCACCGAGCAGTTCGATGTTGGAGATCAGACGACGCAGATGCGACGGTGGGGCCTGGGCATAGCGACGTCCGGTGCGAACCTGCTTGAGCCGGGTCGAGATCCGGCTGCGATTGTCGAAAATGATCGACATCTGCCGGGATGGGTCGCCGGCCACGGTATCGGCGGGCACCCAGTACAGCGCATCGTCGGTCCACAGGGCTTCCCACGCGTCGTAGTCGTTCTCGTCGGCGTGCCGGGCCTCGCGGTAGATGAACTGCTCGACCTCGGCACGGTCGAAGCCGTCGGGCACCGCCAGCAAGTCCTTGCCCTGATTCACGGACGTCGTCACGGCTAGTTCCTCTCCATCAACGTCTTGTAATGCGACCAGAAACCGCGCATACCGGTTTCGTCGGTGTTGGTGCCGATGGTGAAGCCGTTCTCGTCGACCCGCTCCCGGTTCATTCCCCGCCGCACGTCGAGCCACTCCGGACTCAGCGCCGCGATGCCCTCCTGATTGCGTTCGTACATCTCGGTATCGTCGGCCAGCAGCATGCCTGCCGGCCCGACGGATCCGATGCACTGGGACACCATGCGCCGGTTCAGTTCCGGTGCGCCGGCCAACTGGACCGCGGTGGCGTACTGGACACATTCGTCGACGGAGACGGGCTGGATGTTGAATACCTGGATCTCGGCAATGAACAGGTTCGGGAAGATCATCACGTGCGGCGCACCCTCGATCAGGATCCGTTCGGCATCCGCACCGTGGGTGGCCCGCATCGCCGCGACGTAGTCGGGCACCCGTGACTCCGTGGTGCCGAACCACCGCATGGGCTGGGCATACTTGCGGAACTCCGGGCGCAGGTCGTTCTCGCTGTGCCCGTTGCCGAGATCGCGTGTCACCGCGGTCGACGAATCGCTGTAGAGCGGACCGATGGTGCTGCCGGTCACCCCGAAGATGGACCCGTGCACGAACTGCGGGTGGTAGCCGTCGGTTTCGTTCTCGGCGAGCAACTTCCAATTGGCACGCGCCTTGTGCTGCAGCCAGCCGGCGGTCAGCTCGACGCGGCCCTGTGGAGACAACCGGGTCAGCCGGTCGATCTCACCGGCGGCGGCTCCGAGGTGTTCGACCAGGGACGGGCCGTCGGGCGCGAAGCTGCCGAAGACGAAGCCACCATAGGAGTCCACCCGGGGAACCCGACCCATGGCCAGGTCGAGCTTGCGGCCACCGTAGCCCTTGAAGAACGGGAATCCGATCAGATCGCCGTCATTGCGGAACGTCCAGCCGTGGTACGGGCACCGGAAGGTGCTCGAGTTGCCTTTGGCATCGTCACACACCTGGTTGCCGCGGTGCGCACACCGGTTGAGCAGCAGATGGATCTGGCCATCGCGGTCGCGGGTCATGATGACATCCTGCGGACCGAGCTTCTTGCGCACATAGTCGTTGGGTTGTGCCACTTCGCTCTCGTGACCGACGAAAACCCATGTCCGATACCAGATCTTCTCCAACTCCTCGGCGAAGATCGACGGATCGGTGTAGAGGCTGCCGTGCACCTTCTCCGGCCGGATCAGGCGCTCGTACCGGCTGGCTGTCCCCGCGCCGGCGTCGACGACAGAAGTCGTGGGAGGTGTCATTGGTGGGCTCCTTGCCGAGATCCGAACGATGGGCGCCGCTTCTGCGCGAACGCGGTGATACCTTCTGCGAAATCCGCACTGCCGAAAAGCTTTGCCTGGTGTGCGGCCTCATGGTCGAGGACCTCGACAGGCGGCAGGGTGGGCGCGACGGCCAGCAGTTCCTTGATCACGCCGTAGGCCTGCGCGGGACCGGCGGCCAACCGTTGCGCGTCCGCGCGCGCGACGGCCAGCGCCGCGCCGGGATCGGTGAGGGCATCGACCAAGCCCCAGGGCTGGGCGGTCTCCGCGGTCACCGGCTCGGGCATCAGCAGCATCTGGCGGGCGCGGGCGACACCGACCCGGCGCGGTAGCGAGGCATAGGCGCCCATGTCGCCGGCCAACCCGACATTGGTGAAGGTGGTGGCAAATCGCGCATCGCGGGCGGCGATCACCCGGTCGCATGCGGCCGCCAGCGCCGCACCGGCACCGAAGGCGGCACCCTCCACCGCGGCGATGACGGGTTTGGGTGTGTTCCAGATCGCCCGGATGACACGTTGGGCCATCTGAGCCCGCTCCATGGCCTCGGTCTCGGACATGAGCTTCATCGTGGAGATATCACCGCCGGAGCAGAATGTGCTGCCCGCACCAGTCAACACGATGACCCGCACCTGCGGGTCGGCATCGGCGGCCTCCAGCGCGTCGGCGAGCTCCAGGCGCAACGGAATGTCGATGGCGTTGCGCACCTCGGGCCTGTTGAGGGTCAGGACGCGCACGGCGCCGTCGTCTTCGACGAGGACGTTCATCGTCCGACGAACTTCGGTGTGCGGCGCTCGATCACGGCGCGTAGCCCCTCAAGAGCGTCCGCGGTCCCTGACAATTCGGACACGGTGCGTGATTCCTCGGGAAGACGCTCCTCGATGGAGGCGCCCACCCCCGACCACACGAGGCGCTTGGTGGCAGAGAGCGCGAGGGTGGGCATCGCGGCCAGCTCGGCGGCGATCGCGTCGGTGCGGGTGACCAACTCGTCGTCGGGAACCACCTCGGTGATCAGACCGATATCGGCGGCTTCCTGGGCGCTCAGCGTCGGATTCGTCAACAGGATGCGCAGGGCCTGGCGCAACCCGACCAGTTGAGCCAGCGTGACCGACGAACCGCCGTCGGGGGCCATACCGACCCGCACCGCACCGGAGAAGAACTTCGCCGAGCGAGCGGCGACGACAATATCGGATGCGCACACCAGCCCGAGGCCGCCACCTCCGGCGGCGAATCCCTGTACCGCGGTGACCACCGGTACCCGGAGCTGGAACAGGGCGGCGGTGGCCAGCTGCAACCAGGCCGTCGCCTCGCGCAGGTAATCCGGCAGCCCCTCCCCCTTGGACTCGAAGGTGTGCACGTCACCACCGGCGCAGAAGTTGCGTCCCGCACCCGAGAGCAGCACCACCTTGACGGCCGGATCGGCATGGCAGGCCAGCACCTCGGCGTGCAGTGCCTTGAGTGTGTCGACGTTCAGGCCGTTGGCGATGTGCGGGCTGTTGAGTCGTAGCCGGGCGATACCGTCGGCGCCCACCTCCCGCAACACCGGGGCAGTACTGGTCTCGCTCATGTGGTCTCCCTGTTCTTGAACGCCGACACACCGGCCTGTCCGGCCGATCCGCTCAGTCGTGCGACGACGGCATCAGTTTCGAGGCGATTGGCGGCGGCGAGATCGGTGTCCAACCCCGCCACGACGAGTTCCTTGATGGCGGTCAGGGCCGAGCGGTCTCGGCCCGCGAGCCGGGCGGCGAAGGCCTGCACCGAATCGTGGAACACCTCGGGTGCGAATGCCCGGTAGGCGAGCCCGATCCGCACCGCATCGGTCCCGCTGAACTTGTCACCGGAGAGCAGCAATCCCAGGGCCTGCTGTCGACCGAGGATGCGCGGCAGCCGTGCAGTGCTGCCCCCGCCGGGGATCATGCCGAAGTTGACGTGGTTGTCCGCGATCCGCGCCTGCTCGCAGACCAGCACGATATCGGCGGCCTGCATCAGTTCGAATCCGCCGGCCATCGCGACACCGTCCACCGCGGCCACCACCGGGACCGGCAGTCCGGCGATGACATCGCAGGCATCCTTGAACGTGGTGAACAGCGTGCGCAACGCTTCGGGCCCGTCTGCCCTAAGCCGCTGCACCTCGTCGAAATCGCCTCCAGCGCAGAAATTTCCACCCGAGCCACGAATGATCACGGCGTGCACATCCGTGCGCTGCCCCAGACTGGTCAACGCGGCGCCCAGCGCCCGTGCCAAGGCCACGTTGACGGCGTTCATCCGGTCGGGGCGGTTCAGCGTGATCCAGCCGATGTGCTCGCGGACCTCGACGAGCACCTCGGCATCGTTCACGTCGGGATCGTCTACTTCGGCAGCACCGTATGCGTTCACATGTATCTCCCGCCGCCGACCTCGATCACCGTGCCGGTGATGTAGCTGGACAGGCTTGAGCCGAGGAAGACCACCGCCCCGGCCACCTCACCGGGTTCGCCGGCCCGTTTCATCGGGACGTCGGCCTCGCGCTGGGCGAACACCTCCGGTGGCATGGCCGCGGTCATGGGCGTACGGATGAGCCCGGGTTGGATGGCGTTGACCCGCACGTTGTGGTGGGCAACCTCCTTGGCCGCGGCTTTGGTCAGACCGACGATGCCCGCCTTCGCGGCGCTGTAGTTGGTCTGTCCAGGATTTCCCGATTTCCCGGACAGCGAGGAGATGTTGACGATGCTGCCGGACTTCTGTTCCCGCATCACCGCCGAGGCTTCCCGGATACCGAGCCAGGTGCCGCGCAGGTGCACGGTGATGACGGCGTCGAAGTCGGACACCTGCATCTTCTTCAGCGAGGCATCACGGGTTATCCCGGCGTTGTTGACGAAGATGTCGAGTCGGCCGTAGTGGTCGACCGTGCCGGACACCAGGTCGCGCACGGCATCCTCGGAGGTGACATCGCAGGCGACGCCGCGGCAGTCGCCGGCAGGTCCCGCCACCTCGGTGACCGCCCGCGCGGCCGCGGTCTCGTCGAGGTCGGCGAACACCACCCGGGCACCGTGCTCGTACAACGTTCGCCCGATCTCCAACCCGATACCCTGCGCGGCACCGGTCACCACGGCGACCTTGTCCTGGAGCAGACTTTCCACCCGGAATCTCCCATCGCACGAGGCATAGACAAATCTAACCGAAATTTCTAATCTAGGTTAAATCAATTGGTCGGACGGTTTCAACCATGGGGCCACCGAGAAGGGATCGACATGGATCTGGGACTGTCGGGGGCTCGCGTCGTCATCACCGGAGGCGCGTCCAACATCGGGCGCGGCATCGTTCACGAATTCGCCGCCGAGGGTGCACGCATCGTGCTCAATGACATCGACGCACCGCAGGCTGACAAGGTCCGGGCCGAAGCGCTGGCACGCGGTGCCGCCGAAGTAGAGCTCGCCATCGAAGACCTGACAGTCGACGGTGCCGCCGAACGCACCGTCGAAGCCGCGGTCTCGCGATGGGGCGGCGTCGACGTCCTGGTCAACAATGCCGGGTGGAGTGTGCCCGGGTTCGTGGCCAGCGATACCGACCGGCAAAAATGGCAGCGCACCATCGAGATCAACTTCTTCAGCGCCGTGGCCGCCACCCAGGCCGCCATCGCGGCCATGAAGGATGCCGGAGGCGGTTCGATTGTCTTCATCTCCAGCGACGCCGCCTTCGGCCAGATCCGCCAAGGCATCTACGGCGCGTCGAAAGCGGCCATGGTCGCCTTCGCGCGCACCACGGCGCGTGAACACGGCCGCCACGGAATCCGCTCGAACATCGTCTGTCCGGGCCTGGTGATGCCGGAGGGCCCTGAGGCGGTCGGGGCCGCCAGCCTCTGGGCGGTCGGCCAGGACGAGGTGTTCAACCCCAAGCAGATCGACTTCATGCTCAAGGACACCCCGATGCGCCAACTCACCACAGCCGAAGACGTCGCGCGCGCGGTGCTGTGGTTCGCCTCTCCCACCGCCGCCCGCCAGGTCACCGGTCAGATGATCTCGGTCAGCGGCGGATACACGATGCCGTGACCACCGGCAGGCGAGCGGCCGGGCGCCGCTGATCTCAGCGGCGCCCGGCATCGCCCTCGCCGGTACGGATCACCGTGTCGGTGGCACCAACATCGACTGCCACGACTCCGGCTTCCCGCCACCCGCCAGATTGGCCTGGGTGTACCGCTTACCGTCCGGCCCGAGATAGCTGCCCGTCGCCGGGTCGTACTCGGCTACCGCGATGGGCGGCGCCACCGTCGGCGGCGCGGCCGCGGGAGCAGCCGGCGGCGCGCTCTCACCGGGCCGAATCTGCGGGATCGGCTGGCCGGACAACGTGGCGTTGGGATCGCCCTTCCAGTTGAACCCGTCGTTGAGAGGAACGTAGTTCTCGTCGCTCTCGCACATCTTGACCGTCGGCGCCCGCTTGCCCGGCCGTGTCGCACACGGCAGGTTGCGCGCACCGCGCACGTTGAACATGGAGTCCTGCGGGATGCGGCAGTACAGGTCGCCCGCGGGGCGGTCCGGGTAGTCGGTCAGGCTTGTCGGCCGTGCCTGATTGGGCGGTAGGTAACCGGTCAGGCATGGTGGTGGGAGGTTGAGGTTGAGGTTGAAGCTCAGAAACGCGCCCTTGTAATCGGGTTTGGTATCGCGATTGGTGACACCGGCGCCCTGAACCACTTCGACCGCCGACGGCGCCAGCACCAGCAGCTGTTCCAGGTGCGGCTGATAGGTGACAGCGACATCACCGAGGGTGACCAGATTCGCCAGCACCACCGGCAGGGTCGGCTGGACGCGGTCGAAGAGCTGACGGACCTCGTCGGCGGCACGCGGCCCCACGTCCAGGATGCCGGTGACCGACTTGTCCTCACGCTTGAGCTGTTCGGTCACCGAAGCCATGTTGGAGGCCCACGCCTCGATCGAATCAGCGGTGACCGACTGGGAATCCAGGATGGGTTTAGAGTTGTCGATCAGGTTGGTCAGCGCGTCGAGAATTTTACGAGCGTCGATGGCCAGCGTGGTGGATCCCTTGACCAGGCGGGCCAGGTCGGGGCCCAAACCTCCCACTGCCGTAGCCGATTCGTCGACCACCGTTTGAAGGTTGTCACCGGGGATGACCTCTAGCCCCTTGTTCGTCGCGGCCAGCAGATCACTGATATCCGGGGGCACCGAGGTGCGGTCCTGCGGTATCACCGCCCCCTCGGCGAGGCGACCGTTGTCGCTGGCGGGAATCAACGAGACGTACTGCTCGCCGATGGACGACGCGCTGTGCACCTCCGCCGTGACGTCGCCGGGGATGTCGACATCGGATTTGAGCGACAGTTCTGCCACCACACCGGACTGGGTGAGGTCCACCCGTGCCACCCGGCCCACGTTGGTTCCGCGGTAGGTGACGTTGGCGTTCTCGTAGAGTCCCGCGGCGACCGGCAACTGGACGGTCACCTTGTAGTGGTTGTACCCGAACAGCAGGTTAGGCAGGCCCATGTAGTTGAAGATCATCACGGCGCCACCGACGAGGGTGATCACCGCGAAGAACGCGAGCTGGGTGATGACTCTTCTGCTGAGTACCATCTAGGGCCCCTGATTCAGGTGGTACGGGATGACCAACGGATTGACCGCGGTGTACGGGCTGGGCAGCTGACCGATCGTGCGCCCCCACTGCATCTCCAGTTCGGTGAGCTCGCCCTCGAATCGGGTGCCGGTGAAGAACGACGAGTCGATACGACTCAGCGTCAGATCGATGATCGCGGTCAGGTTCGCGTAATCGCCGCGGAACCATTTGTCCAGCGTCTCCTGGGCGAACGGATACACCGAGAAGAAGCTCAACGACCGGGTGAGCGCGGGTCCGGAATCGGCAAGTGATTTCACCACCGGGGCAAGATCTTTGAGCTCTGCCACCAGCGCCTCTTTGGTCTGGTTGCTGGAATCGGCGGCAAGGGCGCTGAACTTGCCCAGCTGATCGAGTGCCTCGGTGAGGGTATCCCGCTCATCCCGCAGAACGCTGAGCGCCTCGGGGATGGTGTCCAGCGCCCGGTCGACCACCGAGTCCTGTGCGGCGAAGTCACCGACAAGGTTGTTGAGACTATCGGTGGCGCTGATGATCTCGTCTGTTTGGCGGTCGGTATTGGCGATGAACCTGTCCACCTCGGTGATGAGGCTACGGAGGTCGTTCTCGCGCCCGGCGAAGGCGGTGCTCAACGCTGTGGTGATGTCCTGGATCTGACCGACGCCCCCTCCGTTGAGCAACAACGACACCGCCGCCAGCGTCTGCTCGGTCGACGGATACGCGCCACCGGAGGCCAATTGGATCACCGAGCCATCGTGCAGTCGGCCCTCGGGGGCCTCGTTGACCGGTGGAGCGAGCTCGATGTGCAGTGACCCCAACAGGCTGGTCTGCCCGATGGTTGCCGTCGCATTGGCCGGCAGCACGACATTGCCGTCGAGCGTCATGGTGAGCACCGCGTGCCAGTCCTGGCGCTCGATCTTGGTCACCGTGCCGACGTTGACGTCACCGACGCGCACCCGCGAGTTCTGCTGGACGTTGTTCACATCCGGCAGCTCCGCACGGATGGTGAACGATCCCGGACCGTCACCCGCGGTGCCGGGCATCGGCAATGAGTTCAGACCGCGCCAGTCGCTGCAACCGGTCAGCAACGCCATGGCAGTCACCGCGCAACCGACCAACACCAGCGCACGTCGGCGGCCGGTCATGAACCCGCTCCCGGCGGCAACATCATCCCGGTGAGGCCGGCCGCGGGATCGGTCTGCTGGGCCTCGGCGGGCAGCGGCGGTGTCGCACTCGCGGCCGGGGCGGGCGCACCTGCGGCCGGCGCCGGAGCCGGCGCGGGAGCCGGTGGCACGTAATCGGGTCGCATCCAATCCTCGCTGTAGGTCACCTCGTTCGGGCGCGCGACAGCGCCGACCAAGGGGTTGCCGCCGATCGGGAAGAAGTTCATCTGGCGGTTCTTCACAATCGGTGCCAGGTACTGCACGCACAGCTTCGAGGACTGCTCGGCGCCCAACCGGGAGGCCGCCTGGATGGCTCCGCACAGGAAGCTGATCGGATCGCTGAAGTTGTTGGTCGACAGGGCGCCGCTGAGCGTGCCCTGAGCCGGTTGGTAGATGTTGATGAAGTTCTGCAGCACCGTCGGCGACATGTGCAGCAGTTGCTTGATGTCGTCGACGCTGTCGGTCAGCGCCTGCGATACCGAGGCCAGCTTGTCCGAGGTGGTGCCCAGGGTCTCCTTGTTGGCAGCCACGAATGTCGCCACCGTCTTGGACACCTCGCTGACACTGGCTGCAGCAGAGCTGATCTCGTCCGGATCATCGGCCAGCGCCCATGTCACCGAAGCGAGATTGCGGTTGAGCTGCGACATGACATCCGAGCTGTCCTGCAGCGCCGACACCAGCAGCGACAGATTGCGCAGGGTGCTGAACAGGTCGGTGCTGTGATCACCCAATGCCGAAGTCGCCTTGGACAGCTTGATCAACGTGTCACGGATGTTTTTGCCCTGTCCGCGGAGATTGTCGGCGGCCGTGTTGACCAGCGAACCGAGCGTGCTCACTCCCCCGGGTTCGGTGGGCTGCAACATCTCGGTGAACCGCTGCAACTGGACCCGCACCTCGTCCCACTCGACCGGCACCGCGGTGCGCTCCATCGGGATCACGGCGTCCGCGGGCAGGGTGGGACCGCCGGTGTAGGCAGGCGTCAGCTGGATGGCGCGAGCGGTCACCAGCGACGGCGCCAGGATGACCGCCTTGGCATCGGCGGGCACCGAGTAATGGTCGTCGATCCAGAAGCTCACCCTGGCCCGGTCGGGCTCGGCATCGATGCGCTCGATCTCGCCGACCGGCACGCCGAGGATGCGGATCTCGTCACCGACGAACAAACCGTTGGTGTTGTCGAAATATGCGGTGAAAGCGGTCCTGGCGATGTTGGTGGTCGTCCGCACGATCGCGACGACCCCGACCGTCAATACCACGGCCAGCAGCAACGCCAACCAGATTCGTATACGCGGCCGCGTCACTGTCCGTTACCTCCTGGCTCGGCCGGGGAACCGTCGGGTGCGACCTCGCCGGGTGCGCGCTCCAAAACGGGCGATGGGGTCGGTTCGGGAACGGACTGTTGGGCCGCCGGACCCGGCGCCGGCGGGCCGGGCGGCGGCCCACCGGGCGCCGGTTGCGGTCCGGGATCCCGGTAGGGATAGCAGCCCGGCCCGGGTAGTGGGATACCCGGTGGTCCGCACTGGCTGTCGCCGGGATTACCGGTGATGGCATCGGGAATCGTCAGGCGCGGCTCGCCACCCTGACCGGTGCGCGGGAACGGCACGGGCAGTGCGGGCAGGCCGGGCTGGCCGACCTGTGGATCCGTGCGCTGCGACGGTGCGAGCACGTTCGGATCCAGACCGAGGTCGGAGAAAGCGGCATTGATGAACGGCTGAAGATACTGACCGGGAAGAAGATTGGACAAGTAGGCCTTGAAGAAGGGCCCCGAGGACACCGACTCACCCAGCGAGAAGACGTAGGTGGTCAGCCCTTTGATGGATTGCTGGACTTCCGACTTCCGGTTCTCCACGATCGCCAGCGCACCATTGAGCTTGTCCAGCGCCGGCTTGAGCGTGTCGGTGTTGTCGGCGACGAAACCGTTTATCTGTGCAGACAAAGCGGTGATGTTGTTCGAGATCTGGTCCAGCGCGGCACTCTGTTCGCCGAGCGCAACCAGCAGCTCGTTCGAGTCGCGGACGAGCTGGACGATCTTGTCGCTGCGCTCACCGAGAACGGTGGTGGCCTTGTTCGCGTTGGCCAGCAACCGGCGAAGTTGTTCGTCGCGACGGTTGAGGGTGTCGGAGAACCGCGCGACACCGTCGACGGCTACCCGCAGATCATCCGGGGTGTCCCGGAAGGTCTCGGCCAGGGTCGACAACGAGGTCGACAGCTGATCGGTGTTCAGGCCGCTGATCTGAGCGGTGATGTCCCCGATCGCGTCGGGCAGCTGATAGGCCGATGTGGTGCGCTCCAACGGGATGACACCGTCCTGGTCACCGTCCCCGCGCGGGGTGATGTCGAGGATCTTGGACCCCAGCAGGCTCTTGGTCTTGACCGCGGCTTCGGTGCGATCACCGAGCTGCACGTCGTCGTCCACGCTGAACCGCACGAGCACGCGAGGCCCGTCCAGCGAGATGCTCTGCACCTTGCCGACCTGATAGCCCGAAACCTGCACCGCAGCACCACTTGTCAAGCCGCCGGCCTCGGCGAAGTACGCCCCGTAGGTCTTCTGCGAGGACACCAGCGGCAACTTGTCGTAGTTGAGCACGCCCAGACTGATCGCGCCGACGGTCACGACGCCGATCAACCCGATGACCGCGGGGTTGCGCTCTTGGAAGGGTTTCATTTCGGCGTGCACCTGCCGGTGTCTTGGCCTGCCAGTTTCACATACACCGGTTGACCGCCCTTACCGTTGAGTTTCAGTACGAGATCGCAGATGTAGAAGGAGAAGTAATCGCCGTTGAGCCCCTGCCGACCCAGGATCCGGTAGGACTGCGGCAGCGTGGCGAGCAGATTGTCCACGTAGTCGTGGTCGGCGACCACGATGCCCGCGGCGCGGTCGGTCTGCGCGACCGTCTCCTTCAGCGGCGGCCGGGCCTGTGCCAGCAGATCGGCGATACTGGCCGCGGACTCGTTGGTATAGGCCACCGCCGCACTCAGGTCGCCCTTGCGTTCTTTGAGGGTGTGCACGATCTCCGACAGTGAGTCGACGGCGGTACCGAACTTGTCCTTCTGGTCGCCGAGCGAACCGAGCACGGTGTTGAGATTGGTGATGACCTGTCCGACGAGCTCATCACGATCGGCGAGGGTATTGGTCAACGCAGCGGTGTTGGAGAGGAACGAGGCGACCGTCGCGCCCTGGCCCTGCAGCGCCGAGAGCAGCTGACCGCTCAGCGCGTTCACCTGGTCGGGGTCCAAAGCCCGGAACAGCGGCCGGAATCCACCGATGAGGGCGTCCAGGTCCAGGGCCGGTGTGGTGCGCGACACCGGGATGGTGGCACCGGGCGCCAGCCGCTGCACCGAGCCGGCGCCCTCCTCCAACGCGAGATACCGGCCGCCGATGACATTGTCGTAGCGGATGGCCGCCCGGCTGCCTTCGGTCAGCACCACCGAGTCGTCGGCGCTGAACTCCACCGTGACGGTGCTGTCGCGGTTGAGCCGGATGTCACCGATCTTGCCCACTTCGACACCGGCGATCCGGACGAAGTTTCCGGTCTCCAAGCCCGTCACGTTGGTGAACACCGCACGGAAGGACCGGGCGTCACCGAACCGAAACTGGGCGAAAACGGTCAGCAGCGCGAACATTCCGAACAGCGCGACCACGATGAACACGGCAAGCCGCCAGGCGGCGCCTGACAAGTTGTCCTTCATCTCGTCTGCCTCTCGATACTAGGTCGTGTCAAGGTCGGGCTGGTTCACGGTGCCGGCGGCGGCCCGGCGATCCCAGGCGGTATGGGTGCGGGTGGGACGCCGGGATAGAGCGGCGTACCTCCGGGGCCGTACTGCGGGGCGCCGTAGGGCGGAGCACCGGGATATGGAATCGGTCCCGGCGCGGGGCCACCCGGGTAGCGGATGCTGGGCGGTTCCGGCACCGCACGGGTCACCGGGAAGTAGTTGGCCCAGCCGGGGAATCCGATGCCCGGGTTGGGCCGGTTGTCCAGTCCGGTGCCCCAACCGGTGTTGGCGATCAGGGTGCGCACGGGCCAGTTCTTGGCCACATCGGGCAGCGATCCGCAGCCCGGCTTGCCGCCGGGTCCGCCCTTGGCACCGTTGATCGGCAGATTCTGCGGATACCGATAGGGATCGTCACCGAGCAGCAGCGCCGCGTCCACGATCAACGATTTGCCGTTCGCCCCGCCGGTGTAATCGGCCTGGCCGAAATCGATGGCCTTCTTGCCGCCGACGAGAAGGCAGGTCAGCGACGGGTTGTACTTGTTGAACAGCGACGCCGTCGGCCGCAGCGTGTTGATCGCCCGCACCAGATTGTCCTTGTTCGGACCCAACACCGCGGTTCCGCTCTGCGAGAGGCCGATCACGTTGAGCAACAACGAATCCAGTTCGCGAGCGCGGTCGGCGATCGTCTCACTTGTCGTACTTGCGGCATCGAGCACACGCAGGATGTCCGGCGCGGCCGCCGCGTAGGCGTCGTTGAAGTTCTTGAACGCCCGCCAGTCCTGCCCGATGGTCTCGGTGCGCTGGTTGAGCGCGATCAGCACCTCGTTGGCCGCCGTCGTCGCCTCGCCCATGCGGGGCCCCTGGCCGCGAACGCCTTCGGCGATCGCCGAGAACACCGTGTTGAGCTTCGCGGGATCGATCTTGTGTATGACACCGACGAGGTTCTGGAACACCGTGTTCACCTCGGTGCTGACGTTCTGAGACTGCAGGACGGCGCCGGCTGCCAGCGTCTGCCCCGAGGGCTCCTGCGGGTAGATGAGGTCGACGTACTTGGCGCCGAACACGGTGGTCGAGGCGATCCGGGCCTCCACGTTGGACGGGAGGTAAGCGATCTTGTCGGGATCGAGCTCGAGTTTCAGGCTGACCGGATCGCTGCCACCGGTGACCGCACCGACATGACCGACCTGCACCCCGCGCAGTTTGACCTTGGCCCCGACCTCCATCACCAGACCGGCGCGGTCCGAGCTGAGCGTCACCGGCACATAGCTTTTGAGCGAACCGGTGAACAGCACACCCGTGAGGGCCACCGACGCGATGACGAAGACGATGAGGATCGCGGTCCACCAATCCGGGTGGATGAGCGGTTCGCCTGCCTTTCGCGCCATCGCTCAGCCCGCCAGGTTGAAGTTGCCGGACTGCCCGTAGATGGACAGCGTGACCAAGAGCGTGACGCACACTGCGACGACCAGCGAGGTGCGTGTTGCGCGTCCGACCGCCTCTCCCACACCGGCGGGTCCGCCGCCGGCGGTGAAGCCGTAATAGGTGTGCACCAACATGATGACCACCGCGGTCACCACCGCCTGGACGAACGACCAGATGAGGTCGGTGGGAATCAGGAATGTCCGGAAGTAGTGGTCGTACACGCCGGTGGACTGCCCATAGATGACCGTCGTTCCGAATCGTGCTGCCAGGAACGACATGATGACCGCGACACAGTACAGCGGGATGACGACGATGACGCCGGCCAGCACGCGACTGGACGCCAGGTAGGCCAGCGAGCGGACACCCATGACCTCCAGGGCGTCGATCTCTTCGTTGATGCGCATTGCACCGAGCTGGGCGGTGGCGCCGGCGCCGATGGTGGCCGCCATGGCGATCGCCGCGGTGAGCGGCGCTATGAGCCGGACATTGAAGTACGCGGAAGCGAACCCGGTGAGTGCCTCCACACCGACCTGCGCGAACTGGTTGTAACCCTGCACCGCGACCAGCGCACCGGTGGAGATGGTCAGGAATCCGACGATGACGACCGTGCCACCGATGACGGCAAGCGCGCCGGTACCCAGACTCATCGCGGCGATCAGCCGGACCAGCTCGGTCTTGTAATGCACCAGGACGTCCACAGCAGAGGCGAGTGTCCGACCATAGAACTGGGTCTGCTCGCCGATTCGGGTCCACCCGGCATGCCAGTTCTTCGATGACCGCGCCAATCGCGGAAACTGCTGACGCACAGAAACTCTGATGCTCATAGATTCACCTTGATTCCCACCGCGGTCATGAAGATGTTGATCAGGAAGAGCGCAAGAAAGGAGAACACGACGGTCTCATTGACGGCGTTGCCGACACCGGCCGGGCCGCCGCTGACGGTCGTACCCATGTAGCAGGCGATCAAGCCCGCCGTCATCCCGAACAGGGTTGCCTTGATCAGCGACACCACCACGTCACCCACGCCGGTGACCAGGGTCAGGCCCGCGACAAAGGCTCCGGGCGTGACGTTTTGGAAGAACACCGAGAAGACGAAGCCACCCGCCAGACCGACCAGGATCACCAACGAGGCCAGCAGCAGGGCGACCACGGTCGCGGCCAGAACACGCGGAACCACAAGCGCCTGAATGGGGTTGATGCCCATGACACGCTGGGCGTCCAATTCCTCTCTGATGGTGCGCGCTCCCAGATCTGCACACATTGCGGTCGCGCCCGCACCGGCGACGACCAGCACCGTGACGATCGGGCCGATCTGGGTGACGGCTCCCAAGGCGGCGCCGGTCCCGGAGAAGTCCGCGGCACCGAACTCGGCGAGCAGAACGTTGAAGGTGAACACGGTCAGCACCGTGAACGGGATCGACAGCATCAGCGTGGGCAACAACGACACCCGCGCCACAAACCAGGTCTGCAGCACGAACTCACGCCAGGCGAACGGGGGGCTGAACACGGCCAGTGCCGTGTCCATCGAGAAAGCGAAGAAGCCCCCGATCCCGCGCAACGGCCGAGACGATGCCAGCGTCTTGAGTATCAAGAGCGGCCCCCGGTCCGCGCAATACGCCGCACGCCGGCCGTCGGTCGCACACCGGCCACCCACGCTTCACCCATCGCGGCTGCGCATTTCGAGTCGTGGTGTCGCCACATAGCTGTCGTCCTCTGTTGTGGCAGGCACTACCGCCGGCCCTCCGATATGAGCAGGGTCACAAACGTGCTAGACACTACGTCTAAACGCTCCGCCTAGTCAATATGTCAATCGGGTGGCCGAGCATTTGCCAACCGCCCCAGGCGCCGATGTCACGGACACATCGCCGAACACGCGCCCACATGCCGCGACGTGACGCGGCCCACAAATCTAATCATGATTAAGTACAGCGATCAACACCCGATATCGACAGAGCGCAGAGATGCACGCCCCACCTGCAGACCATCCGTGACGTGGATACTTTTGACGGTACCGTCAAACGGACCAGATGATGCATGGCTTCGAATCGTTCGTAAATTCTCAGGACATGTCCGATCCCACCGGTCCGCACCAATGATTCGGTCATGCGACATCAGGCAACGCGCGGACCCCTGATCCTGAGTTGCTGAGCCAGAATCCGTGGCAAAGAAGCCGGCTCCGATGACGCTCGGCGGCGCGATCGGCCATCAGGCGAATGGGGTTGACCCCGCAACTGGCGCTCCAGGTGTCGCCGTCACACTTTTGAATACTTGATAAATTCCAGCTGCGTCCGGGTAATGTCGATTCCGCCCCTACGGCCGTCGCCGGTGACCAGGTGACGTGACAGCCCAGGGCGATGCCCAGTGGCACATCGACTACAGCACACCCCGTCGACACTCGAATTGGTGATAAGACATGACATCAGCACTGCCCCACCCCACCGACGCCGACTACGCCGACGCGTACGGCCGCGCCTGGACCCATGATCCCGAACTGCTGTGCACCTTCTTCACCGCCGACGGCACCTACACCGACGTCGCGATGCGCGGAACGTATCAGGGGCGCAACGGCATCCAGCGTTTTCATCGCTGGATGCTGACATTCTCGCCCGATTCGTTGATCGTCTTCACCCAACCCGCCGTGGCCGACGGGCTCGCCTACTTCGAGTGGACCTGGAGCGGGTCCATCACCGGGCCTCTTCGCTTGCCGAACGGCGCCTCGATCGACGCGGCAGGAAAACAGTTTTCGGCGACCGGCATCGCCGCCTGCCGCTATGACAACCAGGGACTGCTGACCAGCCACCGCGACTTCTGGGATGTCGGCTTGCTCGTCGACCAGCTCGGCGACACGCTGGTTCCCCGAAGCACCCAGTAGTCGCCGGTCAGAACATCAAAGCGCTGAATCGCCAGTCCAACACCTGGCGATCATCGGTCCCCTCTTCGCCGACGGCGAAGACCAGCGAGCGGATATCGAGGACACCACCACCCGCCGGCAGCGGTGATACCCGTTCGATGTGCAGGTCGCTGTAGACCGTATCGCCCTCGTACACCGGGCCGGTGTGGTCGCAGGACTGCCAGCCCGTGACGGTTGCCAGGTTCGGCAGGACACGGGTGGCCTGCGCCAGGGCCAGCCCGATGGTGTGCCCGCCGTACACCAGGCGCCGTCCACCGACTCGCCGATCATGATGCGTAGCAGCGATGTTGAGGCTCATACGGGCGAGTTCGGGGGCCGAACTCACGACATCGGCCGAGCTGCGGTAGTCGCGGCCCGCCAGCTCCGAGTCGAAGTGCGGGCCGGGCACGCGCGCACGGAATGCCACGCCGTCCCAAGATCCGGCCGGGTCGGTGGCCACCTCGTCGGCCCCGATCGTGGTCAGGTCATCGTGGCGTCCGGTGTCGACAACCCCGGGTGCCATCGGGAGCATCGCGCACCGATGAAAGTCGAGAACCAGCCGGTCATGCTGGTCGGTCGTCGTCATCCGCAGCGCGGCAAGGCCGGTGGGCGCCCTGCCTTCCCGGACGGCATTCTGACGAAGCCCGACCACCCGGGTCGTGGTGGACAACGTGTCCCCCAGCTTGGGATAGCTGTGGAATACCAAGCCGCGGTAGAAGAGGTTCGCCTTGACACGGCCGGTCACCAACGTGCTCTGGCCGATGGCGACATCGGTGACCAAGCCCGGATGCGCCAACAGACCGCGCGTTCCGGTTACCGCCTCGGCCAGCTCGATGTCGAGTGCCAGCCGCAGCCGGTCCCCCAGGATCGCCTGGTGCACTGCGGCCGCACCTTCGGTCAGGGTCATCCGGGGCGCACTGTCGAAGACCTGTCCGATGGTGAGCTCATCGAAGTACGGCCCCACAACTGAATTCGGTGTCGGCATCGCATCCCTTTCAGATCCACGTCGATACTGGGCCGGCATTCGTGACCGTCGCCGCATTTTTGAAGTTAGACTAAAATATTGCGCCTATCAATTCGCATCGTTGTCGGGTTCGGTGACAACGGGGGCGGCGCCACGGACCGCAGGCAGGACCAAGCTGTCGACGACCCGGCGCACGAAGCCGGAATCGACGCTCTGGCCGCCGACCACCCGCAGCAGCCCCATGGCCACCAGCACGTCGGCTACCAGCGACCAGTCCCTATCCGCGATATCACCGCGCTCGACGGCGTGCTGCAGAATCGCGGCCACCACGCGTCGCCCGCGGCGCAGCATCAGATCGTCCAGTGCGGCCGCCAACTCTGGGTCACGGCTGGACTCCAGCGCCACCCGCAGCACCAGATCGTTGGAGATCAGCTCGTCGTCGTTGCGCGCGACCCGTTCGACGATCACGTCGAAGTCGCCTTCCAAGCTGCCGGTGTCAGGGATATCGTCGGCCAGCAGGTCGGGCCGCCAGTAGACAAGCGCATCGGTGATCAGCGCCGCTTTCGACGCCCACCGCCGATAGATCGCGGCTTTACCGACGCCCGCACGGGCGGCGATATCGTTCATGTTGGTGTCGTTGTAGCCGTTCTCGGTCAGCGCGGCCAATGCGGCATTCAGGATCGCGGGGTCGCGGGAACGGTCGAGTCGACCGGTGGTGCGCTGGCGAAGCTTGGGCTCCATACCTGCCATTGTCACCGATTCACCCACAGCGCCGACCGGCCCCTACCGCGGCGCCGGCCAGTTCCACACCGACATATCCGCGGCCGGGTAGCCGGCACACACGTCGGTGGCCTTGGCGACCACGCCCTTGTTGTTGAAGAACACCTTGGCCCAGTTACCCCACCGGGTCGCGACCTGCTCGTAGTAGATGTTGGTGGCGGTGTCTTCGGAATACTGCCGCCGCGCGGGCGCATCCAGGGAGTAGAACCAGTGGATCCGGTCCACGGCCATCCGCTGAACATCCGGCGGTCGGTTGGCCTTGTCGATCATGTACCGCTCGAAGTAGATCGGGGAGGTATCACGCGCGGCCGCCAGATACTGCTCGGCGTCACAGCGCGTTTCGATCTGCCGATGCGGAATCGGGTAGTCGTCGGTCGCGTCGGCGGACGCCTGCGGTGGCGCGAGCACGCCTGCGGTGCAGGCGGCCGCGGTGATCATCACACCGGCACGCACCATCAGCCGAAATGTGCGGACGTTCATCTGCGATCACCACTCATCTCTGCCAGTGCGGCATGGTGCTGCGGACAATAACGCGGAATGGCCGTACCCAGGAACTGCCACACCTGCTCGGTGCTCAAGGTGCGGGCAAGGTTGCGGGACAGGAACACCGCAGACTCCGAGGCATTCGCATCGACACCGGTGGTGAGCCGTCGGCAGGCAATCTTTGCCAGCCACGCGTTGTAGTCCCGCTGGCCATAGATGCCGAAGCCGTGCAGGGTATTCGCGAAATCGGTGTCGACATCGGCATGCGCCGGAGTCGCCCAGCCGATGCTCATCACGGCGAGCACGGCTGAAGCCATGGCCAGAAGGCGATTTCTCACCTGCACTCTCCGGTTCATGCGCTGGCCTCTCATGAGGTGACCTGCGGGATTGGTGCGGTATGCGGTTCCTCGGGTTCGGGACCTGCCGCAGGTTTGGGTGGATGCGTGATCTTGTACGTGTTCAACGGCCACCAGAACCAGCGACCCAACGCAGAGGCGATGGACGGCGTCATGAAGGCACGCACGATCAAGGTGTCGACAATGAGTCCGATCCCGATCGTCATGCCGAGTTGTCCGACCACGCGCAGGTCACTGACGATCATCGAGGCCATGGTGAACGCGAAGACCAGGCCCGCGGCGGTGACGACCCGACCGGTCGCCCCCATCCCGCGGATCATCCCGGTGTTGAGACCGGCGTGGATCTCCTCCTTCAGCCGCGAAACCACCAGGAGGTTGTAGTCCGAGCCGACAGCCAGCAGGATGACCATGGACAGCGGGATCACGATCCACTGCACGCCGATGCCCAGGACTTCCTGCCAGAGCAGCACCGATAGACCGCAGGCCGTCCCGAGCGACGCAGCAACCGTCCCCACGATCACCAACGCGGCGACCACGCTGCGCGTGATGATCAGCATGATCGCGAAGATCAGGATCATCGAGGCGATGATCGCAATCATCACGTCGGTCTTCACACCACTTTGCATGTCGTTGTACAGCGATGCCGTGCCAGCGAGGGACACCTTCGCGTTGGCCAGTGGGGTGCCCTTCACCGCGTCGGCAACCACATCCTTCATGTCTCGGACGTGCTCGATGCCCTCGACGGAGGCGGGGTCACCCTGGTGGGTGATGATGAACCGGACCGCTTTACCATCCGGGGAGACGAACATGTCCAGACCACGCTTGAAGTCCGGATTCTGGAAGACGTCCGGCGGCAGGTAGAAGAAGTCGTCGTTCTTCGCCTGATCGAAGAACAGACCGATTTCGGTCGCGCCGCGGGCGAGTTCCTGTTGCTGGGCCTGAGTTCCGGCCATCACGCTGTGGGTGGCGAGCATGAAGTCCCGCATGGTGCGCATCGAATCGATGGTGGGCAGCAAGGTTGCCTGCATCTGCGGCATCAGTGTGTCCAGCTTGTCCAGATCTGTGCTCAGACTGCCGATCTGATCCGCGAGCTTGTCGATACCGTCCAACGAGTCGAAGATCGACCGCAACGCATGGCAGATCGGAATGTCGTAGCAGTGCGGTTCCCAATAGAAGTAGTTGCGCAACGGTCGGAAGAAGTCGTCGAAATCGGCGATGTGATCCCGTAATTCGTTGGTGGTGGCGACCATGTCGTGGGTCTTCTCCACCATGCTGTGAGTGGTGTCGGTGAGCTCGGTCATGATGGAGTACATGCGCTCCATGTTGGCGATCGTCGAGCTCAGTTCATCCGCTTGCTGCAGCATCTGAGCCGAGTTGTCATTGTTGAACTTCGCGGCCTGCAGTGTCCCGGCGTTCTGGGCGCCCAGCATGAACGGGATGGAACTGTGCTCGATCGGCGCACCGAGCGGGCGGGTGATGGTCTGGACCCGCTCGATACCGCGCATGTGCACCACGCTCTTGGCGACCCTGTCGATCACCAGCATGTCCGCCGGGTTGCGCAGGTCGTGATCGGCTTCCAGCATGAGCAGTTCGGGGTTCATCCGCGCCTGGGAGAAGTGCCGGTCGGCGACCGCCATGGCCAGGTTGGCCGGCATGTCCTCCGGGGTGAACTTCTGGTCGTTGTACTGCGGGACATAGGTGGTCAGGCTGACGAAACCGAGCACTGCGATCAGCGTGGTGACCACGATGATCGGACCGGGCCAACGCACGACCGCCGTGCCCACCTTGCGCCACCCCTTGGCGGACAGCTCCCGTTTGGGTTCCAGCAGACCGAATTTGGAGGCGACGGTCAGCACCGCGGGGGCGAGCGTGAGGGCAGCGAAGATGATCACCAGGATCGACAACGCACACGGGATGGACATCGTCCGGAAGTACGGCAGCGTGGTCATGGTGAGGCAGAGGCAGGCACCGGCGATGGTGAGCCCCGAACCCAGGATCACATGCGAAACACCGTGATAAGAGACGTAATAGGCATCCTCGGGACTCAGGCCCTTAGACCGTTCCTCGTGATAGCGGCCCCACAGGAAGATCACGTAGTCGGTACCCGCGGCCAGGGCCAGCATGGTCACCATGCTGACCGCATACGGTGTCAGGCCGATCAGGTTCAGGTATCCTGCGGCTGCGGTAACCCCCTGGGCAGCAAAGAGTTCGAGTCCGATGATGACCATCGAGATCAGCATGGTGACGATCGACCGATAGATGATGAGTAGCATGGCGATGATCACGCCGACCGAGACCAGCTCCATCACAGCCATGCTCTGGTGTCCGGCGATGCTGGTATCGGCGTTGAGCACCGTGTTTCCGGCTACGTGGGCTTTGATGCCCGGCGGGGCCGGGACTGAATCGACGATCTGGCGCACCGCTGCGACAGATTCGTGACTGAGCGTGGTGCCTTGGGAGCCGTTGAGGAAGATCTGAACGTAGGCGGACTTGCCGTCCACGCTCTGGGATCCGGCAGCGGTCAGTGGGTCGCTCCAGAAATCCTGCACGTTCTGGACGTGATCGTGGTCGGCCTTGAGCTTGGCGACGATGTCGTTGTAGTACGCGTGGGCGCTGTCCCCCAGTTGGTCGTCACCCTCCAAGACCACCATGGCGGTGGAATCGGAGTCGTACTGCTGGAACACCTTGCCGATGTTGAGCATCGCTTGGTACGACGGCGCGCTTGTCGGGCTCAGCGGTACCGATCGCGTCGCCGCGATGTCGTCGAGAGACGGCACGAACATTCCCAGGAGCACCGCGATGGCCACCCACACCAGGATGATCGGCAACGCCAGCACCCGGATGAGACGGGCGATGACGGGACGGTGCGGTGCTGAATGCGCGTTGCTCATACGGATTTCACCAAGCAGTAGATGAACGGTTTGATGGAGTCCGAGCTCGTCCGGTCATCACGCACGTCGCCGTCGACGGAGACGCGGCAGGCCAGATCGCTGACCGCGGTGTCACCCTGGGCCATGATGTTGGCCGACATCGATGGCAGCGTCGTGACGATCGTGTGTGACCAGGGCAGCGGCGCGTTCTCGACCAGGTTCGGCTGGCCGTTCTCATCGAGATAGTTCACGGTCACCGAACCCCCCGAACCGGTGACCTCGTAGGTGATGTGCTTCGGATTGAAGTTCGCGGTGATGCCCGAACCTTCGCCAGCCACCGGCGCGGGCGCGTAGGCCGACTCTCGAATACGACCGATGACGAAAACGCCCAATGCGACGACGACAACCAGCAGCAGAGGTATCCACGACCTCTTGAGCAACCGGACCACCGAATCTCCCTATGCCGAGCACCAATTGGCGGGCAGCGCTGCCCGGATCCTTCAGCGGAACTCAAGTTCCGTGTGATGGACGAGGGGAACTGTAGCGCATATTTAGTTACTTCGCCTAACAAGCTTCAGCGGAGGGGCGCGCCGGCGTTTCCTGCGGCGACGCGGTGAGCGATCTACTCTGCCGACCGAGCTGCGGCCGCGACTGCCGTCGCCACCGCACGACCCGCGACGCTAGTGCGGGCCACGTTCCTCGGCGACGGAGTTGGCGCCATCGACGACGACGACCTGACCGCTGACATACGAGGCGCCCGGGGAAGCAAGAAAAGCCACGACCGACGCGACCTCCTCGGGCCGCCCGGAACGACGCAATGGCGTGGCCGCTCCCATCTCGCGCTCGTGCTGAGTGGCCGAGCCGGTGTCGATCCATCCCGGTGCCACGACATTGGCGGTGATGCCGAGGTGCCCGTAGTCGAGAGCCACCGATCGGGTCAATCCGACGATCGCGGCCTTGGCCGCGTGGTAAGAGGCATCGCCGCGGTAGGCCATCACCGGCCCGGACACCGAGCCGACGCTCACGATGCGGCCGTAACGGCGATCGGTCATGCTTTTCAGGGCGGCACGGGTGACGAAGAAGTTGGTATCCAGGTTGCGCGCCAACGCCGCTCGCCACTGGTCGTCCGGCGTGGCGTCGGCGGGTAGTTGCTCCTCGGCGCCGGTGGTCGCGACCATGCCGGCGTTGTTGACCAGAACGTCGACCCGGCCCCACCGGTCACGTGCCGAGGCCACCAGATCGTTGGCGACAGCCGAGTCACTGAGGTCGCCCACGAACCCGGCAGCGTCGATCCCGACGTCCTGTAACTGCGCCACCCGGTCGTGGATGCGTTCGGAGGTGGCGGCGATCAGCACGTGGTGGGATTCACCGAGCAGGCGGGCCGACGCGAAACCGATGCCCTCAGCGCTGCCGGCGCCCGTGATGACCGCAACCGGATCGTCGGTCGGCATAGAGATCCTCAATTCGGGAGAGTTAGAGGTTGTAGCCTCTGACTGTCAGCACGGTTGCTCTCACGCCGCAGTTTCGATGATGCGGAACGCTTTTGGGGTTACGACCAAGCCTTGCACGAGTTGTGATGCTACGACTGCACCGCACAGCGTGGTCCATCTTCCTAGAACGCCACGGAGGGCTCCGTCGAGTGGTGTCCTCAGCCTGCCGCGGCAAGCGGGCGGATGCGGTCCAGCTCGTCCCCCCGCTCGGCGCGAGCCACGTCGGCGTCATAGCGCGCCTGCAAGTTGATCCAGAACATGTCCGACAGCCCCAGCGCGCGCGAGAGCCGCAGGCCAGTGTCGGCGGTGATGGCTCGCCGCCCCCGGATGATCTCGCTCAACCGGGTCTGCGGTACGTGTATTTCCTGAGCCAGCCGGTAGGCGCTGATGCCCATCGGTACGAGGAACTCTTCGGCGAGGATCTCGCCGGGGTGGGTTGGGGCGAAGTCGGCCATGGTGTTCCTTTCTCAGTGGTAGTCGGTCAGCTCGACGTCATCAGCGCCGCCGTCGCGCCAGGTGAAGCAGATGCGGAACTGGTCGTTGACGCGGATGCTGTGCTGCCCCTCGCGGGGTGGCAGTAGCTTTTCCAGCCGGTTCCCCGGCGGGACACGTAGGTCGCTGATGTTCTCCGCGGCATCGAGAATCTGCATCTTGCGCCGCGCAGCCTTGGCAAGTTCCACGCTGATCCCCTTGGGACGGCGCAGCTCCCAGACCTTCTGGGTGTCGCCGTCCCTGAACGACCGGATCACATCCACAATGCTAACGCCACCCGTTAGTAACGTCAATCGGGAGTGCGCGATAGTCTTTCGCGCAGCCAATGGCCTGGCGACCTTGGACTGGGCGCTTCGACATGACGAAGATCCGGCGAGGTAGGCCAGGGGAACGCCCACGTTCACACGCTTATAGGACTCCGGGTTCGCGATCGCGCCTGAAATAGTCTCTCGACTGGGCTCATCAGGAGCCAGCCAGCAAACAATATTGACTTCTGCGAAGAATCTGACGTCCTCGGTCGAACGGCTATGGCACAATGCTGCCGAAGTTATTTCGCAGGGGGATTCAGTGGGTTTTTACATCCGCAAGAGTTTGAGTGCCGGGCCGTTCCGGTTCAATCTCAGCAAGTCCGGTGTCGGGGTCAGCGTCGGCGTGCCAGGATTCCGAGTCGGCACCGGACCGCGGGGCAACTACGTCCACATGGGTCGCGGCGGCATCTATTACCGCACCACGTTGAACGGACCGACAGCCCCGGCTACGGCACCGCCGCCGACGCCGACGCGGGCGACATTCCAGCCCAGCGGCATCCTGATGGAAGATGTCAGCGGCGCCACCGCCGTCGAACTCGCCCCCACCGGTGGCGGCGACATCGTCGAACAACTCAACACTGCCGCCGCCCGCACCCCGTGGGGATGGTGGGTCACCGCCGCCACGGTCTTACTCGGCCTGATCAGCCTTCCGTGGGGACTGATCGTCTGGGCACTACTCGCACCGCTGTGCATCTGGATGGTGCTCAACGACCGTGCCCGCAAGACCGTCATCCTGTTCTACGACGTCGAAGACGAGCACTTCACCTGGTTCGACACCCTCGTGGGCATGTGGCCCTGGCTCAGCGAATCACAGAAACTGTGGCGAGTCCTGCAGGCAGGCAACGTAACAACCACCCATCAATTCAAAACGAACTCAGGCGCCGGCCGCATCATCAACCGCGTCGACGGAGCCGCGACGACCACCGGCCCGAAGGCTCTTTCGACCAACATCGCCGTCCCGTCGATCACCGCCGGTAAGGCGGCCCTGTACTTTCTTCCCGACCGCGTCCTCGTGCGCGACGCTAACCGCTTCAGCGACATCAGCTACGCCCACCTCAACGTCCGATCGGGCGACACCCGCTTCATCGAAAGCAACGCCACCCCATGCGATGCTGTCCAAGTCGATCAAACCTGGCAGTACGTCAACGTGAAGGGCGGCCCCGACCGCCGCTACAAGAACAACCGCGTGCTGCCGATCATGCGATACGGCACCCTCGACCTCACAAGCGCGCACGGCCTGCAATGGCAACTCCAGATCTCCCGTGCCGACGCCACCGCCCCGGTCGCCCGCGCCATCACGGCCGCGCCCCCGCTCCAAGGTCCGACACCGACTGCCGCCGTGCAATATTCGGCAGGACCCGCAAAGCGCACTCCCACCCCGTCGGAACATGTCGCACGCGTGACCGCTGCGCCAGCTGTCGCCCCTACCCCTCGATCCAAGAGCACACCGATCACTCGCGCTGTGCTCACCCGCCGTGCGACCGCCTACCCCGCGTCCGAGGCGACCTTCACCGCCATTGACCTCGAAACCACAGGCCTTGATCCGGGAAAGGACCGGATTGTTGAAATCGGGCTGGTCAAGTTCCGCGCTGACGGCACTATCCTCGACGAATTCGCCACCCTGATCAACAGCCCCGGGTCGGACCCCGAGGCCCGCGCGATCCATCAGATCGACGACGCCGATCTTGCACGCGCACCATCGATCGGACAAGCCCTTCCCGAAATGCTGGCATTCATCGACGGGACCATTCTGGTCGCGCACAACTGCGAGTTCGAAGAGGGATTCCTAGCCGCCGCCGCACGCCGCGCCAAGATCACAAAGCCCAAAATCGTTACCCTGTGCACACTTCAGGCCTCACGGCGACAACTCGACGGCCGAGCCTTCAGCCTCACCGCGATGTACAAGACAGCCACCGGAGGCTGGTCCGACCAAAAGCACACAGCGCTCGGCGACGCACGCGCAGTCCGGGAAGTCCTGCTGTGGCTACTCAACAACTCCCCGACCGCGCTCTACCTCACCGCCAGTCCCGCCGCCCCACAAGCAACACCATTCACCGAATGCCCCATCAGCTGCCGGCCCGTACCGTTGGCACGTGGCTCCGTCGCCGAACTGCTCAACTCATTTCCCCAATCGCCCCATCCGCGCTCCGGCGATCCCGCACAAGCGCAGCAGTACGTCGCCCTGCTCACCGATGCCGTTGAAGACGGGAGACTGACCTACGAAGAAGCCGAGGCGCTCACCCGCCAGGCTCGAGCGACACGTCTGACCGGCCCACAGCTCAAATCACTGCACTACACGGCATGGAACGAGACCTATCCCGACAGCAAGGTTGACGATTGGCATCGCTTGTCACCTACGCAGCGCCGCGAAATGTACTTGCTCGCTGACGCACTCGGTCTGTCCGAGCTGAGCACCCAGATAGACGGCGTCATTCAGCAGTGCGCCGAACCTTCTCCCCCACCGGAAGCGCGCTATCTGAAGAGTCTTCGCGTTGCGATCGTTGGTGACCACAGCGAAGTCGTCGACTTGCGAGAGCGCGCCGAAAGTTATGGCGCCAGACTCGCTGTCAATGTCACCAAGACCGTCCAATGGATGGTCAGCACCACCCCCGAGGCCACCGATTCCCGGCATACCACAGCGCGAAAACTCGGGATCCCGATCATCACCCCCGCCGAAGGCGCCACGCGCTTGGACGACGCCATCCGAGAAGCCGAACTCAAAGCCTACGAACGACAACGCGAACTTGACCGCCACGCCGCACTACGCCAACAGCGAGCTGAGGAAGCTGACGCCTACTGGCGACCAACCTGGCGACCCACCGAACTCGACCGCGACCCAGAACCACACCCCTGGTACGAGTGAATGACTTCGCGGAACCAAAGACTAGGCCCAGCTCACGGCAGTCTCCAGCAGATCGGGCGGAAGGATGTCGAGCGAGCCCTGATCTGGACAGACGGACCCCTCATCCGCCACGAGTGGTACTCCGAAGAGTTTGAGCGACTGCGTGCCCGAGCCGGCCTGCGTCGTCTCCGCCCCAGGGGTCTCCGCCACACCAGCGTCAGCCTGATGCTCGCCGGCGGTTTGCCGGTCCACGTGGTTGCCGTGTAGCACGGGCACGACGCCGCCATATCTCCATCTATCTCTACTCCGGCGCTCAACGAGACGACCTGCGCGCCGCCGGCGCCGCCCTATTCGGCTGACCCTCCGCCCACTGAGATGCGCTTGGGACACTGTTGGAACGCCGGGCACAATCTCAAATCTCGCCGAAACCACGAAACCCGCTCCGACCGAGGTCAGAGCGGGTTTTCTTGGTCGGGCTGACAGGATTTGAACCTGCGACCACTTGACCCCCAGTCAAGTGCGCTACCAAGCTGCGCCACAGCCCGAGTGCCTTCCGGGATCGCCGGTAGGCGAGCGAAACTCTACCTCAGGCCCCCACCCAAATCCCAACCGCGTCATCCCTCACGGATCTGGGTACTGATCAGTGGTGCCAGACACCCGTGACGACACTCCCCTGTGGCTGTTCGCCGACCAGCTCGGGCCGGCCGTCTACGGCGGTGAGCACGCCCACCGCGAGGTGCTGCTCATCGAGTCCACCGCGGCCTTGGGCAAGCGCCGCTACCACCGCCAGAAGCTGCACCTGGTGCTCTCGGCGCTGCGCCATGCCGCCCACGACCTCGGTGATCGCGCCACCCTCATCCAGGCCGACAGCTACACCGAGGCCCTGAAGAACTTCAACAAGCCCGTCCTGGTCCACGAACCCACCTCGCATGCCGCCGAGAAGTTCGTCCACCGACTGCAGAAGCAAGGCCTGGTCACCGAGGTCCTGCCGACGCCGACCTTCGCGCTGCCGCGCAAGGACTTCCAGAGCTGGGCCGGTGAGCGCACCCGCTTCCGCATGGAGGACTTCTACCGCGACCAACGTCGCCGCTTCGACGTCCTGATGGAGGGCAAGGACCCCGTCGGTAGCCGGTGGAACTACGACGAGGACAACCGCGAGTCGCCGCCGAAAAAACAGCGCACCCTCGACGTCCCAGCGCCCTACAAGCCGCGTGAGGACGCTATCGACGCCCAGGTCCGCCGCGACCTCGATGCCCTCGACCTCGACACGATCGGCAACGACGGTCCGCGCCTGTTCGCCGTGACCCCGGCAGAGGCGCGACGCGCGCTGAAGAGATTCATCGACCACCGGCTGCCGGCCTTCGGCCGCTACGAGGACGCCATGATGAGCCAGGACTGGGCAATGTCGCATTCGCTGCTATCGGTTCCCCTCAATCTCGGTGTGCTGCACCCCCTGGATGCCGTCGATGCTGCCGAACGGGCCTACCGCGACGGTGACGCACCGCTGGCCGCCGTCGAGGGCTTCATCCGCCAGATCCTGGGCTGGCGTGAATACATGTGGCATCTGTATTGGCACTTCGGCCCGGACTACACCGCCCACAACGAACTCGAGGCCCACACCCGGTTACCCGACTGGTGGGCCGACCTGGATGCCGACGCCGTCACTGCTGCCTGCCTGCACTCCGCGCTGGAAGGGCTGCGCGACCGCGGCTGGAACCATCACATTCAGCGGCTGATGATCCTGGGCAGCCACGCGCTGCAACGCGGATACCGGCCCGACGAACTCACCGACTGGTTCGCCACCGCCTACGTCGACGGCTTCCGCTGGGTGATGCCCACCAACGTCATCGGCATGAGCCAGCACGCCGACGCCGGCCTGCTGGCGACCAAGCCCTACACCTCCGGCGGCGCGTACATCAACAAGATGAGCGATCATTGCGGCGACTGCGCCTACGACCCGAAGAAACGCGTCGGCGAGGACGCCTGCCCCTTCACGGCCGGCTACTGGGCCTTCACCCACCGACACCGCGAGCGGCTGGCCAAGAACATGCGGACCCGGCGGGCGGTGTCGTCGATGGATCGACTCGGCGACCTCGAGGCGGTGTTGGAGCAGGAGTCAGCGCGGGACCGTTTCTGACGCGACGTCCGAAGCAACCTCGTCGGCCTCGGCCGGGGCGAACCTGGGTGCGCGCGACACCCGCCACGCGTAGAACACCAGCGACGCCCAGGCCACCACGATCACCGAATAGATCGCCGTCGACCACGGCCACTGGACGTCGAAGAAGTGCACCAACTTCTGGCTGTTTGTCAGCACGATGACGCCACCCACGGCGGTGCCCAGCAGAGCCGGGCTGACTTTGGTGACCAACCACGCCGCGAACGGCGCGGCGATGACACCGCCGACCATCAGGCCGACCACCACCGGCCAGTTCTCCAGGAATTCCTGACGCAAACCGATCAGAAAGCCGAGCGACGCTGAGACCGCGACCAGGAACTCCGAGGCGCTGACCGAACCGATAACGGTGCGCGGCGCGGTCTTACCCTGCGAGAGCAGCGTGCTGGTGGTCACCGGACCCCAGCCACCGCCGCCGGAGGCATCGATGAACCCACCGAAAAGCCCAAGCGGGGCAAGGAACTTGACGCTGTGACTGGTGCCCTTGGCACCGAAGCTCAGCGGTGTGCGCAGCGAGAACCGCAACAACACGTACACCCCGATACCCACCAGGATGGCCGCCATCAGCGGGGCCGCATGCTCGGTCGACAACGAGGACAGCACGGTCGCCCCCAGGAAGGCGCCCACCGCGCCGGGCCCGCCGAGCTTGCCGACCAGTTTCCAGTCGATGTTCTTGAACTTCCAGTGCGACAGACCCGAGGCGAAGGTCGTGCCCACCTCGGCCAGGTGCACCGCGGCGCTGGCCTGAGCCGCGCCCACCCCGGAAAGCACCAACAACGTGGTAGCGGTGACGCCGAAAGCCATCCCCAACGCGCCGTCGACGAGTTGGGCACCGGCACCGACAAGGGTGAAGATCAGAAGCGAACGCATGGCTGCTCTCAGGGATGGTGGTCACCGCACACGGGGACCGTGACGAATGGGACGCGTCAGGGACGCGGACAACACCATTCGTCGAACGCCATCAACCGGCGGGAAGGCCAAAACGGCTCGAGGGCGCACGCGTCGGACGGCGACGGCGTGATGAACACGCGATCAGCCATCTGAACAGTCCCTTCGTGAGCCGTAAACCGGAGTCAGCCTACACGGTCAACAATCGATACAGCCCGATCAATCCCACCACCACGATCACCGCCCGCAACGCACCCGGAGACAGCCGACGGCCATAGTGCGCACCCAGAAAACCGCCGATCAGCGACCCGATGGCGATAAGCCCGGCCGCGGCCCAGCTGATCCGGTCGAAGGCGACCACCGTGTAGGCAACCGCCGCGACGATATTGACCAGCAGGGACAACAGATTCTTGGCGGCGTTCATGCGCTGCATGTCCTCGGGCAGCAGCGCACCCATCACCGCGATCAGCAGGATGCCCTGGGCGGCGGTGAAGTAGCCGCCGTAGATCCCGACGATGAAGGTCCCGGTGATCAGCGCCGCCATCCGGCCCACGCTGATGTCGTGCACCGACTGCCCCTGGGCCTCGGCACGGCGGCGCGCCCAGGCCTGAATCCGCGGGCCGATGACCACCAGCACCAGCGCCAACACCAACAGCACCGGCACGACCTGTTGGAACACCTTCTCCGGCAGGTGCAGCAGCAACCACGCCCCACAACCGGCACCCACCAGTGAGGCCGGGATCTGCCAGCGCAAGCGGTTCCACTGTCCGCGCAGCTCGCGGCGATACCCCCAGGTGCCCGACACCCCGCCGGCGACGAGGCCGACGGCGTTGGACATGGTCGCGGTCACCGGTGGAAAGCCCAGCGCCACCAGTGTGGGGAAGGTGATCAACGTGCCGGAACCGACGATCGCGTTGATGGCGCCGGCTCCCACTCCGGCCAGGGCAATGAGGATCATGTGGGTCGTCGACACTTCGGCCACCCTACTCAGGTGCGCCGGCGCCGATTCCCGACGCGTCGCTCGGCTAACGCCTCGCTCCGTGCTCCCGGGTCGCTCCGCTAGCGCTTCGCTCCGTGCTGTTGGGTCGCTCGGCTAGCGCCTCGCTCCGCCGGCCTTGGCTCCGCGCTTCTCCCGCACCCGCACGTTGATCCGGATCGGGCTGCCCTCGAACCCGAACGTCTCGCGCAGCTTGCGCTCCAGGAACCGGCGATAACCGGCCTCCAGGAATCCGCTGGTGAACAAGACGAAGGTCGGCGGTCGGGAGGCCGCCTGCGTGGCGAACAGGATGCGCGGCTGCTTACCACCGCGCACGGGCGGCGGCGTTGCGGCCACGATCTCCTTGAAGAACGTGTTGAGCCGGCCGGTCGGGATACGGGTGTCCCAGGACCGCAGCGCCGTCTCCAGGGCAGGCACCAACTTCTGCACGGCGCGGCCGGTCTTGGCCGAAATGTTGACCCGTGGCGCCCACTGGACCTGTACCAGTTCCCGGTCGATCTCCTTGTCCAGCAGGTAACGCCGGTCTTCATCGACCAGATCCCATTTGTTGAAGACGAGCACCAGCGCCCGGCCGGCCTCGATCACCATGGTCAGCACCCGCAGATCCTGTTCGGTCAGCGGCACCGATCCGTCGACCAGCACGATGGCCACCTCGGCGGAGTCGATCGCGCTATGGGTGCGCACCGAGGCATAGAACTCGTGCCCGCTGGCCTGACCGACCTTGCGCCGCAACCCGGCGGTGTCGACGAAACGCCAAGGCTTTCCGTCCAATTCGATCAACGAGTCCACCGGGTCGACGGTGGTGCCCGCAACATCGTGGACCACCGAACGCTCATCACCGGCCAGCCGGTTCAGCAGCGAGCTCTTGCCCACGTTGGGCTTGCCCACCAGTGCGACACGCCGCGGCCCACCCGGACCGCCGCCGCTCACCTCGGACACCTCGGGCAGCTCGGCCAACACCGCATCCAACAGATCGGCCACACCGCGACCGTGCATCGCGCTGATCGGGTGCGGCTCCCCCAGACCCATCGACCACAACGCGGCCGCATCGGCCTCGCCGCGCTCGTTGTCGACCTTGTTGGCGGCCAGGTACACCGGCTTGCCCGAACGCTGCAGCCTCTTGGCCGCGGCCTCATCGGCCGAGGTGGCCCCGGTGGTCGTGTCGACGACCATGATGATGGCGTCGGCGGTCTGCATCGCGATCGCGGCCTGCTCGGCGACCTTCTGCTGTAGCCCCTTGGCGTCGGGCTCCCAGCCGCCGGTGTCCTGCACCACAAACCGTCGCCCCGACCAACTCGCGTCGTAGGACACCCGGTCACGGGTCACCCCGGGGATGTCCTGCACGACGGCCTCGCGGCGACCGAGGATCCGGTTGACCAGCGTGGACTTACCCACGTTGGGCCGGCCCACCACGGCCACCACCGGGGGCGGCGCCGATTCGTCTTCGTCCGCGCCTTCTTCGAAAACGACCGAATCCCAGTCGCTTTCGTCGTTCCACGTACCGTCCTCGGTCATCGGTGCGCTCCCACCCGTTGTTCCACAAGCTCCTGCAGGTGGGCCACCACGGCGGCCTCGTCCATATCGCTGGTGTCCACGATCACGGCATCCTCGGCGGGACGCAGCGGTGACACCGCCCGCGTCGAATCCAGATGATCACGGCGCTGCACATCGGCCAACACGGCCTCGTAGTCGTCACCGAGCCCGGCCGCGATGTTCTGGATGTTGCGGCGGCGCGCGCGTTCCTCGGCCGAGGCGGTCAGGAAGATCTTCACGTCCGCATCGGTGAGCACCACGGTCCCGATATCGCGTCCTTCGACCACCACGCCACCGTCACCGGCGGCCAGCTCTCGCTGCAGCCGAACCAGATGGGCACGCACGGCGGGTACCGCCGAGACGGCCGACACCGCACCGGTGACCTCGTCGCCGCGGATCTCCTGCGACACGTTTTCACCGCCCAGGAATGCCTCGTCGTGGTCGGGGTCATAGCTGACCGCAAGGTCGACATCGGCTGCGACCGCGGCCACCTGCTCGGCATCGTCGAGATCGACCCCGGCACGCAACACGGCCAGCGTCACGATGCGGTACATCGCTCCGGTGTTGAGGTAGCGCATCCCCATCGCGCGAGCCAAACCGCGCGACACCGAGGACTTACCGGTGCCGGCCGGTCCGTCCAGCGCGATCGTCGGTCCCGTGCTCACATTCCCACCGCCTTGTACAACTCGCCGATCTCCTTGCGGGTCAACACCCGGATGCTGCCGGGGCGCATGTCCCCCAGGTTCACCGTGCCGATATCGGTGCGCACCAACGCTTCCACCGGGAAGCCCACCGCAGCCAGCGTCCGGCGGACGATGCGTTTGCGTCCCTCGTGCAGGGTCACCTTCACCAGCGTCTTGCCGGGCAGGGTGTCCACGACGGCGAAATCGTCCAGGGTGACCGGGCCGTCATCGAGTTCGACACCCTCGCGCAGTTTCTTGCCCAGACCACGGGGGACGCGTCCGGTCACGGTGGCGACATAGGTTTTGGGCACTTCGTAGGACGGGTGCATCAGCCGGTGCGCGAGCTCACCGTCATTGGTCAGGATCAGCAGCCCCTCGGTATCGGCGTCGAGGCGGCCGACATGGAAAAGGTTCTTGTTACCGCGCACCCGGTGTTCCACCAGGTCGCCGACGCAGGGCCGGCCCCGGTCATCGGACATCGTGGAGTGCATGCCGCGCTCCTTATTGATGGCCAGGTAAACGAGATCCTCGTTGACGATGACGCGGGTGCCGTCGACCCGGATATCGGCGTTGTCGGGGTCGACCCGAGTGCCGAGCTCGGTGACGATCCGGCCGTCCACCTCGACGCGACCATCGAGGATCATCCGTTCGGCCACCCGCCGAGAGGCAACCCCGGCCTGCGACAATACCTTCTGTAAGCGGACACCGTCCGGCTCGTTCATGTCAGTCCTTGTCCACATCGATGCCGGCGGGCGGCTCGGGTACGGCAGCCGCGCCACCGAGTTTGGCGAAGCGCGGCTCGTCGTTCAGGTTCTCGCTCAGATCGTCGATCACATCGACATCGGGCAACAGCGGTGCGATATCGGGCAGATCTGCCAACGAGGACAGACCCAGCCGCTCCAGGAACAGTTCGGTGGTCGCGAAAGCGACTGCGCCGCTGTCGGAATCGGTACCCGCCTCGGTGATCAGACCGCGCGCCAACAGCGTTCGCATCACGGCATCGACATTGACGCCACGGACCGCGCTGACCCGGGCACGGGTGACCGGCTGTCGGTAAGCAACCACCGCAAGGGTCTCCAACGCCGCGCGGGTCAGTTTCGAGCGCGCCCCGTCCAGCAGTAGCCGCTCCACATAGGGCGCGTACCGGGCACGGGTGTACATCCGCCAGCCACCGCCGGCCTCTCGTAGGTCGATACCGCTGTCCCGCTCGGTGAGTTCGGCGGCCAGCTGGGTCAGTGTGGTGGCGATCCGGTCGGTCGGCTCACTGGTGGCCGAGGCCAGCGCCTCCAGCGACGCGGGGGTGTCGACCACCAGCAGCAGCGCCTCCAACACCGACCTCAGTTCGGCATCATCGAGGGTTTCGTGCTCCGACTCGGCATCGGTGCCGTCGACTGGATCGAGCCCGCCGATATCGGCGGCATCCAACTCGGTGTCGGTCACATTGTCGGTCATCAGTCTTCTTCCACTGCGGCTGCCAGGTGTTCGTTGGTTGGCCGATCCCCGGTCCACGAAACCTGGAGCACACCAAGCGGTTCTACTTGCTCGAATGTTACCGCCCTGGCCCGGTAGAGCTCCAATAGCGCCAGGAAGCTGCCCACGATCTGCATCACGTCACATCCGTCGACCAGATCGCCGAAGGACGCCCAGCCGCCGATCCCACGCTGTTCGAGCAGGCCCATCAAGCGCATGGCCTGCTCGGGCACCGAGACCGGCTGCACGTGCAGGTGGTCCAGGCGCACGCTGGGCACCGGTCGCGGCGTGAACGCCGCGGCCGCGATCTGGGCGAAGCGATCGGCGTCCACGCCGATCATGACCTCGGGTAACAGCTCCTCGAAGCGCGGCTCCAGGGATACCGAACGGGGGTAGCTGCGCAGTGCCGCAGCCTCCAGCTCGGCGAACATCAACGCGACATGTTTGAACGCGCGGTACTGCAGCAGTCTGGCGAACAGGAGATCGCGGACCTCCAGCAGTGCGAGGTCTTCCTCGTCATGCACTTCGCCGGCAGGCAGCAACCGCGCCGCCTTCAGATCCAGAAGTGTGGCCGCAATCACCAGAAAGGCCGTGGTCTCCTCGAGTTCGAGCTGACGGCCGATCTCCTTGGTATAGGCGATGAACTCATCGGTGACCTGATGCAGCGCCACCTCGGTGACGTCGAGGCGGTGACCGAAAATCAACTGCAACAGCAGGTCGAAGGGGCCCTCGAAGTTGCTCAACCGAACCTGGAAGCCCGCTTTGGCCTCGCTGGTTTCGGACGCCTCGGCGGTCGTGGGAGCTGTGTCCTCGCTCACGAACCGAACCGGGCGATGACCTCGCGGGCCAACGACCGGTACGCCACTGCCCCAGTGGATTTCGGCGCCCACGTGGTGATCGGCTCACCGGCGACGCTGGTCTCCGGGAACCGCACGGTACGGGTGATGACGGTGTCGAACACCAGATCGCCGAAGCGCTCGACCACCCGCGCCATCACTTCGCGGGCGTTCACGGTGCGCGGGTCGTAGCGGGTCACCAGGATGCCGCTGATGTCCAGTTTGGGGTTGAGCCGGTCGCGGACCTTGTCCACGGTGTCGGTGAGCAGCGCCAGGCCGCGCAGCGAGAAGTACTCGCACTCGGTCGGGATGATCACGCCGTCGGCGCAGGCCAGGCCGTTGACGGTGAGCAGACCCAGCGACGGCTGGCAGTCGATCAGCACGTAGTCGTAGCGGTCGAGCACCGGGTAGAGCGCCCGCGCGAGCGATTGCTCGCGGCCGACCTCGTTGACCAACTGGATCTCGGCCGCGGACAGGTCGATATTGCTGGGCACCAGGTCCAAGCCGCTGACACGGGTCTTGATCAGCACCTGGTCGATGGACACGCGCGGCTCGATCAGCAGGTTGTGGACGGTGTGTTCCAGCTCGTAGTGCGGAACCCCCAGCCCTGCCGACAGCGCACCCTGCGGGTCCAGGTCGACCAGCAGCACGCGGCGACCGTATTCGGCCAGGCTGGCACCCAGATTGATGGTCGACGTCGTCTTGCCGACGCCGCCCTTCTGATTGCACATGGCGATGACCTTGGCCGGACCGTGGCTGGTGCGCGGTTCTGGTTCCGGGATATCGCGGACGGGCCGTCCGGTGAGGCCCAGCTCGACCTGTGGCTCGATGCCGAGGTTCAGGCCACCACCGCCGCCGACGTCGTCGCTCACGGCGCAGCCACCGAGGTCAGGCGGCACTCATCCATGGCGAACATCGCAGCAGAGTCTAGCTGTGCACAACCCGCCGTGACGGCAGACCCGCTGGCTACGGTCCCGCGACTTCAGCGGGCCCGAGGGTGCGCCCCGGCCCACACCTCGCGCAGCGCACTGACCGTGACCAGTGTGTAGATCTGGGTGGTGGTCACCGAGGCATGACCCAGCAGTTCCTGAACGACGCGTACGTCGGCGCCGCCTTCGAGCAGGTGGGTGGCGAAAGAGTGCCGCATGGTGTGCGGGGACACCGCCGACGCGATCCCGGCGGCCGCGGCGGCGTCCTGCAGCACCTGCCAGGCGCTCTGCCGGGACAGCCGGCCGCCGCGGGCGTTCAGGAAGATCGCCGGGGTGCCCTTGCCGCGCCGGGCCAGCTCCGGGCGGCCCCGCACCAGGTACGCATCCAGGGCGCTGACGGCCGGACGGCCCACCGGAACGAGCCGATCCTTGCCGCCCTTTCCGCGCAGCAGCACCGACCGGTATTCGGTGTCGACATCGTCGACGTCCAGGCCGACGGCTTCGGAGATGCGTGCACCCGTCGAATAGAGCAGCTCCAGCAGCGCCCGGTTGCGCAGACTGAGCGGCCCGTCGGCATCCCGGTCACCGCCGGCAGCTTCCAGAAGCGCCAGCACCTCGTCGACCGACAAACTTTTGGGAAGGCGCCGCGAGGGGGTGGGCGGCTTCACCGCGCGCGCGACATCGACCTCGACGACGCCCTCGACGGCGAGAAACCGGTGCAGACCGCGGACGGCGACCAGCGCTCTGGCCGCCGAGACCGCCGACAGTGGCGCCGCACCGAGGTCGGGATCGCCCTTGCGCAGCGCGACGAGAAAGTCGCTGACATCGTTCTCACCGACCGAGCGGAGGTCGGCGATGCCGCGCCCCTGCAGATACTCGGCGTAACGGCGCAGATCGCGCCGGTAGGAACTGATGGTGTTGGCCGCGACCCCACGCTCGATGGCCAGGTGGTCCAGGTAGCCCTGCACCTGATCGTCGAGCGCGCCGGTCGCGGTGGTCACCGGTGGTCCTGCCTGGCCGCGAAAGCAGTGGGCCGGTCCAACCACGGCGCATCGACCGGACGCAGCACCGATCGGTCGGGTGCCGCGTGGACGGCCAGAATCCCGGCAACGGCAATCGAATTGACGATCTCACCGCTGAGGACGCGGTGCACCGCATCGGCCAGCGGCACCCACTCCAGCCGCAGGTCGGCTTCTTCGTCGGCGGCCTCGGGACGGCCGATCTCGGACAACCCGGTGGCCAGGAACACCCGCACGCTCTCATCGCTGAAGCCTGGAGAGGTCACGATATCGACCAGTACCGACCAGTTTTCGGCAGCCAGGCCGGCTTCCTCGTGCAGTTCGCGGGCCGCCGTCGACGCGGGCGGCTCGCCACCCATGTCCAGCAGCCCGGCCGGCAGTTCCCACAACCGGCGCCCGACGGGATGGCGGTACTGGTAGACCATCGCGATGCGGTCCTCGTCGTCCACGGCGACGACGGCGACCGCACCGAAGTGTTCGACCACCTCGCGGCGGGCGCTGTGTCCCCCGGGCATCTGCACATCGTCGATGCGCAGCGCGAGGATCTTGCCCACATGCGCGGTCTCGCTCGCGCGGGTGACGAACTGGTGCTCAGCCACGCTGCGCCGGCTCGGGTGAGGGCTGATCCGCATCCTCACCGTGCTCGACACCGTTGCTGCCGCGCTCGACGTCCTCCAACGGAAGTCGTTCGGCCGCCTTGTAATCCAAGGCCGCGCCGATGAACGCCGCGAACAACGGATGGGGCCGGGTCGGCCGGCTCTTGAGTTCGGGATGGGCCTGCGTGCCGACCAGGAACGGGTGCACGTCGGCGCCGTACTCGACGAACTCGACAAGGTGTCCGTCGGGCGAGGTCCCGGAGAACTTCAATCCGCTCTCGGCGATGCGGTCGCGGTAGGTGTTGTTGACCTCATAGCGGTGCCGGTGCCGCTCGGAGACCTCGGTGGCGCCGTAGGCGGCCGCCACGATCGAGTCCGGCTGCAGCACCGCCGGATAGGCTCCCAGCCGCATGGTGCCGCCGAGGTCGGCGTCACCGGCGACCGCATCGAGCTGATCGGCCATGGTGGCGATCACCGGATCCGGAGTGTCCGGGTCGAACTCGGCGGAACTGGCCTCGGTCAGACCGACCGATCGGGCGGCCTCGATGACGATGCACTGCAGCCCCAGGCACAGGCCGAGCACCGGCACCCCACGCTTGCGGGCGTACCGGATGGCACCGATCTTGCCGTCGATACCGCGGATGCCGAAACCACCGGGAATCAGCACACCGTGCACACCGTCGAGCGCGGCGATCGCGCCGGCGTCGAGCTCGCAGTCATCGGAGGCGATCCAGTCGATCTGCACCTTCGCGTAATGCTTGAAACCACCCGCGCGCAGCGCCTCGGCGACGGAGAGGTACGCGTCGGAGAGGTCGATGTACTTGCCCACCAACGCAATCCGCACCGTCTCACGGGGCTCGTGGACACGTTGCAGCAGGTCGTTCCACTGCGTCCAATCGACATCCCGGAAGGGCAGGTTCAGCTTGCGGACCACGTAGGCGTCGAGTTCTTCGCGGTGCAGCACCTTGGGGATGTCGTAGATCGACGGGGCGTCCGGGGTCGAGATGACACCGTCGATGTCCACATCGCACATCAAGGCGATCTTGTTCTTCAGGCCCTCGGGGACATCGCGGTCGCAGCGCAGGATCAACGCATCGGGGGTGATACCGATGCTGCGCAGCGCGGCCACCGAATGCTGGGTGGGCTTGGTCTTGAGCTCGCCCGAGGGTGCCAGATACGGCACCAGCGAGACGTGCAGGAAGAAGCAGTTGTCGCGACCGACCTCGTGGCGGACCTGACGGGCCGCCTCCAGGAACGGCAGCGACTCGATATCGCCGACGGTGCCACCGATCTCGGTGATGACGATATCGGGCCGGTTGCCCTGGGCGTCCGGCTCGGCCATCTCCAGGATGCGGCGCTTGATCTCGTCGGTGATGTGCGGGATGACCTGAACCGTGTCGCCGAGGTACTCGCCGCGGCGTTCCTTGGCGATGACCGTGGAGTAGACCTGCCCGGTGGTGACGTTGGCCGAACCGGACAGATCCCGGTCCAGGAAACGCTCGTAATGGCCGACGTCCAGGTCGGTCTCGGCGCCGTCCTCGGTGACGAACACCTCACCGTGCTGGAACGGGTTCATGGTGCCGGGATCGACGTTGAGGTAGGGATCGAGCTTCTGCATCGTCACCTGCAGACCGCGTGCGGTGAGCAGCTGGCCGAGGCTACTGGCAGTGAGGCCCTTACCCAGCGACGACGCGACACCACCGCTGACGAAAAGGTGCTTGGTCGCAGTCTGCGGGTGTTTGCGTAACGGTTTGGCCTGGCCGGGCAAGTGCAACCTCCGTGGCGATGGGGCGAATAGGTTTCGGCCTATTCAGGGCCTGCCGACCCACGGAATCTCACCTTAACACCAGCGCGGACATGCTGATACTGACGCGCCGTAACCCGGGCGAGTGGAGATGTAACCCGCCGCTATTGCGGCACCGTGACCGACGTCGCACCCTGGCCGATGCCGTACCGGCCCGGCTGACTTCCGCGCAAAAGATCACTGAGGGCCAGCGCCGCGGTGATCCGCCCGGATTCTGCGCCGATATCGTCGACAGTCGTCACCGCGTTGGACAGGGCCGCATCCGATCGGACGACCGCGACCGCCGCGGTCCCGGTCGCCGAGCCATCGCGGCCGGCCAGCACCGTCCCCCCGCCATGTGGTGCCAGCGCCGCGGCGAACCGCGCGACCGTGGCGCCCCGATTGCCCGCATCGTCGCCGAGTGAACCGCCGGTGATGATGACCGCGGTGTCGGCGGCGCCGATCTGTCCGTCATAGGTGATGAATCCGGTGTCGCGCAGGGTCTGCAATACGACGTCGCGCTGGTCGTCGGGCACGGCGGGGTCCTTGCCGGACAACACCGCGATACCCAACAGGTCGCCGGCCTGCGAACCCTGGTCGACGGAGGTGGTGGCGAGCTGCCGACCGACGGGGACGATCGGTGAGTTGACCACCGACAGCAGCTTCTCCGAGGAGTTGGCGTCCACGAATTGCGGTGTCAGGGTGATGGTTCCGGCGACCCTTCCACCGCCCTGGGCGAGCATCCGGTTGACCGCCTCGACATCGTCATCCGCGGCATCCGGGGTGCGGAACATCATCACCGAGGTGCCACGCAAGGTGTCGCGCAGCATCCTGGGAGCCATCAGCGCATCGAATTCACCAGCCGCACTCAGCTTTTCGTTGAGTTCATTCTTCTCGTCGGTGAGCGTCTCGATTTCGGTCCGCAGCTCGGCCTTGTCGTTGCGCAGCCCCGAGAGCACGGTGTCGGCGAACAGGCCCGATCCCAGGACCACCCCGACCGCCAACGCCAGGAACACGGCGGCCAGCGAGATGGCATGTGAGCGAAGAGAAATCACGATCTGCTCCCGTCAGCTGCGGATGGCTAGGAAACCAGACCCTGCACCCACAGCAGGAAACGGTTCCAGTAGTCGACAACCCAGTCGATGACCGCCGCGTCGGCCTGCGTCACCCACAGCGCCACGATGACCGCCAGCAGCATCGCCAACACCAGCAGCGCGATCGCGCCGCCGGAAACCCGGCTGCGGTACAGGGTGGAGACCGCCTTGGCATCGACGAGCTTTTCGCCGACCTTGAGCCTGGTCAAAAACGTCGACGGATTGCTCTGCTGGCGCGAGCGGTCGAAGAACTCCTCGATGGTCGCGCTGTGCCCGGCGGTGACGATCAGCGAGGCGCCGTGGTGGTGGCACAGCAGCAGCGCCAGATCGGCAGCCGAACCGGCCGCCGGGAAGGTCATGGCGCCGACACCGAGATCCTGGATGCGTTCCAGACCGGGCGCGTGCCCGTCGGCGTCGGCAGGCAGCACGACCTGGGCGCCGCAGCGCAGCGCGTCGGTGCTGATGGAGCTGGGATCGCCGACGATGAGCGCCGGGCGGTAACCGGCCTTGCGCAGCAGGTCAGCGCCTGCACCGACACCCACGAGCACCGGCTGGTACTCCTTGATGAACGGTTTGAGCGCCTTGAGATCGTCGGCGGCAGAATCGCCCTCGGCCACGACGACGACATGGCGACGGTCCATGTCGACGTCGATGTCGGGGATACCCATGCCGTCGATCAACAGTGGGCTCTCGCTGCGGATGAACTCGATGGTGTTGCCCGCGAAGGCCTCCAGGTGCGCGACCAAACCGCTCTTGGCCTCGACCATCAGCTCGTGGATCTCCAGATCGGTGCGCTCGGAACCCAGACCGATGCGGCGGTCACCGGAGTAGACGCCACCGTTGTTGAGCCGGATCTTGGCGCCGTCCTTGATCTTCTTGAAGATCTCCGGGCCGGCCTCATCGATGAGGACGATGCCGTTGGCGACCAACACCTCGGGACCAAGATTGGGATAGCGCCCGGAAATCGACGGCGAGGCGTTCACCACACCGGCGACCTCAGCTTCGACGAGCGCATCGGCAGTGATGCGGTCGAGGTCCTGCGCGTCGAGGACGGCGATGTCTCCCGGGCCGATTCGGCGAAGCAATCGATCGATGTCGCGATCAACGCGGGCCGTACCGATGACGCCCGGCTTTGAGCTGGCATTACGCGATAGCAACGCTGACATCTTCATGCAGCCGATTCTGGACTCGAACCCTCAAGTTGAGGTGGAGGCGCGCCGTAACATCAGCCCCAGTAGTTTTCTTTTGTCACAACTGCAACACCGGAACGATGTCAGTCTCGCTTCGCCGAATAGTGCCGGGCGACCTTCGCCCGGTTGCCGCAGGCGGCCATCGAGCACCAGCGGCGGGTGCCGTTCTTCGAGGTGTCGTGAAACCACAGGACACAGTGCTCATGAGCGCACTGCTTGATTCGATCCGGGGCCCGGGTGAGCAATCGCAGCAGATCGTCGGCGGCCAGCCACGCCGACAACCACTCCGCGCTGTCGACCTCCGGTTCGTCGTGCGGTCCGGCCTTGGTGAGAGTGCGGCGGAGGCGACCGTGATCGAGCACGGCGTTCAGATCGTCGATCTCGCCGTGGGCGACGGCATGAAGCACCGCCTCCCGGGCGCACACCAGTGCAATACGCGCCTTCTCATCGGCCGGACAGCGCTTTTCGAGCCCATTGGTGGCGAGCCAGCAGCGTAGGCCATCCAGATCGGCGAGAAGGTCGCGCAACTCGCCCGCCGACATCCAGGTGGTGTTCAGCAGATCCAGCGCAAGTGGTTCACCGAGGAGCGGACGCGGATCGCGCATACCGCATTCTAGCGCGATAACCGGTAAAACCAATTTTGATGGTTGACCGCAGCTCCATCAAGACCTAACCTTTGAAATGGATTTCACCGGTTAATGGAGGTTTGGTATGACCACGGCACAACTCGCCCCCGGCCACGTCGGCATCAACGTCACCGACCTCAGTCGGTCCATCGACTTCTACCGGCGCGCACTGGGCTTCGAGTCGTTACACATCGACGACGATGGCGACCGCAAGTTCGCCTTCCTCGCCCTCGACGGCGAACTGCGCGTGACCCTGTGGCAACAGAGCTCCGGCGCGTTCTCCACCCGCACTCCCGGTCTGCACCACCTGGCGTTCTTGGTCGACAGCATCGATGATGTCCGCACCGTGCAGGCGAGGCTCAAGGACCTCGGCGTGACCTTCACCCACGAGGGCGTGGTCGCACACGGTGCGGGCACATCGTCGGGCGGGATCTTCTTCACCGATCCCGACGGGATTCGGCTCGAGGTCTACACGAAAGACGGCGTGCACAACGAGCCTGCACCCCACGGCGAGTCGCCCACCTGCGGTTTCTTCTGAGCCCGCCATGACCGTCTATCACGCGGGTGAGCTGGCGGTGCAGCGCCGCCTGGGCCAGAGCGATATCGCCCGCCGCCTCAGCAGGATGGTGCGCGACGAGATACCCGCGGCAGCAGCGGATTTCCTGACCGAGCTACCGATGGCGGTCCTCGCGGCCACCGACGACGCGGGCCGGGTCTGGGCGGGCCTGGTCACCGGCCCGGTCGGATTCATGCACGCTGACGACGGCGTCGTCACCATCGAGGCGCTGCCCGTCCCCGGCGATCCCCTGCACGATGTGCTGAACGGCCGCGCGCGCCGGGTCGGCATGATCGCGATCGAACCCCAGAGCCGGCACCGGATGCGTATCAATGGCATCGCCACCATCACCGACACCGCATTGACCATCCATCCGGATCAGGTGTACTCGAATTGCCCGAAATACATCTCGCGCAGGCATATCGAAGCGGTATCCGTCCCGCCCGCACGGCGAGAGCTACGCGGGACGGATGTCCTCGATGACGGCATGCGACGCCGGATCACCGAAGCAGACACGTTCTTCATCGGATCCGCCGACCCCGACGGCAATGCCGACGCATCACACCGCGGCGGGAATCCCGGCTTTCTTGAGGTGCTCTCCCCCACCCTGCTGCGCTGGCCCGACTATCGGGGCAACTCGATGTTCATGACTTTGGGCAATATCGCCACCAACCGCAATATCGGTCTGCTGATCCCGAACTGGAACACCGGTGGCACACTGCAATTGACCGGGGCAGCCCAGATCGTGTGGGAAACCGCCGAGGGCGCCCAGTGTTTCGTGGAGTTCGAGATCGCCGAGGCGGTCGAGATCTCCGAGGTGAGCCCGCTGCATTGGAGCACCGCCGAACTGTCCCCGGCCAACCCGGGCTGACTCAGGCCTCGTTGCGGTCGCGCTGGGCGGACTCCCACAGCTCGCGGGCATGTGCGCGACCGCTGTCGGTATCGCCCAGGCCAGCCAGCATGCGCGCCAGCTCGGCCACCCGTTCCTCGTCGTCCAGCCGAACGACCCTGCTGGACTTGGGTCCGCTCTCGACGACCAGATGGGTGTCGGCATAGGCAGCCACCTGAGGCAGGTGGGTGACCACGATGACCTGATGGCTCCGGGCCAACCTGGCGAGACGGCGGCCGATCTGCACGGCGGCGCGCCCGCCCACACCGGCGTCGACCTCGTCGAACACCATGGTGGTGCCTTCGTCGGAGGCCGAAAGCACCACTTCCAGGGCGAGCATCACCCGGGACAGCTCACCGCCGGAAGCGCTCTTGGCCAGCGGCAGCAGCTCGGTACCCTTGTGTGCGGCGAAGCCGAACTCGACCGCGTCCACCCCGTCGTGGCCCGCGTGCGCGGCCGTACCGTCGGTCAAGGTCAGCGGGGCCGAATCATCGGTGCGAGCGGGCAGCGCAGAGACCGAGATGCCGAAATCGGCCCCGGTCATCGCGAGCCCGGACAGCTCCGCGGATACCGCCTTGGCCAGGCCCTTGGCGGCTTTGGTGCGCGCCTTGGTCAGGTCGGCGGCCGCGGCGACAACGGCGGCATGCAGTTCGTCCACGCGGGCCCGTAATCCCGCGAGTGCCTCCTCGGAGACATCGAGTTGGGCCAGCCTGGTCCGCGACTCCGCCGCCCAGGCCAGCACGCCATCGATATCCGGGGCGTACTTACGGGTGAGCCCGCGCAGCTCGGCCTGACGGGCCAGCTTGGATTCGAGAGTGCTGGCGTCACTGGGTAATTCGGCCAGGAAGTCGCCTAGTTCACCGGAGACGTCGCTGATCACCGCGATGGCCTCGACAAGCCGCTCCCCCAACGCCTGCAACGCGGCGTCGTCAGTAGCGCTCAACGCGGCTCGCGCCTGAGCCACACCGTTGGCGGCCGATGCCGATTCGGCACCGACATCGTCGATCGGACCCGCCAACCACCCCCGCGCCACCGCCGCGGCATCGCGCAGCGCATCGAGTTCGGAAAGTCGGCGAATATCGGCGACCAGTGCCTCGTCCTCACCCGGCGACGGATCGACGGCGTCGATCTCGTTGAGCCCGAAGGTCAGACGGTCCGACTCCATCGCCAGTTCGCGGGCGCGATCGGTGCGGTCGGTCAGGTCCCGGCGGGCGGCCAACCACTGCTCCCGCGCCGCGCGATAGCGCCGCAGCGGCGCACTCACATCGGCATAACGATCCAGTGCGCCACGCTGCTCGTCGGGGCGCATCAAGCGGAGTTGGTCGTTTTGACCGTGCAGGGCCAGCAGTTCGTTGGTGAAGGTGCTCAGCGACTTGGCCGGCACGCTGCGCCCGCCGAGATATGCCCGCGAAGGCCCGTCTCGGTTGACCGATCGCGCGGCGATCACGCTGTCGTCGTCATCGCGCTCGGCGCCGGACGATTCCAGGATCTCGTCGATCCGCGCCGCCACATCGGCACCGAGTTCGCTGGTGCTGAACCGGCCCTCCACCACCGCCCGCGCGGCGCCGGTGCGCACCCTGCTGGCATCTGCGCGGGCGCCGCCCAGCAGATGCAAGCCCGTCACCACCATGGTCTTACCGGCTCCGGTCTCACCGGTCAGCACCGTCAGACCGCGGTCGAACTCTGCGGTCGCCGAGCTGATCGCACCCAGCGACTCGATTCGGATCTCGGAAAGCACTACTGGCCGCGCCATCCCTTGACCGGCAGCCGGAACTTACGCACCAGCCGATCGGTGAACGGCGCGCTGTCCAAGCGGACCCACTTCAACGACGTACCGCAGCGGGTCACCTCCAGACGTGCCCCGGCGGGCACCACCATCTTGCGTCTCCCGTCGCAGTAGGCAATCGCATCATTACCGCCGGCTTCGACCTCGATGGCGATCGACGCATCCGGACTGGTCACCATCGGGCGGGCGAACAGCGCATGGGCGTTGTTGGGCACTACCAGGATCGACTCCAGATCCGGCCACAGAATGGGCCCGCCCGCGGAGAACGCGTAGGCCGTCGAACCCGTCGGCGTCGAAACCAGCACGCCGTCACAGCCGAACTGCGATACCGGGCGGCCGTCGACCTCGAGCACCACGCCCAACACACCCAGGCGCGGACCCTTCTCCAGGCTGGCCTCGTTGAGGGCCCACCCGCGATCACGCACCGCACCGTCCTGGCGGACCGCGACGTCCAGCGTCATACGCTGCTCGACGCGGTAATCCTTGGCGATGACGTGATCGAGCACCTTGTCGATTGCGTCGGCCTCCGCCTCGGCCAGGAAACCGATCCGGCCGAGATTGATTCCCAGCACCGGGATCTCGACATTGCGGGCAAGCTCGGCCGCGCGCAGGAAAGTACCGTCACCGCCGAGGGCGAGGACCAGCTCGCACCCCTCGGCGGCCTGCTCGTCGGCATCGACGACGTCGATGTCCACGCCGAGGGCGCGCATCTCCCCCGGCGCCAAGTGCAACGAACCACGGTCGACGGCTTCGGCCGTCAGCACCCGCAGCGCGATGCCGTGCTCACCGAGCACCTTCTCCACCCGGCGGGCGGTCTCGGTGGCCTCTTCGCGCCCGGTATGCACCACCAACAGGATGGTGCGACCCGGGCTCGATTCCTGGGAGGTCATTGCGGCCCTTCGTCGATCGCTTGCTGGATGGTTCGTTCGAGATCGGCACCGGTCAGTGCGGCGTCGTCGCCGGTACGCAGACGGAGGAAGAACTCCACGTTGCCGGATGGCCCCGGAAGTGGGCTCGCAGTGACAGCCACTGCGTGCCAATGCAATTGCGCGGCCCGCTGCGCGACGGCCAGAACCGCCTCGGCACGCAGGGCGGGATCGGAGACCACCCCACCGGCACCCACCCGGTCTTTGCCGACCTCGAACTGCGGCTTCACCATGGGAACGATATCGGCCTGTGGGGAAGCGCAGGCGGTCAGCGCGGGCAGCACGGTGGCCAGTGAGATGAAGGACAGATCGGCGACGATCAGGTCGACCGGCCCGCCGATCAGGTCCGGTGTCAATGAACGGACGTTGGTGCGTTCGAGCACCTGGACCCGGTCATCGGAACGCAGCGACCAGGCCAGCTGGCCGTATCCGACATCGGCCGCCACGACCTCGGTGGCGCCACGGTCCAGGAGCACCTCGGTGAATCCGCCGGTGGAGGCACCGGCGTCCAGGCAGCGTCGCCCGGTCACGGACACCCCGAACGCGTCGAGCGCCCCGATCAGTTTGTGCGCACCGCGCGAGACCCATACCCGCTCGTCGGCGGCGACGGTCAGTTTGGCGTCGACGGAGACCGTGGTGGCCGGCTTGGCCGCAGGCATTCCGTCGATCTGGACCCGGCCGGCGGAGATCAGTTCGGCCGCCTGTTGGCGCGAACGCGCCAACCCCCGACGGACCAGCTCGGCATCCACCCGTGCACGCCGTGTCATCGGATCGCCGTCATCGGAATCACAGCCCCCGATTCGCGTCGCCTCGGCCCTCCACGGATTCCAGGGCACGTACCAAGAGGTCATGCGCCTCTTCGAGGCGTACGGCCACCGCGTCGATATCGGCGTCTTCCAGGCCCCCGGATTCGAGATCCGGCAGATCGGCCAGCAGCGCCGCAATACCGGCGCGGATCTGCTCGGGTTCGGTACTCATATCGCTGATCACGCTAGCCGATGCGATCAGCCCAGCAGCGACCAGCGGTGCAGCGCCGACCGTGCGGTGTCATCGCCGGCCTCGATGACGAGGGCGTCCGCGGCAGACCACACGGCGTGGGCGGTGGCCCGCACGATACTGAGCTCGTCGGCCGTCTCGATGCCGGTGGACCGTACCGTCGCAGCGGAGCCGTCGATATCGATCCGCCAGGCCGGATGTCCCGCGATACGCAGGTCGTCGGCTGCGGTGTGCAGCGAGCGCAGATCTTCGGCGAGGAAGTCCGGTCGGCTACCGGCTGCCGCGCGGACCATGTCGGCGGCGTCGTTGACCCCGGTCAGGACCATCAGGCTGGGCAGACCCGCGGCATTGGCGCCCTCGATATCGGTGTCTAGGCGGTCTCCGACCACCAGCGGCGTGCCGAAGTCTCCACGTGCCAGTGCATCCTTCATCAGGCTCGGCGCCGGCTTCCCCGCGACCTGGGGTTCGCTGTCGGTGGCGGTGCGCAACGCGGCGACCATCGAACCGTTGCCGGGCAGGAGCCCGCGCTCGGAGGGCAAGGTGCGGTCGACGTTCGCGGCCACCCAGAGCGCACCCGCCCGGATGGCCAGGGCCGCCTCGGCCAGAATGGACCATCCGGTATCCGGATTGTGGCCCTGGACCACAGCGACCGGATCGGCGGCGAAGGTACGGACGGGTTCGAGACCGACGGCGGTGATCTCGGCCGCCAGCGCATCCGTTCCGACGATCAAGACCGCCGAACCGGCGGGCACCTGGTCGGCGACCAACCGTGCCGCACTCTGGGCGCTGGTGACGACATCCTCATCGCGCGCGGTGAACCCGAGCTCGCCGAGATGCTCGGCGACCTGGGATGCCGATCGGGACGCGTTGTTGGTGACGAAGAGTGTCCGGGACTGCACGGCGGCCAGGCTGTCCACGGCCCCCAGTGTGGGTTCGTGCCCACGAAAGACGGTGCCGTCCAGATCCAGGAGCAGGCAATCGTGCTGCTGCGCCAGGGAGGCCATCTAGGTGAGCTCGGCGAGTCGTTCTTCGGCGTCGGTGACGCCCTCGACATCGGCCGCCGCGGCATTGATGAACGCCTGGACCGCCTCGTCCTCCCGGCCGAGGGCCAGCAGAGTCTCGGCCGTGGCATAGAACAACCGGGCATTGGTGGTCCCGGGTCGCGAGGGATCCAGCGGCGGGCTCGAAAGGATGGCGAGGGCCTGCTCGTGCTGGCCCAGATCGGAGCGTGCCCCGGCCACGACCATCCGCAACTCCTCGGCGTCGTCACCGGTCAGCTCGTCGGCTTCGGGACCGCGCGCCAATTCGATCGCCCGTTCTGGGCGGCCCACCCCGCGCTCACAATCGGCAATCAACGGCAGCAGCGCGGACTTGCTCCCCATCCTGCGCGCCGCGCGAAGCTCGGCCAGCGCCTGGGCCCAGTCACCGCAGTAGTACGCCGCGATCCCGACGGCCTCACGCACCGCGGCGATCCGCCCCGAACGGGCCCGCGCGGCCCGCGCATGCTCCAGCGCCGCGGCGGGATCCTCCTCGAGCAGTTCGCCGGCGGCGACCAGGTGACGGGCGACCACATCGGCTGTCGATTTGTCGAGGGTGATGAGCTCGCTGCGGATCTCCGGGGCCAGTTGCTTGGCTTCGATCTCGTTGGGAATCCGCGGTCCGGTGGTGATGTTCTCGCTACCGCCCCGAAAGTCTCGCCGCGGACCATCCGATCGCGGCGGCTTCGGCCGGTCGCGTCCACCCCGGCGGGCGTAACCGCCACTACCGGAACGCTGTGCGCCGTCGGCGCTCGAGCGTTGACCGCTGTTCCCTCCGGAACGCGGATTGTCGCCCGTGGCCCGGCGGTGTCGCCGATCGTCGCTGTTGCCTTGTCTGTCCTCGGCCACAGTCGCCTTCCTGATTGATCAACCGTCTCGCAGAAGGATAGCCGGGAGTCGGCTAAATACGACAGTTGCAGTGAATACGACCATTCATTGTCAATCAATTCTGCAAATAGAAATGGTTGATAAACGCTCAGAGATGCACAAATGCCTCGGCCCTCCAACTGTGTTGGAGGGCCGAGGTTTAATGTGTGTTCGGCGGTGTCCTACTTTTCCACCCTGTTGGGTAGTATCATTGGCGCTGGTAGGCTTAGCTTCCGGGTTCGGGATGGGACCGGGCGTTTCCCTGCCGCTATGGCCGCCGTAACTTTATTCACCCTTTTCTGGGCGTCCCACTGTATTGGTTGTGGGAAATCTTTGTGTTTTGGTGGTGGGGTGCGTCAAAACCATTTCTGGTTTGTGCGTGTCCAATGTGGATGTGTGTGGTTGCGGGCGTCACGTTTGTGTGCGTCATCTTGTTTCTTACACATGGTTGATTTTGTTACCCACCAGGGGTGGGTGTGTGTAAGTTTTCGGCCGGTTAGTGCCAGTTCCCTGCGACCATTGCTGGTCTTCTAGGTCTGGTCTATCGATCCCGTGGTCTGCGGGGGGCCTTATCCCTCTAAAAGGGTGAGAAGCCTGGTCTTGGAAGAGGTTTCCCGCTTAGATGCTTTCAGCGGTTATCCTGTCCGAACGTAGCTATCCAGCAGTGCCCCTGGTGGGACAACTGGTAGACCAGAGGTTCGTCCGTCCCGGTCCTCTCGTACTAGGGACAGGTTTCCTCAAGCTTCTGACGCGCGCGGCGGATAGAGACCGAACTGTCTCACGACGTTCTAAACCCAGCTCGCGTGCCGCTTTAATGGGCGAACAGCCCAACCCTTGGGACCTGCTCCAGCCCCAGGATGCGACGAGCCGACATCGAGGTGCCAAACCATCCCGTCGATATGGACTCTTGGGGAAGATCAGCCTGTTATCCCCGGGGTACCTTTTATCCGTTGAGCGACACCCCTTCCACTCAGAGGTGCCGGATCACTAGTCCCGACTTTCGTCCCTGCTCGACATGTACGTCTCGCAGTCAAGCTCCCTTGTGCACTTACACTCAACACCTGATTGCCGTCCAGGTTGAGGGAACCTTTGGGCGCCTCCGTTACATTTTAGGAGGCAACCGCCCCAGTTAAACTACCCACCAGGCACTGTCCCTGAACCGGATATACGGTTCGAAGTTAGAGGCCCAATACGATCAGAGTGGTATTTCAACAACGACTCCACACACACTGGCGTGCATGCTTCACAGTCTCCCACCTATCCTACACAAACCGTATCGAGCACCAATACCAAGTTGTAGTGAAGGTCCCGGGGTCTTTTCGTCCTGCCGCGCGTAACGAGCATCTTTACTCGTAGTGCAATTTCGCCGAGTCTATGGTTGAGACAGTTGAGAAGTCGTTACGCCATTCGTGCAGGTCGGAACTTACCCGACAAGGAATTTCGCTACCTTAGGATGGTTATAGTTACCACCGCCGTTTACTGGGGCTTAAATTCTCCGCTTCACCCCGAAGGATTAACGGGTCCTCTTAACCTTCCAGCACCGGGCAGGCGTCAGTCCGTATACATCGTCTTGCGACTTCGCACGGACCTGTGTTTTTAGTAAACAGTCGCTTCTCACTGGTTTGTGCCACCCCCTCCCGCTACCCACCGCAAGGGTGTTGACGGTATGGAGGTCCCCCTTCTCCCGAAGTTACGGGGGCATTTTGCCGAGTTCCTTAACCATAGTTAACTCGTACGCCTTAGTATTCTCTACCTGACCACCTGTGTTGGTTTGGGGTACGGGCCGTGTGTGAGCTCGCTAGAGGCTTTTCTCGGCAGCATAGGATCACCGAATTCGCCTCACTCGGCTATGCATCACCTCTCAGACATATGAGACACGGATTTGCCTATGTCTCGTCCTACAGGCTTGCCCCAGTATTACCACTGACTGGTACGGCTACCTTCCTGCGTCACCCCATCGCTTGACTACTACCAGAGAAGGTCCCGCGCAGCCGGCAACTTTCCGCTCCCGAAGGATTGGATAGGCCACCATTTGGGCGGTTAGTACCTCTGATTCATCATGGGCGCGCACACACGGGTACGGGAATATCAACCCGTTGTCCATCGACTACGCCTGTCGGCCTCGCCTTAGGTCCCGACTCACCCTGGGCGGACTGGCCTGCCCCAGGAACCCTTGGTCTTTCGGCGGGCAAGGTTCTCACTTGCCTTATCGCTACTCATGCCTGCATTCTCACTCCCACACCCTCCACAGCTCCATTACCAGGCTGCTTCACTGGGTGCAGGACGCTCCCCTACCCATCAACAAAAGTTGATGCCGCGGCTTCGGCGGTGTGCTTGAGCCCCGCTACATTATCGGCGCACAATCACTTGACCAGTGAGCTATTACGCACTCTTTCAAGGGTGGCTGCTTCTAAGCCAACCTCCTGGTTGTCTTCGCGACTGCACATCCTTTTCCACTTAGCACACGCTTAGGGGCCTTAGCCGGCGATCTGGGCTGTTTCCCTCTCGACGCACGGAGCTTATCCCCCGCCGTCTCACTGCCACGCTTTCACTTACCGGCATTCGGAGTTTGGCTGACGTCAGTAACCTTGTGAGGCCCATCGGCCATCCAGTAGCTCTACCTCCAGTAAGAAACACGCAACGCTGCACCTAAATGCATTTCGGGGAGAACCAGCTATCACGGAGTTTGATTGGCCTTTCACCCCTACCCACAACTCATCCCCTCAGTCTTCAACCTAAGTGGGTTCGGGCCTCCACAACATCTTACTGCTGCTTCACCCTGGCCATGGGTAGATCACTCCGCTTCGGGTCCAGAACACACCACTACACCAACCCCTCTGGATTGGATACGCCCTATTCAGACTCGCTTTCGCTGCGGCTACCCCACACGGGTTAACCTCGCGACATGTCCCTGACTCGCAGGCTCATTCTTCAAAAGGCACGCCATCACCCCACCAAAGGAGGGCTCTGACGGATTGTAGGCACACGGTTTCAGGTACTATTTCACTCCCCTCCCGGGGTACTTTTCACCATTCCCTCACGGTACTAATCCGCTATCGGTCATTAGGAAGTATTCAGGCTTACCGGGTGGTCCCGGCAGATTCACAGCAGATTTCACGGGCCCGCTGCTACTCGGGGAACAGTCTCACAACAGAGTGCATGTTTTCGCCTACGGGACTCTCACCCTCTACGACAGACCATCCCAGGCCCTTCGACTAACACACACTTTTCTCACTGTCGCCCAGCACGGCGGTGCTGAGAAGAAACGCCCCACAACCCCGCACACACAACCCCCGCCGGGTATCACATGCATACGGTTTAGCCATCCTCCGCTTTCGCTCGCCACTACTCACGGAATCACAATTGTTTTCTCTTCCTACGGGTACTGAGATGTTTCACTTCCCCGCGTTCCCCCCTGCACCCTATATATTCAGATGCAGGTAACACGACATCACTCGTGCTGGGTTTCCCCATTCGGACATCCTCGGATCCACGCTCGGTTGGCAGCTCCCCGAGGCATATCGCAGCCTCCCACGTCCTTCATCGGCTCCTAATGCCAAGGCATCCACCATGCGCCCTTAAACACTTACAACACAAAAAACCAGATCAAAAAAAGAAATTGCACATCAAACACACACAACAACACCCCAACCAACAACACCAACCCGAAAGCCAGCGCCCCAGTCAGAGCCTTCTTGCGTGCTAGATGCTCGCAACCACTATCCACAAATCAAACACCACACCCCACCACCAAAGCAGGGCAACAACAAACACCGTCCGAACACCAGACCAACGCCTGATCCCTCGCGGCCGACCCACACACTCCACCGAGCATGCGATCGCAGGGCCTGTTGTCTCAAAGCCCAATAGTGTGCCTGGCAGCCAGTCCCAAAAGACCAAAAATGTTTGTTGTCGTGCACCAGACCCGCCTCCACTACAGAGGTCGAGCCATCCAACGAATCGCCTCGAACACCGAACCCCCACACGATGTGGGCGGGCCGAGGTCTCGTGGTGCTCCTTAGAAAGGAGGTGATCCAGCCGCACCTTCCGGTACGGCTACCTTGTTACGACTTCGTCCCAATCGCCGATCCCACCTTCGACGGCTCCCTCCACAAGGGTTAGGCCACCGGCTTCGGGTGTTACCGACTTTCATGACGTGACGGGCGGTGTGTACAAGGCCCGGGAACGTATTCACCGCAGCGTTGCTGATCTGCGATTACTAGCGACTCCGACTTCACGGGGTCGAGTTGCAGACCCCGATCCGAACTGAGACCGGCTTTGAAAGGATTCGCTCCACCTCACGGCATCGCAGCCCTTTGTACCGGCCATTGTAGCATGTGTGAAGCCCTGGACATAAGGGGCATGATGACTTGACGTCATCCCCACCTTCCTCCGAGTTGACCCCGGCAGTCTCCTACGAGTCCCCGGCATAACCCGCTGGCAACATAGGACAAGGGTTGCGCTCGTTGCGGGACTTAACCCAACATCTCACGACACGAGCTGACGACAGCCATGCACCACCTGCACACAGGCCACAAGGGAAACCACATCTCTGCAGTCGTCCTGTGCATGTCAAACCCAGGTAAGGTTCTTCGCGTTGCATCGAATTAATCCACATGCTCCGCCGCTTGTGCGGGCCCCCGTCAATTCCTTTGAGTTTTAGCCTTGCGGCCGTACTCCCCAGGCGGGGTACTTAATGCGTTAGCTACGGCACGGATCCCAAGGAAGGAAACCCACACCTAGTACCCACCGTTTACGGCGTGGACTACCAGGGTATCTAATCCTGTTCGCTCCCCACGCTTTCGCTCCTCAGCGTCAGTTACTGCCCAGAGACCCGCCTTCGCCACCGGTGTTCCTCCTGATATCTGCGCATTCCACCGCTACACCAGGAATTCCAGTCTCCCCTGCAGTACTCTAGTCTGCCCGTATCGCCCGCACGCCCACAGTTAAGCTGTGAGTTTTCACGAACAACGCGACAAACCACCTACGAGCTCTTTACGCCCAGTAATTCCGGACAACGCTCGGACCCTACGTATTACCGCGGCTGCTGGCACGTAGTTGGCCGGTCCTTCTTCTGCACATACCGTCACTTGCGCTTCGTCTGTGCTGAAAGAGGTTTACAACCCGAAGGCCGTCATCCCTCACGCGGCGTCGCTGCATCAGGCTTGCGCCCATTGTGCAATATTCCCCACTGCTGCCTCCCGTAGGAGTCTGGGCCGTATCTCAGTCCCAGTGTGGCCGGTCACCCTCTCAGGCCGGCTACCCGTCGTCGCCTTGGTAGGCCATTACCCCACCAACAAGCTGATAGGCCGCGGGCCCATCCCACACCGCAAAAGCTTTCCACCACCGACCATGAAGCCGATGATCATATTCGGTATTAGACCCAGTTTCCCAGGCTTATCCCAAAGTGCAGGGCAGATCACCCACGTGTTACTCACCCGTTCGCCACTCGAGCACCCCGAAGGGCCTTTCCGTTCGACTTGCATGTGTTAAGCACGCCGCCAGCGTTCGTCCTGAGCCAGGATCAAACTCTCCAAACAAAAACCCCCACACCCAAAAAGGCGCAGGCAGAATTCGAATCAGAAAAATCCGATCACAAACAAAAGACACCAAAAACTGGCATCAAAAAAAAACCATCTTACGTGGCAGGAAGACGGGGAGTCCCCCACCAAGATGGCAAAAAACAACAAACAAAAACCACCAAACACACTATTGAGTTCTCAAACAACACGCCCGATCCTGACCGCGCAACAAGTCCGCGGCTAAAAGCCGCGGTCCGTAGTGCGGGCAGTGAGGTACTCCCCCGTTAAGGGTTTCTCTCTCGGATTTGTCTTCGCTCTCCGGCTTGAGGCCGTGTCGCTCTGACCTGGAATAAGTTACGGCAGGGCTAACAGCGAGTCAAATCGCCTGGTCAGCTCGACATCTTCGCTGGTCAGAGCGCCAGTCGCGTTACGAACCGGCAGTCGCTCGCACAACCCCGGCAATGTTGCGCTTGCCACGTCGCAACACCAGCCAACGGTGGTGCAAAAAGTCCGATGCTTGTGGTATCCACTCGTCGCTTTCGATTCGCACGTTGTTCACGTAGACCCCGCCCTCGGCGAGGGTGCGCTTCGCCGCACCACGGCTGGCCACCAATCCACTGGCCACCAGGAGGTCGAGAATGCCGTCGGCTCCGCCGGCAGGGAGCTCGGCCACCGCGCCGTCGCCGGCCTCCTTCAACGCCGCACCCAAGGTCGACTCGTCGAGATCGGCCAATTCGGCCCGGCCGAACAGGGCCTGACTGGCCAGCTCGACGGAATCGGTCGCGGCCTGACCGTGCACGAGCGTGGTGAGCTCGCGCGCCAGCCGGCGTTGGGCAGCGCGCTCGTGCGGACGTGATGCGGTGGCCTCGGCCAACTCGTCTATCTCGCCGCGGCTCAGGAAGGTGAACCAGCGCAGGTAGGGCACGACATCGGCGTCCGCGGTGTTGACGAAGTACTGGTACCAGGCATACGGGCTGGTCAACTCCGGATCCAGCCAGAGGTTCCCGCCGCCGGTCGATTTGCCGAACTTCTTGCCTGTCGAGTCGGTGACCAGCGGTGTGGTCAGCGCATGGGCGGTGGCCCCGCGCTGTTGGCGCACCAGGCGTACGCCGGCGACGATGTTGCCCCACTGATCGGATCCGCCGATCTGCAGCGCGCATCCGTACCGGTCGTGCAACTGCACGAAGTCGTTGGCCTGCAGCAGCATGTAGCTGAACTCGGTGTAGGACATCCCGTCGCCCTCCAAGCGGCGACGAACCGTGTCGCGGTCGAGCATGACGTTGACCGAGAAGTACTTGCCCACGTCACGCAGGAACTCGATGGCCGACATCGGTCCAGTCCAGGACAGGTTGTTCTCGACCACCGCGCCGGTCTCCGAATCATCGAACTCGACGAACCGTTCCAGCTGCCCACGGATGCGATCAGCCCAGGCGGAGACGGTGTCGCTGGTCTGCATGGTGCGTTCACCGCTGTCACGCGGGTCGCCGATCAATCCGGTCGCCCCGCCGGCCAGCACGATGGGTCGGTGCCCGAACTGCTGGAACCGGCGCAATGTCAGCAGCGGCACGAGATGCCCGGCGTGCAGGCTCGGCGCCGTCGGATCGAAACCCGAGTACAGCGTCAGCGGGCCATCGGCCAGCGCATCGGCCAGCGCCTCCAGGTCGGTCGACTGCGCGATCAGTCCGCGCCATTCCAGCTCATCCAGGATGCCCGTACTCACGCTGCCATCTTCCTGTATCAGTCGCTGGCACCCGGCGCGGGTGCCCGTGGACTGCGCCGGTAAACCGACACCTCCCGACATCCTGGCAACCAGAACCGCCATGCCCGGTCCGCGGCGGTGCTGACCCCTACCCGCGGCCCCTCGACCGCGGCGACCGGATCAGCCAACTCAAGACGCACCGCGGAGGTCGGTGCAAAAAGGTCGATTCCGTTGTCTTCCATATTGATTCCCAGGGCCGAGCACAGATTTCCCGGACCTCGGGCAAGACCGTGATCGGGTGCGCCGAGACCGCGCCGGGATCGGGCCACGGGCTCACCGTCGTCGATCACCGCTGCACGCAGCAGCACTGCGGCCGCGACCCCGTCGGGTCCGCAGGACACGTTGGCGCACACATGGATCCCGTGGCTGCGATAGGTGTAGAGCCGACCAGCGGGGCCGAACATCACCGCGTTACGCGGCCGCATGCCACGAAACGAGTGTGCGGAAGGGTCTGGCCACGGACCATCGGACGGTCCGCCATAGGCCTCGACCTCGACGATGGTGGCGCTGACCCCGCGGCCGAAAAGCCGCGCACCCACCAGCCGACGTGCCGAGTCCACCGGGTCCGCCGACAACTCCGCTGCACCCACGCACCGATTGTGCCCGCGCTCGACCCTCGGTCACCAACCGCGCTGGGTCAGCGCGGATCCGCCTGGGCCGCGCCGATCAGGCGGGCGTGCTCGGCGTCGTCGGTGATGGTCACCGCCTCGTCGATCAACAACACCGGGATACCGGCGTCGATGCGGTACGCGCGGCGCAGCCGAGGGTTGTACAGACACTCACCGGCGACATGATGGAGCGGTCCGCGGTCCTCGGGGCAGACCAGGATCTCCAGAAGCTTGGCGTCGAGTGTCACGATCAGCCGAACGGGGCGATGCTGCTGCCCCACCCCGGAGGCGCCAGCGGCTGGTCGTTGTCGGGGTCCGGCGGCACCCACGGGGCGGCCGGGCCGACCGGCGCCGGGCTCGCCTTGCCTGCCGCCGCGCGCTGCAGCGCCTGGCGTTGCTGGGCGACGGTGGCCTGCAGCGCCTCGGTCAGCGGCACGAGGTTGGGACGCTGGTCCAGCGCGGCCCGCAGTGCAGCCTGGTTACCCGGTGACGGCGGAATGCCTCGATTTCGGAGCGTGATGGCCGACTCGAGGAGCTTGGACACCTGACCGCCGGACGCGCCGGAGGCGTAGATATCCGCGAGGCTGTCCAAGATGTCGGCATGCGCGGTCGCGGTGGTGCCGCCGGTCAGCAATCCGGCGGCGATCATGGCTGCCGCCAGCGAACGCCGAGTGAATGATGTCATCACGATCCTCCTAGCCGGGAGCCTAACAGCGCACCGCGCGCCGGGCTCGGTCTCACAGACCCAGCTCGGCACGCACCGCAGCGGTCATGCGCTTGTACTGCAACGTATCGCCGTCGAAGTACCAGGCGTTACGGGTGGACTTCGGGATGCCCGCGGAACGCAGCGGACCCACCTCCGGCCGGTACGAGGCACCGAGGGTCATCTCCGGTGCCGCATAGACCACATCCGGGGCGCGGCCGACCGGCAGGGCGGCCAGCGCCTCGGTGACCTCCGCGCTGGGAACGCTGCCACCGGGACGCAACGCCACCGCCGTCAGTACCAGCGGACCGTCGGCACCGTCCACGCAGTAGGTGACCGCCAGATCGACCGCGCCGATGCGGCCGACCGCATCGTTGACCGCGGCGGTGAACACCACGCCAGCCGGGGTGCGGATCACCGCGCTGCGGCTGTCGACCAGCCAGTAGTCACCGTCGTCATCACGACGGAAAAGCTGCTCGGTGGACACCCAGGTGTCCGCGGGCGCGAAGACGCCCCGCTTGACCGACGCGGTCGGATCGATGGGACCCCGGGGGCGTGCGAGCAACAGCCCGACCTCACCGGGTTGAGCCCGCAGCACGAAACCGCGCTCGTCCTCCAGGATCAGATCTTCGTCGACGTCATAGGCCGCGAGCTCGACGAACGGGCCGCCCGGCAGCGGCCGGCCCTTGCATCCGGGCTTCACGTCGGCGACGTTGGCCATCACCGCCTGCCCGTCGGTGGTCGCGAAGAACTCGACGACGTGGGCCGGGGCGAACACCTCGCTGACCCGACGCCACAGCCCGGTGGGCATGCCGGCTCCGATGAACAGGCGCACCGACAGTGTGCCGTTGAGGACGAACGAGGGATCGTCGATGACCTCACGCAGCATCGCCCACGTGTAGGACACCACGGTGACGCCGTATTGACGGATCTCATGCAGGAACCGGTCGGGGGCCAGCCCTCGCGACAAGGCGATCCGGGCGCCGCCGACGACCGCGCCACCGAGGCTCACCAACAGCCCGGAAGGGTGATGTAGCGGGGTGAGGCAGTACACGGTGTCGCGGTTGCCGAGGTTGGCGGCCGACGCCGTGCCGAACGCCGAGAGCGCCCAGCGATAGTTGGTGATCTGGCGGGCCACCAGTTCCCCGTTGACCGTCGCGAAGGCGATATAGGCGACATCGCGGGCGAAACCGGGATTCGGGCGGTACCAACCGGGCAATTCGACACGGTCCGGGTCGATGCGCTCCATGTCGATGACCTCGGCGGAACCACTGCCCGGTTCGGGCAGCTGCAACTCACGCGTCTCGCCGCCGCCCAGCACCAGTACCCGGCGGTCCAGCGTGCGCGCTGCCTCCAGGTTCGCCGGATCGGTGAGGATCTCGACCACACCGCCGAGTCGGGCCGCCAGGGCCAGATCGGCATCCGGGGGCATCAGCACCGCCACCGCTCCCAGCCGGGACAGTGCGGCGATGGCGACCAGGGCGCTGGGTCGGGTCTGCATCAGCACACCGACCCGCACGCCCTGGCGGACGCCGACGTCGATCAACCCGCGCACGACGTTGTTGACGCGGCGGTCGACCGCCTCGTAGGTGTGCACACGACCGTCGAACAGCAGGAACTCGCCGTCGGGGTGACCCAGCGCCTGTTCGGTCATGATCCGGCCCAGCGAGATCCGGGTGTGGTCGTTGATCTGGCCGAGCCGGGCCAGCCGGGGCAGGGTGCGCGCGGTCTCGACGAGGAGCGTGCGCGCCGACTTGTTGGTCGCGACAACTGCATCAGCGGCCGAGCGGGCCAGCTCGAAGGCCAGCTCGGAAGCGGCTGCCGCGCCGTGCGCGACGCGAGAGGCCAGCGCCACCCCGCTGTCGGTGGACTCGTCGGGTTGCTCCCCCATGGGGACGACGGCCTCGGGCAACTCACCGTCACCGCTGCGCCACTTGACCCAGGAGGCCACCGTCGGCCAGGTCTGGGTGGCCGCCTTGGATCCGACGACCAACCCGAAATGCCCTGCGCGGATCAGATATTCGTAGGTATCGGCCTGCGGTGCGGCAGTCTTGATCCCGCGTACCGCTGCGGGCTGGCCGATATCGTCGACCTCGCCGACCACGGCAAGCACCGGGCACTTGATATCGGCGAGCGTCACCAGCTCACCGCGGATGTTGAACCCGCCCGACATCATCCGGTTGTGTGCGATGAACTGCTTGAGAAGCTCCGAGATGGCAGGCCCCGACCAGGCGATCCAGCCCTCCGAGTCCAGGAACCGGCGCTGCTGCTCACGCGGGAGCAGCGCCTCACGGTCGTGGAGTTGGCGCAGGAAGTCCAACCGGGCCTGCGTCGTCTTGATCGGATCGAGCATCTGGAACCCGGTGCGCGCCAACCACCCCGGGATGTCGATGCGGGAGAAGACATGGTCGGCCATGAAGCTGGCGGCGACCGCACCGACGTTGGGCGGGATACCCATCGGCAACGCTGCCAGGGTGTCGACCGGGGACCCGAACCCGATGATGCTCGCCAGATCCTTGGACCTGCGATACGCCGCCGTCTGGTAGCAGAACATGCCGCCTTGGGAGTACCCGGCCAGGTGCACGTCACTGCCGGTCACCCGCTTCACGGTGTCGATGGCCTCGCTGAGCGCCACCACGTGGTCGGCCAGGTTGCGTTGCATCCCGCCCTCGACCTGATCGGGTGAACCGAAATCGATCACCCACGGGTCGATGCCCGCGGAGTGCAGGATGCCGACCGCACCGTCCGCACGGGTGACATCCCACATATCGGCCGACATCATCATCGGGTGCACCATCAGCACCGGCGGGCCGGCCGGCGCGGCGCCGGGTCGGGTATCCGGCGGGAAATAGCGTCGCAACCGGTACATCGGCACGCTCTCGATGATCTGGTACGGCGAGGGCACCGCCCCGGTCTCCAGACCGCCGTAGCGCAGCACCTCGATGCCGTTCTGAGCGGTGGCCAGCAGTCGGCTCACCGGACCGGTAACCAGTGAGAAATCCACCACAGTGCTCCCCTACCGTATGCGTCGACACCAGCGCCAATCCCCCGATTGCCCCGACATCATGGCACAGCACCAGTGGTCGGCCGCCGCGAATGTACAGCGCGGCCCCGCCTAACCTGGACGCGACATGGCGCATCTTCTCGGGGCCGAGGCCCTACATCTGGAATATCCCACCAAGGTGGTCTTCGACTCGGTCTCCCTCGGGGTAAACGAGGGTGACCGGATCGGCATCGTCGGACGCAACGGCGACGGAAAGTCCAGCCTGTTGGCCATGCTGGCAGGCAGGGTGCGACCCGATTCGGGCCGCGTGACGGTGCGCGGCGGGGTGCGGGTCGGCGTGCTCGATCAGGCCGACACCCTCGATTCCGACGACACCATCGGGCATGCCGTCGTCGGCGACGTGCCCGAACATGTGTGGGCCGGTGATCCGCGCGGACGTGACGTCATCGCCGGGTTGCTCGGCGACCTGAGCTGGGATGCGGTCCTCGGCACGCTGTCGGGCGGTCAGCGGCGGCGGGTCGCGCTGGCCCGACTGCTGGCCGGCGACCACGACGTGCTCGCCCTCGACGAGCCGACCAACCACCTCGACGTGGAGGCCATCACCTGGCTGGCCGAACATCTCAAGCGACGCTGGTCAGCGTCCGCGGGTGGGCTGCTGGTCGTCACGCACGACCGCTGGTTCCTCGACGAGGTGTGCACCACCACCTGGGAGGTGCACGACCGGATCGTCGAGCCGTTCGACGGCGGCTATGCCGCCTACATCCTGCAGCGCGTGGAGCGTGATCGACAGGCCGCCACGATCGAGGCGCGCCGGCAGAACCTGGCCCGCAAGGAACTCGCCTGGCTGCGACGCGGCGCACCGGCGCGCACCTCCAAACCGAAATTCCGCATCGACGCCGCCAACGCGTTGATCGCCGACGTACCCGAGATCCGGGACAAGGTCGCGCTGCAGTCTCTGGCCGTCACCCGGTTGGGCAAGCAGGTGGTCGATCTGTTGGACGTCTCGGTCAGCTATGGCGAGAAGACCGTGCTACGCGATGTCGAATGGCGCATCGCACCGGGTGAACGCACCGGCATCCTCGGGGTGAACGGGGCGGGCAAATCAACCCTGCTCGGTCTCGTCGACGGTTCCGTGCAGCCGACCGAGGGACGCGTCAAAACCGGCAAGACCGTCCACATCGCCACTCTCACCCAGGGCGCCGATCGGCTGGCCGACCATCTCGACGAACCGGTCCGGGTGGTGCTGAGCCGGTTGGCCACCACCTACACATTCGGGGCCGGTTCCAAGGCCCAGGAGCTCACCCCGAGCCAGCTCCTCGAGCGGCTCGGGTTCGGCAGCGCACAGCTGTCGACTCCGGTGAAGGATCTGTCCGGTGGTCAGCAGCGTCGTCTGCAGCTGCTGCTGATCCTGCTCGAGCAGCCCAATGTGCTGATCCTCGACGAGCCGACCAACGATCTGGACACCGACATGTTGGCGGCGATGGAAGACCTGCTCGACTCGTGGCCGGGCACGCTGATCGTGGTCAGCCACGACCGCTATTTCCTGGAGCGCGTCACCGACCAGCAGTACGGCATCCTCGGTGGGCATCTGCGGCATCTGCCCGGCGGGGTCGATGAGTATCTACGATTGCGGGCTGCGCATGCGTCGCAGACCGGTCCAGCGGCCGCGAAACAGCCTGTCCAGGAGGGGTTGTCGGGCGCCGACCTGCGCACCGCGCAGAAGGAGATCTCGGCGATCGAACGCAAGCTGGAGAAGCTCGCCGCCCAGATCGACGCCGCCCACGTCCGGCTCGCCGAACACGATCAGGACGATTACGAAGGGCTGCAACGGCTCAGCGGTGGGCTGCGGGAGCTGGAATCCGAGGTTGCCGCGCTGGAGGAGCGCTGGCTCGAGTTGTCCGACACCGTAGGCTGACCGGAAAATTCGGTCGGGGGGCCACTTAGGATGAATGCCGTGCGATACGTGCTGGCGCCGGTGACGCTGTGCGTGCGCTATTTCCCGCAGTTGGTGGCCTGTTATCTCGTCGGGTATCTCGGCCGGATGGGCGCCATCGAATGGGCCGCCTGGGCCGGCTATGACAACTACGTGTGGGCCTCGCTGATCATGCCGCTGGCCGGTATGGCGCGGCTCGGGTCCTATGTGGCGATGTTCCTGGTGATACGGCCGGGCATTCCCGCGCTGGCCGGACTGGCGCGGCGACCTGCCCGTCACATCGACATCTTCGCTACCATCATAGTGCCGTTCTTCGCAATCTATCTGGCCTGGCAGATGTTTCGGGAGGACTGGCTGTCCTTCGAGTATCGCGCCATGGAGTACCGCGCGGGCGCGGCGATGATGTCGCCGGATTCCTCGCCCACACTTCATCCGAGCATGCTGCCGGTTGGCACCGTCACCCTCGTCATCATCGGCCTGGCGCTGGTGGCCCGGTTCGCCCTCGGCCGGCTTAAGGACCGCACACCGACCTGGTTGCTGCCGGTTCAGGTCTACCTGGACACGCTGTGGGTGTTCCTGGTGCTGACCTACTCGGCCAGCCAGGGTCTCACGATTCTGATCAACCCGTCGGCCTGGATTGCCGAGCGACGGATCATCGTGTGGTTCAACGACACTCGCGAGAGTCTGTTCTCTCATGTGCAGTTCCTCCAGAAGATATGGGATGCCGTGATTTGGGCCATCAGCACCGTCTTCGGTGGCGCGGCGGTCCCGCTGATCTGGCTGGCCGTCGCGTGCATCGTCTACGGCGCCACCGCCAAGGCCGACTGGCGGGCCGAGGCTCAACGAATCGGTGGCGCCCGGATCGACCGGTGGATGCAGCGCGCCGAGACGAGACGCACCCGGTTGAGCACCGGCTGGAAACGCGTCCCCGGCAAGGTGCGCACCGAGGTGCGCAATCAGCTGACCGGGCAGATCGGCAAGTTCAAACCGATCACCGACTCAGCCCACGTCATCGCCGCCGGCGGCGTGCTCGCACTGTCGATGTATGTGCTCGGCTACCTCGGCCTGGCGTGGCTGGACATGGCAGGCAGCTTCTATCGGGCGCAGCTGGGCCCGGGCTATCTCTTCCGCGGCATGGCCTGGCTGATCGGACCGCACGACATCGGATTCTGGTTCGCCACCTGGGACGTGATGGCCTTGATCTCGCATTCGATCATCGAGCCGCTGCGGATCTGTCTGGTGGCCTGCGCACTGGCCTGGTGCGTGCAGCGCTCTGCCGCGGCTACAGCTCCAGCCGGAGCAGAATCGAGCCGTCCGGTCGCCTGACGTCCACGGCAGTCGGCTCCGCGCTCGACGGCACCAGGAACGTCCACGGTAGCGACATCTCAGTACCGCACGGCGGGCCGCTGCCACGCCACGAACGCTCCCCCTCGATCAGGTAGCCGGTGCAGCCGAATTCCTCGGCGGCCGTGCCGGTTCGCTCGATCAGCACGTTCAGCTGGACCGTGCCCTCGGGCAGGGCCGACCCGTATTTGGTCGTCGTGCGGCTGACATTGCGGACCGACCATGTCTGTCCATCGACCTCGATGGACTGCCGCGGCGCGGCGGTGTGGGCGGGCACGACGGTGCGCCGGTAGTCGGTCCACTCCGGTTCCAGGATGAACACGGTGGCGGTGACCGCCGTCGCGGCGGCGACGGCGGTGCCGATCAGATTGCGCTGCCAGAGCTTCATGTTCCGACCTGTTTTCCCTGGCCGATATCGATCAGATCGGTGCGGTGCACGAGCGGATCGGACAGATCGATATCGACGACCAGCCGGGAATTCAACCGCCAGTCCCCGACCCAGATTCGCATCGCGATCCGGCCGCGGTCGGGCGCCACGAGATCTGGTGGTACGTCGAACACCCACGAACCGCTGGCCCGGATCCCGGGGGCCAGTGACCCGGTGACCGGGATGATCCCGAGCCGGCTGGTCGGGACATAGGTGTTGGGCCCGACGATCAGTTCGACCGAGGGCACCTGGTCGCTTCGTGTCGTCATGGCTGCACCATCGACAGCGACCCAGACACCGACCGCGTCGACGATGCCCGGCGGGTACTGGGTCTTCTTGACCCGTGGGCCGATCCGGACGGCGTCGACCTGTGCGGTGATCGCCGCGCCGGTGGCCTGCTGTCCCATCGCGACCTCGACATCGAAGGGGGCGAACACATCGTCGGGGATCGGCAGGCTGTGCCACGTCCAGGCCCCGGCCGCGATGACCGCGGCGGTCGACAAGGCGGTCAGCGAGCGCCTCACCGTGTGCCGCCGACCGGGACGCTGAGCTGTGCGTAGTCGGTCAGACTGGACACCCAGCCCTGACCGACGGTCGCGTTGATCTTGCGGACCTCCTTGCTGATCCGCACCGGTAATGCCGCTCCGACCGCCACCGCATCGGCGGGAACATCCCACATCAGCACCACGTCATCGGTGAGACCCGGCCCGAGGGTTATCGACAAAGTGCCGTCGGCCAGCCGGATGGCCGCCAGGTTCACGGCACCGGTCAGCCCGACCAGTTCCACCGGTTGCGCCACCGGCCCCGGCAGGGTGCTGGTGTTGTGCACCTTCGTCACAAGACCGAGATAGCGGCGGCCCGGCTTCGGCCCGAAAATGCGGCGCTCACCGGCGCGGACCTCGTCGACGAGGGTGGCGCGCAGCACCGTCATCTCGAACCGTCCGGTGTCGAACCGTTCGCCGACCTTGATGTCGGTGATCCTCTTGTCGACGGTGTCCAGCCCGCCGAACGCGGCGGTGGCGACCAGGATCGCCACCAACCCCGCGCGACGCCACTCCTTGAGTCCCCACCCCGCCAGCCACCGCCGGATACGCCCGGACGCGGCGCTCCCCCGAGCCGGTTCCATGGCTGCAGATCCTACCTAGCGCAAGGCGGTCCGTAGCCGGTCGGCGGTGTCGCGCACCACGGTGAGCTGACGCGCCACCTGAATCGGTGCCGTGCCGCCGCGCGCATCACGCGAGTCGACCGACCCCGCGATGGTCAGCACCGTGCGCACTTCGGCCGTCAGTCCCGGGTGGATACCGGCCAGTTCATCGTCGGCGAGTTCTTCGAGTCCGACGTTGCGTGCCTCGGCCGCCTTGACTGCTGCGCCGGCCGCCTCGTGTGCAACACGGAACGGAATGCCTTGACGCACCATCCATTCGGCGATATCGGTGGCCAGCGTGAAGCCCAGCGGCGCCAATTCGGCCAACCGGTCGGTGTCGAAGGTGAGGGTGGCGACCAATCCGGCCATGGCCGGCAGCAGCAGTCGCAGCTGCGCTACCGAGTCGAAGACGGGTTCCTTGTCCTCCTGCAGATCCCGGTTGTAGGCCAGCGGTTGTGCCTTGAGCGTCGCCAGCAGACCGGTCAGGTTGCCGATCAGCCGCCCGGACTTTCCGCGGGCCAGTTCGGCGATATCCGGGTTCTTCTTCTGCGGCATGATCGAGGAACCCGTCGACCAGGCGTCGTGCAGCTTCACATACCCGAATTCGGTGGTGCTCCACAGGATGATGTCCTCGGCCAACCGGGAGAGATCCACCGCGATCATCGCGAACACGAAGGCCGCCTCGGCCGCGAAATCCCTTGCCGCAGTTGCGTCGATGGAGTTTTCGGACGCGGCATCGAAGCCCAGCTCGGCGGCGATCGCATCGGGATCGAGCCCCAGCGACGATCCGGCCAACGCGCCGGAGCCGTAGGGCGACACCGCGGTCCGCTTGTCCAGGTCGACAAGGCGTTCGGCGTCCCGCAACAGCGGGTGCGCGTGGGCCAACAGATGATGGGCCAGCAACACCGGCTGCGCGGACTGCAGATGTGTCTTGCCCGGCATGATCGCCGTCGGATGCGCGGCGGCCTGGGTGGCCAGCGCCGCGACCACGTCGAGTACCCCATCGCCGACGGCCTTCACCGCGTCACGCAGCCACATCCGGAACAGGGTGGCCACCTGATCGTTCCGCGAGCGGCCTGCGCGCAGCCGACCACCGAGTTCCGGGCCGACCCGGTCGATCAGGCCGCGCTCCAGCGCTCCGTGCACATCCTCGTCGCTGGGCAGCGGCCCGAAGCTGCCGTCGGCCACATCGGCGCCCAAACTGTCCAGACCGGCCAACAGGCCATCACGCTGGTCGTCGGTGAGCAGGCCCGCGCGGTGCAGGACCCTCGCATGCGCCTTGGAGGCGGTGACGTCATAGGGGGCCAACGCCCAGTCGAAGTGGGTCGACTTGCTCAGCGCGGCCAGCGCGTCGGACGGTCCGTCGGCGAACCGGCCGCCCCACAGCGATCCTTCGTTGGTACTCATGCAGATTCCTTCCGCGAGCGTGCGTGAACTCCGGTCTGGCAGCGGCGTGTCGCCCGCAGACGCGCACGCTCGCGGAGGAGTGGGGTCACAGGCCCAGGTCGCGCTTGGCCGAGATCTTGCTGCTCAACCCGTGGACGTGCACGAAACCCTTGGCGCTGGACTGGTCGAAGCTGTCGCCCTCGTCGTAGGTGGCAAGGTTGAAGTCGTACAGCGAGGTCGGGCTGCGGCGGCCGTTGACGGCGATGTGCCCGCCGTGCAGGACCAGCCGGATCTCGCCGGTGACGTGCTCCTGGGTATGGGCGACGAACGACTCCAGCGCGCGCTTGAGCGGCGAGTACCAGAGGCCGTCATAGACCAGCTCACCCCACTTCTGGTCGGTGCCGCGCTTGTAGCGGCCCAGCTCGCGCTCGAGGGTGACGTGCTCCAACTCGGTGTGCGCGGTGATCAGCACCATGGCCCCGGGCGCCTCGTAGATCTCGCGGCTCTTGATGCCGACCAACCGGTCCTCGACGACGTCGAGCCGGCCGACGCCCTGGGCGCCGGCGCGCCGGTTGAGCTCCTCGATGGCCTGTAGCACGGTGACGGGCCGCCCGTCGATGGAGACCGGCACACCCTTCTCGAACCCGACGATCACCTCGTCCGGCGTGCTCCAGTTGAGGGTGGGGTCCTCGGTGTAGTCGTAGACGTCCTTGGTGGGGGCGTTCCACAGATGCTCGAGGAACCCGGTCTCCACCGCGCGGCCCCAGACGTTCTGGTCGATCGAGAACGGGGAACGCTTGGTGACGTTGATCGGGATATCGTTCTCTTCGGCGAAGGCGATGGCCTTCTCGCGGGTCCATGCGTAGTCGCGCACCGGGGCCAGAACTTCCAGATCCGGTGCCAGCGAGGCGAATCCGACCTCGAAACGGACCTGGTCGTTGCCCTTGCCGGTGCAGCCGTGGGCCACGATGCCGCCGCCGTGCTCGCGCGCCGCCTTGACCAGATGCTTGACGATCAGCGGCCTGCTGATGGCCGACACCAGCGGGTAGCGGTCCATGTAGAGCGCGTTGGACTGGATGGTCGGCAGGCAGTACTCGTCGGCGAACTCGTCGCGGGCGTCGACGACGACGGCCTCCACGGCGCCGCAGTCCAGGGCGCGCTGACGCACGACATCCATGTCCTCGCCGCCTTGGCCGAGGTCGATGGCGACGGCGACGACCTCCTTGCCGGTTTCCTTGCCGATCCAGCTGATGGCCACCGAGGTGTCCAGACCGCCGGAATACGCCAGGATGACGCGCTCGGACATTGGTTGATCTCCCTTTTTTGTGAACTGTTACTTCAAGTTTTCGAACATGCTCGCGAGCTCTGCGCCGGTCATCGGCTCGCGGGCTATCACGAAGATGGTGTCATCACCGGCGACGGTGCCGACAACCTGGGGCAACGATGCCCGGTCGATGGCGCTGGCCAGGTAGTGCGCGGCCCCTGGCGGGGTGCGCAGCACGGCCAGGTTGGCGCTGGAATCGGTGGAGACCAGCAGTTCGCCGAGCAGCTTCGTGACCCGCTCGGTTCCCCCGGAGACACCCCGTACCGGGCTGCCGTCCTCGGGCACCACGTACACCCCTACCCCGCCGTCGGCCCCGCGCAGCTTCACCGCACCGAGCTCCTCCAGGTCCCGGGACAGGGTGGCCTGGGTGACCTCGATACCCTCGGCGGCGAGCAGGGCGGCCAGCTCGGTCTGGCTGCTGATCGCATTCGACGACAGCAGCGTGACGATGCGGGCCTGGCGGCCGGCTCGGGTCGGAGTGCTCACGACCGCCGTTCGAGCAGCCAGGCCAGCAGCGCCTTCTGGGCGTGCAGCCGGTTCTCGGCCTCGTCGAAGACCGCGCTCTGCGGGCCGTCGATGACATCATCGGTGATCTCGTGTCCGCGGTGCGCCGGAAGGCAGTGCAGGACAACGGCATCGGGATCGGCCAGTTTCAGCAGATCGGCGTTGACCTGGAACGGGCGGAACGGACGGACCCGGTCCAGTCCGTCGTTCTCCTGACCCATCGAGGTCCAGGTGTCGGTGACCAGGACATCGACACCGTCCACGGCGGACCTCGGGTCGGCGCTGACGGACACCGTCGCTCCCGTTTCGCTGGCGCGGCGGCGGGCCGCGTCAACGAACTGCGGATGCGGCTCGAAACCCGCCGGCGCGGCGATGGTGACGTTGATCCCGGCGGTGACCCCGCCCAGCATCAGCGAATGCGCCATGTTGTTGGCGCCGTCGCCCAGGTAGGTCATGGTCAGTCCGTGCAGCGCGCCCTTGCGCTCGGCGAGGGTCTGCAGATCGGCGAGCACCTGGCACGGGTGGAACTCGTCGGAGAGCGCGTTGACGATCGGGACGGTCGCCCCCGAGGCCATGGCGCTCAGGCGTTCCTGGGCGAAGGTCCGCCACACGATGGCGTCGACATAGCGCGAGAGCACCGCGCCGGTGTCTTCCAGGGTCTCCTCGCGACCGAGCTGGGTGCTGCGACCGTCGACGACGACGGCGTGCCCGCCGAGCTGGGCGATGCCCATCTCGAAAGAGAACCGGGTGCGGGTGGAGTTCTTCTCGAAGATGACGGCGACGCCGCGCGGCCCCTCCAGCGGGCGCCGGGAGAACGGCGCCGCCTTGAGTTCGGCGGCCAGCGCGAGCACCTCGGCCTGCTCGTCGGGCGTCAGGTCGTCATCACGCAGGAAATGGCGGGTCATGCTTTACCCCTTGGCTCCGTGGTCGAGTACCGCGGGCAGCGCGGTGAGGAACTCGTCGATCTGGGCATCGGTGATGATCAGCGGCGGGGCCAATCGGATCACGTCGGCCGCGGCGGCGTTGACCAGGAAGCCCGCCTCGCGGGCCGCCGCCTCGACGGCCTTGGCCTTGTCCTGGGTGAGCACGATGCCGATGAGCAGACCCTTGCCGCGGACGTGGTCGACCAGTGGATGGCCGATCTCCTCGACACCGTGGCTGATGGTCTTGCCGGCCGCGTCTGCCCGATTGATCAGGTCCTCGGCGGCCAGCGTCTGCAGTACCGCAAGGGCGGCCGCGGTGCTCACCGGGTTGCCACCGAACGTGCTGCCGTGCAGGCCCGGGGTCAACAGGTCGGCCGTCGCGCCGATGGCCAGGCACGCGCCGATCGGCAGTCCGCCGCCGAGCCCCTTGGCCAGGGTGACGATATCGGGGGTGATGCCGTCGTGCTGATGGGCATAGAACGCGCCGGTGCGCCCGACACCGGTCTGCACCTCGTCGAGGACGAGCAGGGCGCCGTGGGCGGCGGTGATCTCCCGGGCCGCAACCAGATAGCCGGGCGGCGGGACGACCACGCCGCTCTCCCCCATGATCGGCTCCAGGAACACCGCGGCCGTCTGGTCGTCGACGGCGCTGCGCAGCGCGTCGATATCGCCGTAGGGCACGAAGCTGACCTGTCCGGGCAGCGGTTCGAAGGGTGCGCGCTTGGCGGGCTGGCCGGTCAGCGCCAGCGATCCCATCGTGCGACCGTGGAAACCGGCCTCAGCGGCAACGACTTTGGTCCGTCCGGTGAGCCGGGTGATCTTGAACGCGACCTCGTTGGCCTCGGTGCCGGAGTTGCAGAAGAATGCTCGCGCTGTGACATCCCCCGTCGCTTCGCTCGCCCCCGACGCTCCGAGGTGATCGACGAGCCGCTCCGCCAGGGCGATACCTGGCTCGGTGGCATACAGATTCGAAGTGTGCCCCAGCGTGTTGAGCTGGGCGGTGACGGCCTCGATCACGGCCGGATGACGGTGGCCGAGCAGGTTGACCGCGATACCGCCGAGCATGTCCAGATAGCGCTTGCCGGATTCGTCGGTGACGACGGCGCCGTCCCCGGCGACGAGCGCCAGCGGCGGGGTGCCGTAGTTGTTCATCATGACCGCTTCCCAGCGGCTGGTGAGAGTCATGCGGGTATCACTTTCGTTCCGGTTCCTTCGTCGGTGAAAAGCTCGACCAGCACACAGTGTTCGACGCGGCCGTCGATGACGTGCGCGCTGGGCACACCGCCGCCGACAGCGCGCAAGCACGCCTCGATCTTGGGCACCATGCCCGATTCGAGTTTCGGCAACAGTTGCGTCAGCGCCGCACTGTCGATCTCGCTGACCAGCGAGGTCCGGTCCGGCCAGTCGGTGTAGAGGCCTTCGACGTCGGTGAGCATCAGCAGCTTCTCGGCACCGAGCGCCTCGGCCAGTGCCGCAGCCGCAGTGTCGGCGTTGATGTTGTGCACCACGCCGTCGATATCGGGTGCGATGGTGGAGACCACCGGGATGCGCCCTGCGGCAATGAGATCCAGCAGCGAGCCGGCATTGACGTGTTCGACGTCGCCGACCAGCCCGATATCGGTGGGCACGCCGTCGACGGTCACACTGCGCCGTACCGCGGTGAACAGTTGGGCGTCCTCACCGGTGACGCCGACCGCGTAGGGGCCATGGGCGTTGATCAGGCCGACGAGCTCGCGGCCCACCTGACCGAACAGCACCATCCTGGCGACGTCGAGCACCTCGGGGGTGGTGACCCGGAACCCGCCCTTGAAATCGCCTGCGATGCCGAGCTTGGAGAGCATCGCGCTGATCTGCGGGCCGCCGCCGTGCACGACGACCGGCCGGATCCCGCAGTTGCGCAGGAACACCATATCGGCGGCGAAGGCAGCCTTGAGCGCGTCATCGGTCATGGCGTTGCCGCCGTACTTGACCACGACGATCTTGCCGTGCAGTTGCTTGAGCCAGGGCAACGCCTCGGCCAGCACGGCGGCTTTGGTGGCAGTTTCGCTCATGAGCTGTAGGCCGAGTTCTCTTCGACGTAGGCATGCGACAGGTCGGTGGTGCGGATCGACGCCGACGCGTCACCGGAGGCCAGGTCGACCAGCACCTCGATCTCGTCGCCGGAGAGGTCGACCTCGCGGGCGCCGGGGGCACCGGCACCGTCGACACACACCGGAGACCCGTTGAACGACACGCTGATCTGATGCGGATCGAGCGTCACCGGCGCGATACCGACGGCGGCCAGCACGCGGCCCCAGTTGGGGTCGGAGCCGAACAGTGCGGTCTTGACCAGGCTGTCGCGGGCGATGGCGCGGGCGGCCACCAGCGCGTCATCCTCGGAGGCGGCACCGCCGACGGTGATCGTGATGCGTTTGGTGACGCCCTCGGCATCGGCCTGCAACTGCGCACACAGATCGTCGCAGACGGCGAAGACGGCCGCGTCCAGGTCGTCCTGGCTGGGGGTGACCTCGCTGGCGCCGGAGGCCAGCAGGAGCACGCTGTCGTTGGTCGAGCAGCTGCCGTCGACGTCGAGGCGGTCGAAGGTTCGCGCCGTGGCCCGCCGCAACGCGGTGTCCAACGCCTGCGGACCGGCCACCGCGTCGGTGGTGATCACGACCAGCATGGTGGCCAGCGACGGGGCGAGCATGCCGGCACCCTTGGCCATCCCGCCGACGGTCCAGTTGTCAGCATGCAGCGCAACCTGTTTGGGCACCGTGTCGGTGGTCATGATGGCCCGGGCGGCTTCCTCGCCACCGGTCAAGCCACCGGCCATCTCGTGCACGATCTCCGTCACTCCGGCCAGCACCTTGTCCATCGGGAGCCGGTCACCGATCAGGCCGGTCGAGCACACCGCGACCTCGATGGCCCCGGTCTCGGTGCCCCAGTCGCTCAGTGCCGCGGCGACCGCCTCGGCGGTGGCATGGGTGTCCTGGAATCCGCCGGGACCGGTGCAGGCGTTGGCGCCTCCGGAGTTCAGGATGACCGCGCGCAGCCTGCCGGTCGTCAGTACCTGCTGCGACCACTGCACCGGGGCGGCCTTGATCTGGTTGCGGGTGAACACGCCCGCCGCGTGATGGTCGGGACCCTCGTTGAGTACCAGCGCCAGATCGAGCGCACCCGAGGCCTTGATACCGGCCGAGATACCGGTGGCCCGGAACCCGGCCGGCGCGGTGACGCCCTGAGTACGTACCAGCTTGCCCACTGCCCGGTTCACGGTGCCACTCCCACGGTCGACAGTCCTTCGGTCTCGGGCCATCCCAGTGCCAGATTCATCGACTGCACCGCAGCGCCGCCGGTGCCCTTGGTGAGGTTGTCGATGGCGCAGACGGCCACCAGCATGCCGGCATCGGCGTCGACGGCGACAGCGATCTGGGCGGCGTTGCTGCCGATCACCGATCCGGTCTTGGGTAGCTGCCCCTCGGGCAGCAGATGGATGAATGGTTCGTCGGCATAGGCCTTCTCGTAAGCGGCCCGGATCTCGGACTCGGATGCCTGCGTCGGCGCGGTGCAGGTGGCCAGGATGCCACGCGAGGTCGGGATGAGCACAGGGGTGAACGACACCGTCACCGGCTTGTCGGTGACCTTGCGCAAACCCTGGGCGATCTCGGGGGTGTGCCGATGTTTCCCGCCGATGTTGTAGGCCCGCGCCGATCCGATCACCTCGGCGCCGAGCAGGTCGACCTTGGCGGACTTGCCCGCGCCGGAGGTGCCGCTGACCGCGACGACGGTCACGTTCGGTTCCGCCAAACCGGCCCCGATGCCGGGCAGCAGCGCCAGCAGGGCCGAGGTCGGGTAACAGCCCGGCACCGCGATGCGGGTGGCGCCTTTGAGCGCGTCTCGACCTCCGGGCAATTCGGGCAGCCCGTAGGGCCAGGTGCCGGCGTGCGCGCTGCCGTAGAACTTCTCCCAGTCCGCGGCGTCGGTCAGCCGGAAGTCGGCACCGCAGTCGATGATGACGGTGCCGCCGAGTTGTTCTGCCAGCGCGGCCGAGTGACCGTGCGGCAGGCCCAGGAAGACCACGTCATGCTCGGCGAGCAGGGCGGCGTCGGTAGCCTCCAGCACCCGATCGGCCAGCGGCAGCAGGTGTGGGTGATGCTCGGCAAGGGTGCTGCCCGCGCTGGCGGCGGCCGTGAGCGCACCGATGGTCAGCCGACCGTCCGCGTAGGCGGGGTGGCCCAGCAGTAGGCGCAGGATCTCGCCACCGGCGTATCCGCTGGCGCCGGCGACAGCTACGGATGTCATGAGCCCGATCCTTGCATTGTTATGCAGACGAATGCAAACCCATTACAACATCGCCGTCAGGCGCGCTGCACGGCGCCGACCCGCTCGGCCGCGGCGGCAACCGCGGCGTCCCTGGCCGCGCTGGCCTCGTCCTCGGTCAACGTCCGGTCCGCCGCCCGGAACCGCAGCGCCAGGGTGAGCGACTTGCGCCCCTCCCCGATCTGCGGGCCGGTGTAGACATCGAACAAGCGGACGTCCTCCAACAGCTCACCGGCACCGCCGCGGACGGCGTCGATCACCGACTGCGCGGCCACCTCATCGGCCACGATCAGGCTGATGTCCTGGAACACCGCGGGGAACGGCGACACCGAGGGTGCGGGCAGCCGGTCGACGATCGGGATGTCATCGAGATCGATCTCGACCGCGCAGGTGCCCGCGGGCAATCCCACCCGCTCGATGACGGCCGGGTGCAACTGTCCGGCATGGCCGACGACGACGCCCCCGACGAGCACCGCCGCACACCGGCCCGGGTGCCACGGCAACTGCGCGTCGGCACGCAGGGTCAGCTCGACCCCGACCGCCCGACCGATGACCCGTACCGCCTCGAAGGCATCGGCGGCCTCGACCTTGCGACCTGGGCCCCACGGCCCGGCGGGTTCACGCAGCCCGGCCATCACGATGCCCACATGCTCGGGCTGGCTGGGCAACGAGCGATCCAGTCCGGCGATCTCCTCGTCGGTGGGCCTGCGATCGGTGGGGATCCGTTGCACCGCACGGGTTTCGGTCGTCTGCACGGCGACATGCGAGATCGCGAACAACGACGTGTCCACGGCACCGCGGGACACGTTGCGCGTCAACGCTTCCAGCAGGCCGGGCAGCAGCGTGCTGGCCAGCTGGGGCCGATCGGCCTCCAACGGATTGAGCAGTCTGACCACCGAACGCCGGGGGTCGTCCGCAGCGAGCCCCCAGGCATCGAACACCCCGGCCGGCAGGAACGGTGTCGGCAGCACCTCGACGAAACCCTCCAGCGCCAACGACTTCCCGATGGCCCGGCGACGGCGTTGGACCGGGGTCAGGCCCCGTCCGGGCGGTGCCAGCGGCAGCACCGAGGGAATGGCATCCAGCCCCTCCAACCGCAGCACCTCTTCGACCAGGTCGGCAGGCTCACGCAGGTCGGGCCGCCAGCTCGGCGGTACCGCGGTCAACACACCGTCGGACTCGGTGACCGTGGCGCCGATCTGGGTGAGCCGGCGCGCGGACACCCCGGCGGGATACGTCACTCCGGCGACCCGGTCGGGCAGGTCGGCGGGCATGCTCACCGGCGCCGGTGACCAGTTGTCGCGCGGCGGGTCACCACGCCAGTCGGTCAGAGTCGGATCGACGGTGCCGCCGGCGATCTCGGCGAGCAGCGTGGCGCAACGATCCAGCGCGGCCACCGAGATGGCCGGGTCGACCGTGCGCTCGTAACGGCGGCCGGCCTCGCTGACCAGACGGAGCCTGCGCTGGGTACGCGATACCGCGGCCGGATCCCAGACGGCGGCCTCCAGCAGCACGTCCGTCGTCGACGATCGCACCTCGGTGGTGCCCGCGCCCATCACGCCGCCGATCGCCGCGGTGGCGATATCGTCGACGATCAGGACATCGGTGTCGTTCAGGGTGCGAGTGACATCGTCGAGGGTGGTGACCTGCTCGCCCGCGGTGGCGAACCGGACGTCGAAGCCGCCGGTGATCAACGACCGGTCATGGGCATGCATCGGATGGCCGAGTTCGAGCATCACGTAGTTGGTCACGTCCACGGCCGGTGAAATGGCCCGGATGCCCGAGAGCAGAAGCCGTCGCTGCAGCCACCACGGTGACACCGCCGCGGGGTCGATACCGGTGACCGGCCGCAGACCGAAGCGCTGCACACCCGTGCCCGGCTGGACGGTCAGCGGCCACGCCTCGCCCTGCGCGGGCAGCGGGGGTACGTCCGCCGGATCGACGAATTCCAGATCGGCGGCGCAGGCGATATCGCGCGCCAGCCCACGCATCGACAGGCAGTAACCCCGGTCCGGGGTGATCGCCAGATGGAACACCACATCGTCGAGACCGACGACCTCGATGGCCGACGCTCCGGGCTCGGCGGTACCGGCGGGCAGGACCAGGATCCCGGAGTGGTCGCCACCGAGGTTCAGCTCCGATGCCGAGCAGATCATGCCGTCGGACGTGCGGCCGTAGGTCTTGCGCTTGGCGATCGCGAAATCGCCGGGCAGAACCGTGCCGGGCAATGCAACGACCACCAGGTCACCGACCGCGAAATTTCTTGCGCCACAGACGATATCGCGGGGTTCGGCCTCACCCACATCAACCTTGCAGGCGCGGATGGGCTTCTTGAACTCGGTGAGTTCCTCGATCTCGGTGACGCGGCCGACGGTCAGCGGTCCGGTGACCGGGCCGACCGGGATGATCTCCTCCACTTCGTGGCCGATCCGGACCAGGAGGTCCTCGAGCTCCTCGACCGAGACGTCCCAGCCGGGGTTGCCGAGCCGGACGGTATCGCGCAGCCAGCTGTAGGGAACGCGCATCAGGCACCCACCCCGAACGGCAGCGAGAACCGCACGTCACCTTCGACCATGTCACGCATGTCCGGAATACCGTTGCGGAACTGCAGAGTTCGCTCCAATCCCATACCGAAGGCGAAGCCGGAGTATTCGGCCGGGTCGATACCGCAGGCGCGCAGCACATTCGGGTTCACCATGCCGCAGCCACCCCACTCGACCCAGCCCGGGCCGCCCTTCTTGTTCTCGAACCACACGTCCACCTCGGCCGACGGCTCGGTGAACGGGAAGAAATGCGGCCGGAACCTCGTCCGCCCGGCCGGGCCGAACTCGGCGCGCGCCAGCGCGTCCAGGGTGCCGCGCAGATTGGCCATCGTCAGGCCCTTGTCGACGGCCAGACCCTCGACCTGATGGAAGACCGGGGTGTGGGTGGCGTCGAGCTCGTCGGTCCGAAACGTGCGCCCCAGCGAGATGATGTAGACCGGCAGTTCGCGTTCCAGCAGCGCACGAATCTGCACCGGCGACGTGTGTGTGCGCAGCACCTGACGCGATCCCTCGGGTGCGATCTGGAAGGTGTCCTGCTCGCTTCGCGCCGGATGGTCGGGCGGGAAGTTCAGCGCGTCGAAGTTGAACTGCTCGGTCTCGACCTCCGGTCCCTCGGCCAGCTCCCAGCCCATCGCCACGAAGGTGTCGGCGATCCGCTCGGTGAGCAGCGTGATGGGGTGTCGCGCGCCGACCGGGCGTCGGGTCGATGGCAACGTCACGTCGATGCGTTCGGCGACGAGCACCGCGGCATCGCGCTCGGCACGCAATGCGGCCAGCCGCTCGTCGAAGCTCTGCTGCGCCTCGGTGCGCGCGATGTTGACCCGCTTGCCCGCGTCGGCGCGTTCGGTCTTGGGCAGGGCGCCCAGCGCCTGACGGGCCATGGCGATCGGGGAACGGTCCCCGAGATGTTCGGTCTTCGCTCTGGCCAGCGCGTCGAGGTCCGCGGCGGCGTCGAAGGCCTGCCGGGCCGCAGCAACTGCGCTGATCAGGGCATCTTCTGAGAGCTCCGTCACCCGGCGATCATAGGTGATGGCCCGTTGAGAGCGACGTCACGCACCCTCTCCACCGTCCGGGGCGGTTTCGGCGGCCGCCGACTTCGACAACGGCTTGACCCAGTACATGACCAGGTCCTCGGGCACCCCGCTGGGCTTGGTGGCGAACAACTGCTTACGCACCCGTTTGACCGAGATCCCGAGCGCGGCCAGGGCCTCGACACCACCGACCGCGTCCACCGTGGTGTGCGAGATGACGAGTCCGCCGCGGGTCGCCCGCTCCATCACCCGTGCGGCGATGTTGACGTCCACACCCAGCCAGTCCGACCCGATGCGGTGTGGGTGGCCGGTGTGGATGCCGGCCCGCATGCGCGGCGTGTACCCGTCGACCTCGACGGACTGCACGGCGTCCAGGGCCGCGAGCACCGCACGGACCGCGGTGCTCGGATCGGTGAAAACGATCATCGCGCCGTCGCCCATGCGTTTGACGATGTGTCCGCCCTGGACCAGCAGCGGCGGCTCGGTGACCTGTGCGACGCGGCGCAGCAGTCGCAGGGTGGCGTCGTCGCCGGCGCGCAAGGACCATGCCGAGAACCCGACCAGATCCGTGAAGACCAACGTCATCTCCCGGTTGGCCGGCTTGCCCGAGACGCGCTCGGTGAGCGCCTGCCAGACCTGCAGTGCGCCGAGGCTGATCTCCCGGGAGACGGCCTCGCGCTCGAGCAGTCGGTCGGCGGCCCGGGCGGCGGCGCGCGGGCCACCCTCGCCGGCGGCCGACAGCGGGTCGCCGAACTCAGGATCACCGGGCAGTGCGCGCCGCGCACGCCTGATCATCGCCACCACACCGGGGTGGTGATTGGTCGCCGACAGCCATCCGAACGGACCGGGAGGGCGCGGTATCTCCGGCGGCGACACCGCCGGGGTGTGCGCTGACCGTTCCTCGAACGATTCGGCAGCCACAGCGCCACCCTAGGTGGCACCGCCGGTACCGGCAACGACGTTGCGCAACGAGCTTGCTCACATCGCGCCATGCCCAGGGAATGTCCTGGTCACGGCGGTGTGGCAACGGTATCGCCGACCGGTAACGACGCGGCACACCTGCGCGCAGTGTCATGGACAACGCGTGTTGTCAGGCATATCGTGGCCGGACACCGTGGTTTTCGAGGCTCGACGAGGACGCCCATGACCGCTGCATCCGCCGGTACCGACCGGACCGCTGTTCCCAAGCCGATACCGCTCGGCCCCGACTCGTTGACCTGGAGGTATTTCGGCGACCTGCGCACCGGGCTGCTCGGCGTGTGGATCGGCGCGATCCAGAACATGTACCCCGAGCTCGGCGCGGGCGTGGAAGATCATTCGATCCTGCTGCGCGAGCCGTTGCAGCGCGTCGCCCGTTCCGTGTACCCGATCATGGGTGTCGTCTACGACGGTGACCGCGCGGCGGACACCGGCGCGCAGATCAAGAGTTTCCACCACGACATCAAGGGTGTGGACGGCCAGGGGCGCCGCTATCACGCTCTGAATCCCGAGACCTTCTATTGGGCCCACGCGACCTTCTTCATGCTGATCATCAAGACCGCCGAGTACTTCTGCGGAGGACTCACCGAGGCGGAGAAGCGTCAACTCTTCGACGAGCATGTCCAGTGGTACCGGATGTACGGCATGAGCATGCGCCCCGTGCCGGGCTCCTGGGAGGAGTTCTGCGAGTACTGGGATCACAAGTGCCGCGAGGAACTTGAGATCAACAAGGCCACCCTGGACATCTTCTCGATCCGGATTCCCAAGCCCTGGTTCGTGTTGATACCGACCCCGGTGTGGGATCAGCTCTTCAGGCCGCTCGTCGGCGCCCAACGCTGGGTGGCCGCCGGGGTGTTCGACCCGGCCCTTCGCGAGAGGGCCGGGATGCGCTGGACCGCCGGCGACGAGATCATCCTGCGACTGCTCGGCAAGGCCGTCGAACTCGCGTTCGTCGCGGTCCCCGACGAGATCCGGCTGCATCCGCGGGCGGTGTCGGCCTACCGGCGGGCCGGCGGGCGCATCGCCGCCGATGCCCCGCTGGTGGAGGCGCCGGGCTTCATGGCTCCCCCGCCCGATCGTCGAGGTCTGCCGATGCACTACCAACCCCCGCACAAGTCACTGCTCGACCGTGCGGGCTCACTGCTGCACACCACATTCTCGCTGGCCGGTTTGCGTCCGGCCGCCAAACGGAAGGCTGCCTGACTCGATGCTGGAATGGTCTGATGTCGATATCGCCGTGCGTGATGCGGTGCGCGAGTTCGTCGACAAGGAGATACGGCCCCACATCGACGCGCTCGAAAGCGGCGATATGGAGCCCTATCCCATCGTCCGTAAACTGTTCGCCACCTTCGGCATCGATGCGATGGCACGGGAATCGTTGGAGCGCAGGCTGTCCCGGCTGCGCGATGGCGGATCGGGTGGCCAGCCGAAAGCCTCTAGCGGCATGTTCGGTGGCGGTGCCGACCAGGCGGGCATGGGTTTTGTGCTCATCAGCGAGCTCTGTCGGGTGTCGATGGGGCTCGTCACCGGGCTCGGCGTCAGCCTCGGGCTGACGGTGCCGACCATCCAGAGTCGGGGCACCCTGGCCCAGCAGGAACGCTGGCTGCCCGGGCTGGTCACCTACGAGAAGATCGGCGCGTGGGCGATCACCGAGCCCGATTCGGGTTCCGATGCCTTCGGTGGCATGAAGTCCTATGTCGTGCGCGACGGTGACGATTACATCCTCAACGGGCAGAAGACGTTCATCACCAACGGCCCCGATGCCGATGTGGTGGTGGTGTACGCCAAGCTCGACTCCGGCGATGGGACGGGCCGGCGTGACCGTAAGGTCCTCACCTTCGTGCTGGATCGCGGCATGGAGGGTTTTGTGCAGTCGAAACCGTTCCAGAAGATGGGTATTCATTCCTCCCGCACCGGTGAGTTGTTCTTCAACAATGTGCGGCTGGGACGCGACCGGCTCCTCGGCGAGACCGAGAACACCGCCGCAGGTGACGGCAGGGACAGTGCCCGCTCCAACTTCTCGGCCGAACGGATCGGCGTGGCGGCGATGGCACTCGGGGTGATCGAGGAGTGCCTGCGGCTGTCGGTGGATTATGCGAAGACGCGGTTCCTGTGGGGCAAGGAGATCGGACAGTTCCAGTTGATCCAGCTCAAGCTGGCCAATATGGAGGTGGCTCGGATGAACGTGCGCAACATGCTGTTCCGGGTGATCGAGTCCGCTCAGAAGGGCTCCCCCATCTCGTTGGCCGAAGCCTCGGCCATCAAGTGGTATTGCTCGCAGGCCGCCACCGATGTCGCCATGGAGGCCGTTCAGCTGTTCGGCGGCAACGGATACATGACGGAGTACCGCGTGGAGCAGCTGGCCCGCGATGCGAAGTCGCTGATGATCTATGCGGGATCCAACGAGGTGCAGATCACCCATGTCGCCAAGGGTTTGCTCGCCTGACTTCGGGCCGCCATGACAACCTGACCTCCTTGGCCTCAGCGATAACGCGACTCGCCTCGTCATGACTGAACTCAGGTAGACGTTCGGCCCATCTGACCTACACCAGCGCAGCCGGACAAACACCTGGCCCGTCATGACTGAACTCAGGTAGTCAGGACAGCGCCCGGGAACTCTCGTAGAGGCAGATCGCGGCGGCGGCAGCCACATTGAGACTCTCCGCGCCGCCCTTCATCGGGATCTGCACCCGTACATCGGCGGCCGCGGCCACATCGCTGGGCAGTCCGTGGGCCTCCGAGCCGAACAGCCATGCCGTCGGCACGTCGAGTCTGAGGGTCGCCAGCGAGGCCTCACCGTCCAACGTGGTGGCCATCACCACCAGGCCGGCATGGACGAGCTCCGATATCAGTGCCAAGGTGTCGGCCGCGGACACCACCGGCACCGAGAAGATGCTGCCCGCCGATGCGCGTAGGCATTTCGCGTTGTAGGGGTCGACGCTGTTGCCTGCCAGGATCAGCGCATCGGCACCCATCGCGTCGGCGAGACGGATCAGGGTCCCGGCGTTACCAGGATCGGAGGTCTCCACGGCGACCGCCACCAGGCGCGGATCGCCGGAGAGTAGGTCCGGCAGCGACACCTCGGGAATGCGGCAGACCGCCACCAGTCCGACGGGAGTCACGGTGTCCGACAGCGCCTTTGCGGCCTTGTCGGTCACGATGTGGGCCGGGGTGTCGGCCAGCAGGGATGCGAAGCGAACCGCTGCATCTTCGGTGACGAACACCTCGGAAACGACTCCGCGCCGCAACGCCGCCTCGACGAGGTTGGGTCCCTCGGCGAGAAAGCGTGCGGCGCGGCGACGTTCGACAGGTCGCTGCAGCTTGATCGCTGCGGCTACCCGATCTGCGCGCTCGGTGAGCGGCGTGGAGAAGCCACTCATTCAGCGGTGTCTCAGGCGGCTTCGCCCGACGGCGCGTTGACATCCTCGGGCAGGGCCGCCTTGGCGACCTCGACCAGAGCGGTGAACGCGGCCGCGTCGCTGACGGCGATCTCGGCCAGGTTCTTGCGATCCACCTCGACGCCGGCGGCCTTGAGGCCCTGGATCAGGCGGTTGTAGGTGATGTCGTTGGCGCGGGCGGCGGCGTTGATGCGCGAGATCCACAGCTTGCGGAACTCACCCTTGCGCGCGCGGCGGTCGCGGTAGGCGTAGGTGAGCGAGTGGAGCTGCTGCTCCTTGGCCTTGCGGTAGAGCCGCGAACGCTGTCCGCGATAGCCCTTGGACGCCTTGAGTACTGTGCGCCGCTTCTTCTGAGCGTTGACTGCGCGCTTCACGCGTGCCATGAGAGTGTTCCTTGTCTAACGGGGTGAAAGTTGGTCGGTGAAGCGGTGATTAGCCGTTCAGCAGCTTCTTGACGCGCTTGGTGTCATTGGCGGCCACCACGGTGCGGCCGTCGAGGCGACGGGTCTGCTTGCTCGGCTTGTGCTCGAGCAGGTGGCGCTTACCGGCCTTCTGGCGGACAACCTTGCCGCTTCCGGTGACGCGGAAGCGCTTGGATGCGCCGCTGTGGGTCTTTGCCTTGGGCATGTTGTCCTCAGTTCGTGTGGTGAATCAGTTCTGCGTGGGCTCTGCGGTGTCGGCGGGGGCCGCCTCAGAAGCTGGGCGGCGCGCCGGCGTATCTGCGTCGTGCGCCGCCTTGGCACGAGTCTTCGCACCGCGGTGCGGCGCCAGCACCATCGTCATGTTGCGGCCGTCCTGCTTGGCCGAGGTCTCGACGAAGCCGTAATCGGCGACGTCGGCGCCGAGGCGCTGCAGCAGTCGGTAGCCCAACTCGGGCCGGGACTGCTCGCGACCGCGGAACATGATGGTGACCTTGACCTTGGACCCGGCTTCGAGGAAGCGGACGACGTGCCCCTTCTTCGTCTCGTAGTCGTGGTCGTCGATCTTCGGTCGCAGCTTCTGTTCCTTGACGACGGTCTGCTGCTGGTTCTTGCGAGACTCGCGCTCCTTGAGTGCCGTCTCGTACTTGAACTTGCCGTAGTCCATGATCTTGCAGACCGGAGGCCTGGCGTTCGGGGCTACTTCGACAAGGTCGAGATCGGCATCCGCGGCAACGCGGAGTGCATCTTCGATGCGAACGATGCCTACCTGTTCGCCATTGGGTCCGATCAGGCGGACTTCAGGTACGCGGATACGCTCGTTGATGCGGGTCTCAGTGCTGATGGGGCCTCCTACGTTGTCTTCTCGTGCCACGACCGTGTGGAATACCGGGTCAGTAGCGGAGCAACACCACGCCATCAGCAGAAAGGCCCTGCATATAGCAGGGCCCGATGCCGACCGATCACGGCTCTCGCCGTCTGCGTAAACGCAGAACAGAGCATCCGCGGATGCCTGTGACCGGACCGCTGGACCGGTACGGTCAGCGGTGGGAGCGGGACTCCACTTACTGTCCCTGGCGTTCGCCGGGACGGTCGATCATGCCACTCTATCAGGCATGACCGACGATCAGAAAACTCAGTCCGCCGAAGACCCGCAGGTGAGAGAGCTCGCGGAAATCCCGGCGGTCGAGGTGATCACCCGTTCGGCGGTGATGTTGATGAGCGCGGCCGCCGAAAAGCTGGGCCTGGCGTCCGAGGATCCCGACGAAAGCCCGCACCGCGACCTCGACGAAGCGCGCCGTCTGATCACCGCGCTGGCGGGCCTGGTGACCGCCTCCGCGGAGTTCCTCGGGTTGCACGCCGGTCCGCTGCGCGATGGGCTCAAGAGCCTGCAGCTGGCGTTCCGCGAGGCCAGTGCCGCACCCGAGGAGCCGGGACACGGTCCCGGTGAGAAGTACACCGGCCCGGTCTGGTGATCGCCACCCCGACACACCACCCGGGGCCCCGAGAATCACCCGTCCCGTCCGGTTAGCGCATATTCTCGCGCCCATGACGGCCACCTCAGCTGTGCCCTCGCCCCATCCTGCGGCGACACCCCGTCGGCCATCGGGTTTCGCCTGGGTTCCCACCGCGGCGGGCTGGATCGTCGGGGTCATCGCCACGCTGTCGTTGGTGGCGAGCATCTCGCCGTTCGTCCGCGCCGTGATCCGGATTCCGCGCGAGTTCGTCAACGACTACATCTTCAACTTCCCCGACACCAGCTTCGCGTGGGCCTTCGTGCTGGCGTTGCTGGCTGCTGCGCTGGCCGCCCGCAAGAGCATCGCGTGGTGGATCCTGGTGTTCTACATGGTCAGCGCCGCCGCGCTGAACGTCGCCGACCTGGTGACCGGCGACGAGACCGTCATGGAGGACATCGGCGAGATCATCGGCCTGGTGTTCCATCTGGCATCCATCGGATTCCTGGTGCTGGCGCGTCACGAGTTCTGGGCCAAGGTGCGCCGCGGCGCGCTGATCAAGGCGGTGGGCACGCTGGTGGCCGGGATGACGGTGGGCATCCTGATCGGCTGGGGCCTGCTCGAATTGTTCCCCGGTTCCCTGGAGCCCGACTACCGACTCGGTTACGCCGCCAACCGGGTGGTCGCGTTCTCGGGCGTCGACGCAGAGGTCTTCGACGGCCAGCACCCTGGAGTTCTCGTCCGAGCATTGCTCGGCCTCTTCGGCGCACTGGCACTGATGGTCGCGGCCATCGTGCTGTTCCGCTCCCAGCGCGCGACCAATGCGCTGACCGGCGAGGACGAGTCGGCGATCCGAGGCCTGCTGGAGCTGTACGGCAAGAACGACTCGCTCGGATACTTCGCGACACGACGCGACAAGTCGGTGATCTTTGCGCCCAACGGCCGCGCCGCCATCACCTATCGGGTCGAGGTGGGGGTCTGCCTGGCCAGCGGTGACCCCGTGGGCGATCCGCGGGCCTGGCCCGCGGCCATCGGAGCCTGGCTCAAGCTGTGCGAGACCTACGGTTGGGCGCCCGGTGTGATGGGTGCCAGCACGACCGCGGCCGAGGCGTTCCGCGAGGCGGGACTCAACGCCGTGGAACTCGGCGACGAGGCGATTCTGCATCCCGACCGGTTCAAACTCTCGGGACCGGACATGAAACCCGTGCGCCAGGCCGTGACCCGCGCGCGCCGGGCCGGGCTGACGGTGCGCATCCGCAGGCACCGCGATCTCACCGCCGATGCCATGGCCATGGTGATCGCCAGAGCCGACGAATGGCGGGACACCGAAACCGAGCGTGGCTTCTCGATGGCGCTCGGACGGCTCGGCGATCCGGCCGATGGCGACTGCCTGCTGGTCGAGGCGGTGTCCGAGGGCTCGGCGGACGGCTCCGAGGATCAGGTCGTGGCGATGCTGTCGTTGGTGCCCTGGGGCTCCAACGGCGTGTCACTGGACGTCATGCGTCGGTCCCCGCAGTCCCCCAACGGCACCATCGAGCTGATGGTCAGCGAGTTGTGCCTGCAGGCTGAGGATCTCGGGGTCACGCGGATCTCGCTGAACTTTGCGATGTTCCGATCGGCGTTCGAGCAGGGTGCCCAGCTGGGCGCCGGGCCGGTGGCCCGGCTCTGGCGGGCGTTGCTGGTGTTCTTCTCCCGCTGGTGGCAGCTGGAGACGCTGTACCGGTCCAACATGAAGTATCAGCCCGAGTGGGTGCCGCGCTACGCCTGTTACGAAGAGACACGCGAGATCCCGCGTGTCGGAGTGGCATCGGTGATCGCCGAGGGTTTCCTGATCCTGCCCTTCTCGCGGCGCAAGGAACACACCGGCGAACATGTCGCGGCCCCCAAGGCTCTGGTGGACAGCGGCGTGCTGCACGAAGACGGCACCGCACCCGATGCCAGCTCGATGGCCCACGATCTGCCCGGCGCGCAGGAAAACCGGTTGCCCGAGCAGGTCCGGGTCCGGATGGCCAAGCTGAAATCCTTGCAGGACAGCGGGATCGATGCCTATCCGGTCGGCGAGGCGCCCAGCCACACGGTGGACCAGGCGTTGGCGACCACCGCCCCTGACGAGACCGTCACGGTGGCGGGCCGGATCCTGCGACTCCGCGATTACGGCGGGGTACTGTTCGTCCAGCTGCGAGACTGGTCGGCCGAAGTGCAGTTGCTGCTGGATGATTCGCGGTTGACCCAGGGGCGCAACTCCGATTTCACGGCTGCGATCGACCTCGGCGATCTGATCGAGGTCACCGGAACCATGGGCCACAGCCGCAACGGGACACCGTCGCTTTTGGTGACCAGATGGCGCCTGATCGGCAAATGCCTGCGCCCGCTGCCCGACAAGTGGAAGGGCCTGACCGACCCGGAGGCCCGGGTCCGCACCCGCTACGTCGACCTGGCCATCAACACCGATGCGCGGGACCTGATCACCGCCCGCAGCCGGATCCTGCACGCCATCCGGGAGACCTTGGTGGGCAAGGGTTTCCTCGAGGTGGAGACGCCCATCCTGCAGCAAATCCACGGCGGCGCGAACGCCCGCCCGTTCATCACCCACATCAATGCCTACGATCTGGACCTGTATCTGCGGATCGCGCCGGAGTTGTACCTCAAACGGTTGTGCGTCGGTGGTGTCGAGCGCGTCTTCGAGCTGGGCCGCGCTTTCCGTAACGAAGGGGTGGACTTCAGCCACAACCCCGAATTCACGCTGTTGGAGGCCTATCAGGCGCATGCCGACTACAACGTCTGGATGCACGGCTGCCGTGAACTGATCCAGAACGCCGCCCAAGCCGCCAACGGGTCCCAGGTGGTGATGCGCCCCGGCGCCGACGGCGCCCTGGAAGCGGTGGACATCTCCGGGGACTGGCCGGTCAAAACTGTCCACGGCGCGGTGTCGGAGGCCCTGGGCACCACCATCGACCCGGAGACCGACCTACAGACGCTGCGCCATCTGTGCGACGGCGCCGGGGTGCCCTACCTGACGCACTGGGACGCCGGCGCGGTGGTGCTGGAACTCTACGAACGACTGGTCGAAGGGCAGACCGAGCACCCGACCTTCTACAAGGATTTCCCGACCTCGGTGTCCCCGCTGACGCGGCCGCACCGCAGCATCCCCGGGGTGGCCGAACGGTGGGATCTGGTGGCCTGGGGGGTCGAGTTGGGCACCGCCTACAGCGAACTCACCGACCCGGTCGAACAGCGGCGCCGCCTGCAGGAGCAGTCGCTGTTGGCCGCCGGCGGAGATCCCGAGGCGATGGAACTCGACGAGGACTTCCTCCAGGCCCTCGAATACGCGATGCCGCCGACCGGCGGCCTCGGTGTGGGTGTCGACCGAGTGGTGATGCTGATCACTGGGCGCAGCATCCGAGAAACCTTGCCGTTCCCGCTGGCCAAGCCGCGCTGAGGGGTCACAGCCACTTCCCAGGGAAGCCCGTCAACATAGATGGCGTGACTCATCCGACGCTGATGTCGCTCACCCACGGTTCGGTGCCGACGACGATCCAGATCGTCACCGGCACCATCGTGTTGATCGCGCTCCGCAAGCAGCGCCCGCGCGTACTGATCGCCGCCGCCGCCGTCGGCCTCGCCGCGATCCTCGCGACCAACTGGTACATCAACAGCCAGGGCCTGGCCGACGAACCCGCGCCACCGGCGCTGTGGATCTGGGTGGGGACGACCGGATTCGCCTGCTGCGCACTGCTTGCCGGCTGGCGTGGCGCCCGGTTCCTGCGCCGGGCCGCGATGTTCAGTGCCGTCCCGCTCAGCGCCATCTGTGTGGCACTGGCCGTCAACGTCTGGACTGGCTACTTCCCCACCGTCGGTTCGGCGTGGGGCCAACTGACCGACGAACCGTTGCCCGACCAGACCGACCTGGCAACGCTCACCGCTTACCACATCGGACATTCCCTGCCGCCCAAGGGATCTCTGATCGCCGTCGACACCGGCAATGCGAACTCAGGTTTCAAACATCGGGGTGAGCTGGTCTATCTGCCGCCGGCCTGGTTCGCCTCGAATCCGCCGCCGCGGTTGCCCGCCGTGATGATGATCGGTGGCGAGCTGAACACGCCCGAGGACTGGGCACGCGCCGGCGCGGCGGTGCAGACGGCCGACAACTTCGCCGCCCAGCACCACGGGAACGCTCCGGTACTGGTGTTCGCCGATGTGGCAGGCGCGTTCAGCAATGACACCGAGTGTGTCAACGGTGTGCGCGGAAACGTCGCCGACCACCTCACCAAGGATGTTGTGCCGTTCGTGATCTCGAAGTTCGGGGTGAGCGCCGACCCGGCGAACTGGGGTGTCGCCGGGTTCTCGATGGGCGGCACCTGCGCGGTGAACCTCGTCACCATGCACCCCGATCACTTCTCCAGCTTCGTGGACATCGCCGGTGACCTCGCGCCGAACACCGGCAACCGGGAGCAGACCATCGATCGTCTCTTCGGCGGCAACGCCGCTGCCTATGACGAGTTCGACCCGGTCACCGTGATGACCCGGCACGGACAGTATTCGGGGGTATCCGGTTGGTTCGCGATCAACGGTGCGGGCGTCTCCCCACCTCCCCCGCAGGCCGCGGCCGCCAAGACCTTGTGCGACGTGGCCACCGCACACGGTATCGAGTGCGGCATCGTCACTCGACCCGGAAACCACGACTGGGCCTATGCCGGCTCGGCGCTGGCCGAGGCGATGCCATGGCTGGCGGCCAAGCTGCACACTCCCGAGGTGGCTCCGACCGCGATACCGACCGGTTCTCCGGCCCCTGCCGCGGCTCCCGGCGGGCCCGCCCCAGCGGCACCGGCCGCACCCGCGGCACCGGTCCCACCGCCACCACCCGGTCCGCCCGCACCGCTACCTGCGGTGCCGATGCACACCGCACCGGCGGTTCCGGTGGTGCAGCCGGTGGCCAACCATCGAGCCACTCAGTAGTCGCTCTCGGCGGCCAGCACCTCGGCGAGAAAGGCATCATCCGCACCACCCCGTGACCGGTTGCGCACGAACGCGCGAATCCGTTCTCTCGCGTCGCGACCTTCGGTGGCCGGCCCACCCACGGTGAGCGACACGGCACTCCAATCATGGTTCCACGCAGCAGATTCGGTGATCGGCAGCTCGGCGGTGGTAGTGCCGTCGGCGGCCAGCACCGCATCGGCGGCGATCCCGCCACCGCGGAACCACACGGGGATACCCTCGGCAGGAGCCCGCACCGCAGTCCGCACGGTCAAGAGGACCCGACCCGCGGCGTCGACGCGCACCGTCCAGTCGACGGTGTCCTCTGCCGCATCGAACACCGCGGGCCGCACCGCACCCCAGCTGATCGATGCGGTCCCCCGCGCGATCGACGGCTGCGTCGCCGAGTCTGCTCCGCCTGCCGCCAGCGCATAATCGTCGCGACGCCGCGATGCAGATACATCCACCGGGTCCGGCAGATCCACCAGATCGGCGCAGGCTTCCAGCAGTTCGGCGATGCGTGGGTCGGCCGAACTGCCGAGGCCGGCCAGTATGTCCCTATGCGGACGCAATAGCTCCTCGACATCGCTGTCGAACGTGTCGTCGACAAAGTAATCCTGGGCGGCCGCCGTCAGGACCGCGATCTCCGCATCCAGCACCGCAACATCGAGTTCGGCGATCGCATCGCGCATGCTCGCCGGCCACCATCGACGCAGCCAATGCCCCATTGCCAGCCGCCGCAGCGGGGCCAATGGCCCGGCAGCCAGCTCCACCCCAGGAACGTCGATGACCGCGGACGGCTCGGGCATCGCGTCGCCGATCGCGGCGACCAGTGCGACGTGCCCGGGCTCACCGACCACCCGCCACAGCCAATCGGCCGCAGCGATATCGGTGAAGGTGAGGTGTACGGGTGCGGCGGGATCATCGACCGTCCACGCCAGCACGGCGCCGGCGACCTCGAGCACCGCCACCACGGGCGGCTCGGCAAGCGCACCGCCGGTGGTCCACAGACCATCCTGAGCCGTCAGCTTCACCGCATGGCCTCCAGTTCCAGCATCGACTTGATGCGCTGGCGATGATCAAGACTGACCGACCGGGCCACCCCCTGCAGGAGCGCACACATCTCTTCGACATCCCGGCAGCTCTCCTGCCACACATCTCGGCCGTGCAACCGGGCCCACAACCTGCTCAGGTAGGGCCGGGCGAAGGTGGCAAGGTCCTCGGTGACCTGTTGCTGGCGCGGGTGTAACACCTCGCCGGCGGCCAGGTAGCGACGTGCGTGCAACACGTAGGCCTCCTTGCGCAGCCGCGCCTGGATCCGGGCCGCCAACGGGTAGCGCGGCATCGCCGTCTCCCGCAGCGGGGCCAGCTCCACGGCCACCTCGATGCCGGCGACCAACGCGGCTTGGATGTCCTCGGCGAGCAGACCCCATGGGGCACACGCCCGATCGACCTCTTCGGCGAGCAGCAGCGGCACATCCGGAAGCTCGTCGCGATCCATCGCCCGCCGCAGCGTGGCCCGCACCCGATCCAGCACACTGCGGTTCAGCGGTCGGTCCGTTTCGCTTCCGCCGGTGATCGGCGGGGGCGGCTGCGGCACCGCCGAACTCAGGCCGATCGTGATGAGCGACCACGGCAGGTCCGGCTCGGCGTAGTGCGCCCGCGCCCCCAGATTGTAGGGGGTCGCGTCGGCCACCAAGGCCGTCCAGACACGTTGCCTGGCAGCACATTCGCCATGCGTCACGGCATCGCCGAGCACCGTGACCAACCCGGCCAGGAACGGGTCGGTGATGGCCGGCGTCGGCGCGACATCGGCCCAACTGCGCTCAGCCTGGGCCGCCAGCGCCCGGACGGTCGACTCGTCGGCGATGTGGCGATTGAGCACCTCGATCGCATTGCGGTCGCGATCATCGTGTACGTCGCGCAACACACGCACCGGGGTGTCTGAATCACCTTGAACCGGAGCCCCTTTGGTCACGGCAAGCTCGAAACACACCGGGAAGTACAACTCCTGGGCGTTACCGGTGGTCAGTTTCAGCTTCCGCCGGTGCGTCTTGAGCACGGTGAACCACTGCGCGGCGGCGCACAGCGCAGCCGAATGGTCCAGTATCGCCCGGTGCATCTGTTCGGCCACTTCGCCGGAGACCACCGGCGCGGAGAACTGCGGATTGGCCCGCAAGCGCAACACCAGCGGATCGAGAACGCGTTTGACGGTGCGACTCAGCGGTCCGCCATCTGCGGTACTGAGCACCTCGACACCGGGTCCGATCGCCCGCCAGGCGCGATCGATGACGGCCCGCCGCGGATGCGCGGGCACGGCATCGGCGACCCGCAAGGTCGTCTCGGGCACGGTGCTCACCCGATCAGGATAGGCACCGATGAAAAGTTGGGTTCGGTAGCCGCACCACAGGGTGAACCTGGACCCCATGTCCGCGCACCCGCTCCTCGCCCCGCTCGCCATCGTCGTGTCTGTCGGTCTGGCCCTGCTCGTCGCCACCGGCCGTCGACGCCCGCAGTGCCCTGCGGCGCAGTCGGAGACAGCGGTGGGTATCGGCACGGTGGCATCCGTGCCGCCGGGCAGCGACGCCATCACCGTGGAGGTACACAGCGTGTGCGCGGGCACATTCACGGGACGGCTGCTGGTACCGGATGACCCGATGGCAGCGGGCATCCGGCCCGGTGTGGTGTTGTTGGTGGCGTTCGATCCCGATGCACGCGAGGATCTTTCGCTGCCCGACGATATCGCGGCCATCCGGGCCGCGTTCGACCGGATGTTGATCGGCAAGGGCCTTGTCACCGAATCGCAGGTGGACCTGATCCGGCATGGGGTGCGCGGCACCGGCGTGGTGACGGCGGCCCGGCCGACCGGTACCGGGCGAGAGGATCATTGCGAGGTCGTGCTGGACCTGATGGTCCGCAGGCCCGAGGGCGGCCAGTTCCCCGCACACGAGACGGCCCTGATCCCCGCGAGCGCGTTGCGCCGGGTGTTCCCTGGCGCCGTGATCGATGCCTACTATCTGCGAGACGACGAATCCTCGGTGGCGGTGTGCATCCCGCCCGCCTGACCGACGGCAAAGGTGGCCAACGCCGCCCAGTACACCGGGGCGGCCAGTCGGTCGCCGGTCCGCCAGCGCTGCAATTGTGTGCGTTGCCAACGGTTCACCGCACATGCGGCATCGAAGTCGGCGATCTCCTGGTGGGCCGTGTCCACCGCGGCGATCACGGAACCCATCGGGTCTGAATGCGCGCCATCGGTGAAGCGACGGTATCCGGCGCTTGTCGGCAGCGACCACAGCGTCGCCGTCACCAGCTCCGCGCCGCCAAGGACCATGGCCGCCACCAGACCGGTCGCCTCGTCGAACCGGTAGTCACCTCCGGAGGCACACGCCAGCAGAGCGACCCGAGTCGGGAAGGTCAGATCAGCGACGAGCAGATCGGCAGCGGTCAGCGGGCGATGATCGCCGATCGGGTTCGCAAAGCCGGGCACCGATGACCGGCAGGCAAGATGCAGCGCCGCGCGTTCGGCATGCCCGACGCCGGCATCGGCGTGCTGCGCACTGTCGCCCACACTGGCATGTCCGACGAAGACGAGTCTGCCCGGCCGCTGCGCCAGCGTCACGGCCAGCCAGTCCCGGTCGGTATCGGTTCTGCGGAACAACTCGACGGCGGAGTCGACCCGCGGCAGAACCGTCCGACTCTTCATCAGTTCGGCATAGTGCCGCGATAACACGGTGTCGGCCGAAGGTCGTCCAAGGACCGATCCGAGCGCGGAGTCGGGGCGCTGACCTGGCACCCGGGGGTCGAGTATCAGCAGTGGAACCCCCTGCGGCCGAGGCTGATTGACCCGACGGATCCGGGCGATGTTGGCCGGAACCGCCATCAGTACGTCGGCGAGCTCCATCAGCCGTATGCCGGAGCTGAGTGCGCTGAGCGCGCCGCCCGGCCAGGGAATGACCGCGGGTTGTGGGCCGTCCGGGGTGATGGCGTCCTGGCGCGCCTGCAGCATCGCGGTGACGTCGGGGCGCAGTGACGGTCGCGCCAACAGACCCCATGGGATGCGCCCCAGCCGTGCGCTCGGCGCGATGTGCAACACCGGGGCCTGATCGGCATACGCGTCGAGCAGCTGCCAGGCTTCGGGTCCGATGAGCAGCACACCGAGCCGGTAGGCGAGCATCAGCTCGGACTCCGGATCGGTGAACGCGCCGCGGGTCAGTGCCCTTTCCAGCGCGTCGACCGGCGATTCGGAGCCGCGAGGATCCGGAAGCGCGCCCGCAATCTCCTCGAGCGCAGCCAGCAAGATGGTCTCCTCGACCACCCAGGTGGCGGTGCGTTCGGGGTGTCCGACGACGCGGAGGCTGGCATAGGTGGCGATTCCGACGTCGGCGTACCGGAGTATCAGCGTCGGGCGGTGGCTCACGTCCATGTCGGCCAGGGGGGTTCATCAGCGGTGATGCGCCTGCGGTACCGCTGCAGGGCCAGCTGCCGGTACTGGGCGAGGATGGGTTCGGCGTCGGGATCCATCTGTAGTGGCGGTAGCGGCCCGAGCCTGGTCAGCGATGGTCCCCCGGTGACCGATCCGGACGCGACATCGGCCAGGTCAGGCTCCGCAAGTTCGAGGTCACTGTTCACCAGCACCGCTTGCGGCCCGGCCCATGGCGGAGCTTCGGTCTCCTGACCGCTTGAGGTGCTGAAACTACCTCGGGCGCTGTGATATTCGATGAGTTCGGCGACCAGCGCCGTGTTCTCCCACTCCCAGGCCACGGCGAACGCACCGGCCAGCATCGGGGCCGACACCCGGGCCGCCCAGTGCGCGCGGGCATCGGCGTCGGTGATGGTGTGGCGCACCGAGTCCACCGCCAGCGCGGCGGGGACCTTGAGCAGAGCCGCCTGCTCCAGTTTCGTCATGGCGCGGACGAAGCCCGGGCTGCCGGTCTGGGCGTTCGTGGTGCCCAGCGATGCGGCATGTTTGGCCTCGACCTCGTCCCAGCTGTCATCGGGGTCACCGGAGCCGTCGAATCCCAGATCTGCCAGTGCATCTGCACGCCACACGGTGCCCAGTTGATCGTCACACCGCGCGTACTGCAACCAGGTGCTGCGCGGCCAGTCGTCGAGCAGGGCTCGCGCCTGCGCGATGAGTTCGACGGCCGCGCCGAATCTACCGAAGAAGATCGGTATCCAACTGCGCTGCAGCAGGATCCGATGGATGTGCAGTGGTTTACCGAGTTCACGCCAATGCCGCTCGGCGTGCTCCCAGCATTGATCGGCGTCGGACAGGGCACCGGCGGCAAGTTTGGTCAGACCGAGGTGAAACCAGCAGCGGGACACGTCGTGGGCGCGGGCGTAGCGCGCGATGACGGGGTAGGCGTCGTTGATCAACTCCTCGACCGAGGTGTGGTCGCCGCGCGACCAGTTGCCGACCGCACGTTCCAATTGCGTCCTGGCGGTGTCCAGTTCCCATCCATTCAGCGCGGCGCGGGCTCCCGCGCGGCGCAGCCACGGTTCGGCCTCGGCCAGCCGGCCGGTCTGCACGCAGAAGCCGCCGTAGCCGATTCCAGCCAGCACCAGCAGCCGATCGTGATGACCTCCGGAATCGGCGGAGAGGTCCAGACCCTCGAGCACCTGGTCCCAGAGCGGGGCGGCGAGGTGGTGCAGATCGTCATCGGCGAGCGCCTGGGCGCACAGGATCCGCGAGCAGGCCACCAGAAATCGTTGCTCGGCCGCCAGATCGGCGGGCCCGGATGACGCGGCCAGGGTGGCCAGCACGGCGGCGGCCTGTTCATGCTCACCGCGGGCGGCGTGCAGACCGGTCTGCAGGAAATCGGCCCGACGGCCGTAGCGGCACATCATGTGTTCGGTCTCGGCACTGCGAACGGGTTGAGAACGGTAGGCGGCCAGGCAGTCCCGGATGCGGGTGATGCACTCGACGACACCGTCATAGGCGGTCCGCACCAGGTAGATCTCGCCGAGCTGGGCGAACACTTCCAGCGCAAGATCGTCGCGGTCGGCTTCCTCGATCAGCGCGAGCTGCGTGAGCAGCAGATCCTTGGCTGCCGACTCGTCGGATGCCCACGCCAGCCGCCGGGCCCCGCCGAGGGCATCGGTGATCGACACGGCGTCATCATAGGACGACAGCCGGCGGCGGACGCAGATCTGCGTCCGCCGCCGGTCTTTCCTGGTCAGTTGCAGCTGACCTTGATCTCGAACTTCTTGGTGATCATGCCGGCCATCGGATTCTTGAGGTCCGCGCCGGTGGCCTCACCCGTGATGGTGTACGTGCTGCCGTCGACCTTGACCTCGGCCGAGCCGGTGCTCGCACCGCCCATGGCGGCAACGGCAAGCGCGTTACCGTCGACCACCAGGCCCACCGACTCGACCTTGGGGGTGGCCTCGTCGGTCATCACCACACCGAGGCCCTGCTGCCCACCCACGGCGCCGCTGGCGACGTTGATCTTCCCGCCCGCCTTCACACAGGTCACCGACTTCAGGTCCAACCCGGCCAGATCTTGACCCTCCACCTTGACCTCGGTGTCACCGCCGGTGGCGACCTGCGCGGTGCTGTTGCCCGCGCTCGACGACGCGGCCGGCTCACTGCCCTTGTCATCGGAGCAGCCGACCAGGATGGTCGTTGCGGCGAGCACTCCGATGCCGGCGGCCAGAACGCGATTCTTCGTCATGTGTGTCCCCTTCATTCGCCCGTCGCCCCGGTGGCGCCGTCGTGGGATCAGTACATCCACCGCCGATTGCTACCGATCCCAAACTTCGGTGCGGGTACGGTGACGACATGGCCGATGAGCAGCAGTCTTATGCCGATGAGCCGCTCGACGTCGACGTTGTGCCGGTCGATCCGTCGCCGCCGCCGCCGGTTCCTGCCGATACCGGTTACACCGAGGCGGGTGTGCCGACATTCGATGCGGTGCGCGAGAAGATCGAGACCCGCCTCGGCACCGCGATCGGTGGGGCGGAGCTGGCCGATGAGACACCGGAGGGCCGGACGATCGCCGAGCAGTACGAGGCGCGCCAGCGCGCCGCCGCGGATCGGCTGGCGCAAATCCGCGAATCAATGAAGTCCGACCAGGACTGACGCGGCGTGGCGGTGCGGACTTTCACCGTCGCCGAGCGGCGCGCCCGACTGGGGCGACGACACTTCCTCGCCTGTCCCGGCGCATCGGTGGACGAGGTGACGGCTGCGTTGGTGGGCCTTCATGCCACCGACCCGACAACGCCATATCTGTCGTTGTGGGCCCGGGTGCCGGGATTCGAACGCGACGACCTGAGCACCGCGCTCTACGACGATCGGCGGCTGGTGCGGCAGGTGGCGATGCGGCGGACGCTGTGGATGGTGCCGACCGGCCGGTTGCCGGACGTGCAGGTGGCCTCCAGTAACCGGGTCGCCGACACCGAGACCCGCAAGCTGATCGCCGATGTGGAGAAGGCCGGGGTCGCCGCGGACGGATCGGCGTGGCTCGACAGGGCCCGCTCCGCCGTGCTCCACCACCTCGACGACAACGGTCCCACGGGCGCGGCCGACCTGCGGCTGGCGCTGCCCGAGCTGGCCGGGACCTGGGATCCGGCACCCGGAAAGCCTTGGGGCGGTACGACTCCCCTGGCCCCGCGAGTGTTGACCGTACTCGATGTGCGCGGCGACATCATGCGTGGACGTAACCAGGGCGGCTGGACATCCTCCCGTCCCTTGTGGTCCTCCACCACCGACTGGCTCGGTGCCGTACCGGCGGCCGAGCCGGATGCCGCGGCCGCCGATATGGTGCGAAACTGGTTGCGCGCCTTCGGCCCTGCCGCGGTAGCGGATATCACGTGGTGGTTCGGACAGACCCTCGGCTGGGCGCGCCGGGCACTTGTCGATATCGGCGCGGTGGGGGTGGACCTGCACGGCTCGCCGGGTGTGGCGTTGCCCGACGATCTGGAGATCGAACCGGAGCCGGAGCCTTGGGTGGCATTGCTACCGGGCCTGGACGTCACGACGATGGGATGGACCGGACGGGACTGGTATCTGCACGACCTGGGTGCGCAGGTTTTCGACACACGCGGCAATGCCGGCCCGACGGCATGGGTCGATGGACGGGTGGTCGGCGGTTGGCGTCAGAACCAGGACGCCACGGTGGAGATCCGGGTCATCGCCGACGTCGGCCGCGATGCTCGGAAGGCGTTGCAACACAAAGCTGATCAGCTGACAGCGTGGCTCGACGGGACACGGATCAAACCGCGCTTCCCCTCACCGCTGACGAAGGCCTGACCACCCACCGATCCCGCCGCGCGGGTGATGGTGCCGCCGCAACAGTGGTACTACCGGCAGTACTACTGCTGCGGGTGATACTGCCGGTAGTACCACGTCTGGAAGTGCACTGTGGCCGGGCGGTCCGATCAGGCGCTGACCTTGCTGCGGCGCCGTCGGGTCTTGGGCGCAGGCGTCTCCGCGGCAGGTGCCGGATCGAGCATCTCCACCAGGAACTGACCGGTGTAGCTCTCGGGCGTGGCCGCGACATCTTCCGGAGTCCCCTGGGCAACGACGGTTCCGCCGCCGGCACCGCCTTCGGGTCCCATGTCGATGATCCAGTCCGAGGTCTTGACGACATCGAGGTTGTGCTCGATCACGATGACCGTATTGCCCTTGTCCACAAGACCGTTGATCACCTTGAGCAACTTTCGGATGTCCTCGAAGTGCAGGCCGGTGGTCGGCTCGTCGAGGATGTACACCGTACGGCCGGTCGAACGCTTCTGCAGCTCGGCGGCCAACTTCACCCGTTGGGCCTCCCCGCCGGACAGCGTCGGGGCGGGCTGGCCCAGCCGGACGTAACCGAGTCCGACATCAACGAGTGTCTTGAGATAACGGTGGATCGAGGAGATCGGTTCGAAGAACTCGGTGGCCTCCTCGATGGGCATGTCGAGCACCTCGGAGATGGTCTTGCCCTTGTAGTGCACCTCGAGGGTCTCGCGGTTGTACCGCGCGCCGTGGCACACCTCGCAGGGCACGTAGACATCGGGCAGGAAGTTCATCTCGATCTTCAACGTGCCGTCACCCGAACACGCCTCACACCGGCCGCCCTTGACGTTGAACGAGAACCGGCCCGGCTGGTAGCCGCGGACCTTCGCCTCGGTGGTGGCGGCGAAAAGCGTACGGATCTTGTCGAACACCCCGGTGTAGGTGGCCGGGTTGGACCGGGGCGTCCGCCCGATCGGCGACTGATCGACGCGCACCAGCTTGTCGAGCTGATCGATACCGTTGATCCGGGTGTGCCGGCCGGGCACCTGCCGGGCCCCGTTGAGCTTGTTGGCAAGCACGGTGGCCAGGATGTCGTTGACCAGCGTCGACTTACCCGAACCGGAGACCCCGGTGACCGAGGTGAGCACCCCGAGCGGGAATGCGACGTCAACCTCTTTGAGGTTGTGTTCGCGGGCACCGACCACGGTGAGTTGGCGCTTGCGATCCACGGGCCGCCGGATGGCCGGCACTTCGATGCTCTCCTTGCCGGAAAGGTAGGCGCCGGTGAGTGATTCGGGATTGCGCAGCAGATCCTTGTAGGAACCGCTGTGCACGATCCGGCCGCCGTGCTCGCCCGCCGCCGGGCCGATATCGACTACCCAGTCGGCGTGCGCGATGGTGTCGAGGTCATGCTCGACGACGATCAGCGTGTTACCCAGATTCCGGAGCCGGACCAGGGTGTCTATCAGCTTGCGGTTGTCACGCTGGTGCAGGCCGATGGACGGCTCGTCGAGCACGTAGAGCACGCCAACCAGACCCGAGCCGATCTGGGTGGCCAGCCGGATACGTTGGGCCTCACCGCCGGACAGCGTGGCCGCCGCACGGGAAAGGGACAGGTATTCCAGGCCGACGTCGAGCAGGAAGCCGAGCCGGGACTGGATCTCCTTGAGCACCTGCCCGGCGATCGCGGCCTCACGGGTACCGAGGGTCAGTGCATTGAGGAACTCGGCACAGTCAGCGATGGAGAGCTCGGCGACCTCCGCGATCGACTTGGCACCGTGCGCCCCAGCCGACAACGACACCGCAAGGATCTCCGGCTTGAGCCGGGTCCCTTGACATTCCGGGCAGGGGATATCGCGCATGAAGCCCTCATAGCGCTCCTTCATCTGCTCGGAGTCGGTCTGCTCCATCCGGCGCTGCAGAAACGCCAGTACACCTTCGAAATCGGCGTAGTACGACCTGGTTCGTCCGTACCGGTTCTTGTACCGGACGTGCACCTGATGGTCGGAGCCCTCGAGGATGGCCTTGCGCGCCTTGGCGGGCAGCTTCTTCCACGGGGTGTTGACGTCGAATCCCAGCTCCTCACCGAGGCCCGACATCATCCGGGTGAAGTACTCGGAGGTGTGCCCCATCGACCACGGCGCGACGGCACCCTCGGCGAGCGTCAGATCCGGATCGGGCACGACGAGATCGGGATCGACTTCCTTCTTGATGCCCAGACCGGTGCACTCCGGGCAGGCGCCGTACGGGGAGTTGAACGAGAACGACCGCGGTTCGAGGTCGTCGACGGCCAACGGGTGGCCGTTCGGGCAGGCGAGCTTCTCGGAGAACCGCTGCTCGCGATGCGGGTGATCCTCCTCGCGGTCGACGAAGTCGAGCACCACGATGCCGTCGGCCAGGCCCAGCGCCGTCTCCACCGAGTCCGTGAGCCGCTGCTTCGACGATGCCTTCACGGTCAGGCGGTCGACGACCACCTCGATATCGTGCTTCTCCTGTTTCTTGAGCTTGGGCGGCTCGGCCAGCGGATAGACGACGCCGTCGACACGGACCCGGCTGTAACCCTGGCTGTTGAGCTTGTCGAACAGGTCGACGAACTCACCCTTGCGGGTGCGCACCACCGGTGCGAGAACCTGGAACTTGGTGCCGTCCTCCATCGCGAGCACCTGGTCGACGATCTGCTGCGGGGTCTGTCGGGCGATGCGCTCGCCGCAGACCGGGCAGTGCGGCGTCCCGGCCCTGGCGTAGAGCAGGCGCAGGTAGTCGTAGACCTCGGTGATGGTGCCGACGGTGGACCGCGGGTTGCGGTTGGTCGACTTCTGGTCGATGGAGACCGCCGGCGACAGGCCCTCGATGAAGTCGACATCGGGCTTGTCCATCTGACCGAGGAACTGGCGGGCATAGGCCGACAACGACTCGACATAGCGGCGCTGCCCCTCGGCGAAGATGGTGTCGAAGGCCAGCGAGGACTTCCCCGAACCTGACAGGCCGGTGAACACGATCAGGGCGTCGCGGGGTAGATCAAGATCGACTCCGCGCAGGTTGTGCTCGCGCGCGCCCTTGACGATCAGACGGTCAGACAACGGGTTTTCCTCCCAAGACAGAATTCACGGCCCATGCTAAGTGCACCCACCGACAAGCCCGAGTCGAGCCGGATAGCGTGGGGGTGTGACCAGCCCTCAGATCCCGCTCAGCGAGTCCTACACCGGCCACGTCGACAGTGGCACCGCCGCTCGGCGCACCCTGCCCGCGGCGACGATCATCAAGGCCTCCGTCGGCCCCATGGACAACAACGCCTACCTGGTGACCTGTTCCTCGACGGGCAAGACACTGCTCATCGACGCCGCGAACGACGGCGATGCTCTGCTCACACTGATCGCCGAGCAGGCCCCGGACGTCGCCCTGATCGTGACCACCCACCAGCACTACGACCATTGGCAGGCCCTGGAGCGGGTGGCGAAGGCCACCGCGGCGCCGACCGCGGCACATGCGCTGGATGCCGAACCATTACCGGTCACCCCCGACCGCATCCTTGCCGACGGCGACACCGTGACCGTCGGAAAGCTCACCTTCATCGTGATCCACCTCCAGGGCCATACCGAGGGCTCGGTTGCCCTCGCCTTGACGGGCGCCGACGGCGAAACGACCCACCTGTTCACCGGGGACTGCCTGTTCCCCGGCGGGGTCGGCAAGACCTGGAAGGACGGTGACTTCGACCGGTTGCTCGGCGACGTATCCGACAAGTTGTTCGCCGTGTACCCGGATTCGACCGTGGTCTACCCCGGACACGGTGACGACACCACCCTCGGTGCCGAACGCCCCCACCTGGCGGAGTGGAAGGAGCGCGGCTGGTGAAACCGGTTCCTGAGAAGCCCGGCCCGGGTCAGGAGTCGGTGTGGAATTACCCCCGCCCGCCGCGGCTCGAGGAGTTCCGGGGCTCGATCACCGTCGAGCTCGGCGGGACCGAGATCGCCACGACCGAGCGCGGTTGGCGCGTGCTGGAAACCAGTCATCCGCCGACGTATTACCTGCCGGCAGAGGCGTTTCGGCCCGGTGCCCTGCGCGCGGCCAACGGCTCGTCCTGGTGCGAGTGGAAGGGGCAAGCGAGCTACTTCGACCTGGTGTCGGGGGATTCCGTCAGTGAGCGCGCGGCCTGGACCTACCCGAGGCCGACCCGTGGTTTCGAACCCATCGCCGGTGCGATCGCGGTGATGGCCGCCGCGGTGGACCGGTGCACGGTCAACGGCGAGACCGTGCTGCCCCAGCCGGGCGGCTTTTACGGCGGATGGATCACCAGTTGGGTCCGGGGGCCGTTCAAAGGCATCCCCGGGTCGATGGGCTGGTGACCAGTACACGAACCGAACACCGACCGGACAGCAGAAAGCCCGGCGCCCATACTGTGGTGGACACCGGGCCTCGGGCAACGAAAGCGATCAGGACGTGTGCACGATCAGCACGTCCACCTTGGATCGGCGCGCGACATTGGCGGGCACCGATCCGAGCAGGCGACCGGCAATGGTGCTCAGGCCCACGTTGCCGACGACCAGCAGGTCGGCCTTGACCTGTTCGGCGAGGTCGACCAGCGCATCGACGGGCGCACCGACGATGGCCTTCTCCTCGACCTCTTTGGCACCGGCGGCCTTGGCCCGGTCGGTGGCTTCACGCAGGATTGCGTAGATCGGCGCGTTGCCGGTGGTTTTGTAGCCCTCGTCCTTCAACACGTCGGCGGCGTGATGGTCCTCGCTCTGCGGGAAGTATGCGGTGGCGATAACCACTTTCGCTCCAGACCCCGCGGCGATCTCGCCCGCACGATCCACCGCACGCAACGACGAGTCCGATCCGTCCGTGCCGACCACGACGGTCCGATAGGCGCTCATTCATGCCCTCCAAGTTCGATGTCAAATCGATAGCTAGCCACCGAGACCCTAACGCCTTGCCCGACGGGCACGGGCGCAATTGGCCACACGACCCGCGGCAGGCGACACCTCGGCGGTGTTCGTCTCACCGAATCGTAGCCCCCACGAGCCCTGCGCAAACCGTCCCGTGACCGAGATGACCAGGCCAGCAGCCCGATCTCCCGTATCGCAGCACCCCCGCTCCGGTGATGTCCGACACCATGATGCACAGCACGCGATGCGGGGATGTCGCGTTTGCTGGCAGCGGGGTGACACGATCCGGCCACGACCGAGCACGGGCGGTACCGGGACGCTTCCCGGTACCGCCCGTGTATCGATTTACCTGTGTGTCAGGCGATCTCACTTACCGGTGAGCTTGTCCTTGACGGCCTCCACACCATCCTTGACCTTGTCGGCGGCATTGGTGAGGTGGTCCTTGACCGCGGCGACGGCCTGATCGACCTGGCCTTCGGACTCCAGATCGGAGTTGCCGGTGGCCGAACCGACCTTCTCCTTGGCCTGGCCCTTGAGATCCTCGGCCTTGTTCTTGGCGTTGTCGGCGATTCCCATTCTTCTCTCCCTTTCGTGTCTGAGCCCGCAGGAATCTGCGGCCTCGGCTTATCCCGCTGCCTGTTCGGCCAGCAGTTGGAATTCGAGTTCGGTGTCGGCGGCGCGGCGGAGATCGTGCGCGCACCGGTGCGCGAGTTGGCGGATCCGGGCGCGATCGGTAGGCGCCGGGAAGACGGCGCTGATGCGAACCACCGGCCGTCCGGCCACGGTGCGGGTGACCGCCTTCGCCGACGACACCGCGGGATGGTTACCCAGATCTTCGGCAGCCGCATCGGCCAACCGGGCCAGATCGACAGCTCCGACGTGGTCGGTGGTCACCTCGCGCACCGACCGCGGCCGCAGATGCAGCAGGACCAGCCAGGCACCGATCAGCAGCAGAACTGCCCCAGCGGCGCCGAGGGTAAGCGACCACAGGTGCCATTCGCTCGCCCGTCCCAACGCTGCCGCGTCGATACGCGCCGCGGTATCCCTGGCCACGGCGACATCGGCGCCGTAGCCGATGACCCATGCCGCTCCGGTGAGTATCAGCACGGCCAATAAACCCGTGAGTACGCGGTCGAATACGCGCAGTGACGTGCTCATCGCACACTCCCCCCGTCATCGGCGAAGTTCTGTTCGTCGATCCATTGCCGTTGCCGGCCGCGCCGAACCCAGACGAGGTCGTCGACGGGTTCGTGGGTGCGCTTGCGCGGTTTGACAGCGGTGATCAGCAGGAGCGCACCGATCAGCGCTGCCATGACGGCCGCCGGCGAGGTCCACCATTGCCAACGGACACCGGCCAGCGCCGAGAGCGCGGGCGCGATCCACGGATCCTCGGGTGTCAATGCGTCCCGGATGGCCATCGCGCCGAGCGCCATCAGCAGGACTGCGACGATCACACCGCAGTAGGTGGCGCCGGCGATCCGGCGCGGAGCGAAGCGGCGGGGCGCGATACCGACCGCCTCGGGCGGCGGTGCCTCAGCATCCGAGTAGGCATCAGCGACCTGGGCGGGTGTCCGATCAGACTCGACGCGGGCGATGGTCACTTCGACCCGATCAGGATGCTCGCCGAGGGTGGTGGCGAGTTCACGCACCACTGCCGAGCGCGCCGAAGCCAGCACCGTGGCGCTGTCGAGCGGCCACGCCGCGGCGATCTGAACGTCCACACCCGCCGTGTGATCGGCGATACTGACCGAGGGCAATGTCCGCCCAGGAACCATCGTCCGATGTGCGACCACACCGGGCGTGGCCAGGACGGCGCGTTCGATCACTCGTTCGCGCACCCGGTCGTCGATCTGCGTGCGCCCACGGGTGGTCGGCTCCGCCAATCGCGTCACCGCCTCGCTGGTCATGGTCAGCTCCCCGACCTGCGACCGAGCGCGGTCAGATCGATGGTGCCGTCGAGGTGGGCACCGATGGCCGCGCCCGCGGCACCGAGCACCAAGGCCAGCAGGAAGCCGATCAGCCCACCGGTTACCGCCGCGATGGCCACCAGCAGGCCCGCGAAAAGCCCTGGTATCACGTACTTCTCAGTCATTGTCTTCTCCTCTTGGGTAAAGCTTCCGTCGGCTCCATCACGGGGCCGCCACATCTCCCACCACCACGTCCACCGGCACCCCGGCGGCAGAGCTTGCGACCTGCTGTACCTGGGTGGCGGTGTCGAGCAGGTTTCCCCGGAGTGCAAGGACGACGTGGACCTTGCCGTCCTGGGAGCCCAACCTGATTCCCCCGACCGTGCGGCCGGGCAGATATGTGGTCGGGACGCCGGGGCCCGAGTGCAGGCCGACCACGCCGTCGACGGCGGTCACCGCCGCGACGACGCGATCGACCCGCTCGCTCGCGGCGCTCACTGGACGCGGGGTTGCGCGTCGGTCGCGGTCTCCTCGCCGTTGTCGTCATCGGCGAAGTGCACGTCGTGCACGGTGATGTTGACCTCGGTCACCTCGAGGCCGGTCATGTTCTCGACCGCGGAGATGACGTTGTTGCGGATGCCGTCGGCGAGATCGTGGATGGCCACCCCGTACTCGGCGACGATGCCGATATCGACGGCCGCCTGGCGCTCGCCGACTTCGACGTTGACGCCCTGAGTGAGGTTCTGGGTGCCGGGCAAAGTCTCCCGCAGTTTCCCCACCACTCGCGCGGCCTGGCCCCCGAGGTCGTAGACGCCGTCGACCTCGCGGGTCGCGATACCGGCGATCTTGGACACGACGACGTCGGCGATGGTGGTGACGCCATGGTCGGAAGCCAGCTTCTCCAACTCCTTGCCTGCGCTTTCCGTCTTGGCTGCGGAGCTGACCTCACGGGACGGTGCTGCGGTGGTCATGCGAGTCTCCTTCACGAGTTATTCCAGCTCGGAACGTTTTGTCCGGCTCACATGGTTAGTCGGGGGTGCGGGCACGGAGCGCACGCGCGAGAGATGTAGAACACAGCGGGTTTGAAATGTGCGCTAAGTGGACAACAAGACCGGAGTGCTCGACTCGCTGCCCGATGAGACGCTCGCCCGACGCGCTCAGCGGGGTGATACGGCAGCGTTCGACGTGTTGGTCACGCGCCACGCATCGGCGTTGCTGAAATTTGTCAGGCAAACGTATCCAGAGTCCGGCGACTGCGACGATATCGTGCAGGAAACCTTCATCGCCGCGTGGAAGGCGCTGCCCAACTTCGCATTCCGCTCCGCGTTCCGAACGTGGCTGTACTCCTTGGCGTCCCGCAAGACCATCGATGCGATGCGCCGCCGGCGACCGCAGACCGACCTGGACTCGGCCCCGGAGACCCCCGACTTCCGACCGGGCCCAGGCCAGCGGGCCGAACACGCCGCGTTTTTAACCGCCCTCAACCGCGAACTGGCCAAGCTTCCCTATCCCGCGCGCGCCGCCTGGTGGCTCCGGGAGGTGTACGACCTGCCGGTGGCCGAAATCGCGACAGTGCTGCATACGACCGAGGGTTCGGTCCGTGGATTGTTGCAGCGCACCCGGAAACGTCTCGCCACCACCCTGGAGGAGTTCCGACCATGAGGACGACCGGCCGGTTTTACAGCGGTGCCCCGGTGCGCAAGACTGGAGACCATATGAGCACGGCAGCGCGCGATGATTACGAAGCCACCGCCGAGGCGGCGGCCTGGATCGCCGACGCCACCCGCCGATTTGTCGGTTTGCACGAATCCGAAGTCGAGAGCGACAACCGTTGGGCCGAAACCGGTTCTGCGCTCACCGAGCTACGAAGCGGTATCGCCCAACGCATCTCGGCCTTACCGCGGCGCGGCAAGCTGATCCGCACCGCACGCAAGGGGATCGGCGTCACGCATATTGCATTGGCCAAGCTGCTCACCTGGGCGCTGGCCGAGCCGGCGGCCGAGGTCGCCGCGGCCGTCGCCGATGTCGAGCTCAGCGTTCAGGACGATGTCCTCACCGCGGTCCATATTCATCTCATCGGCATCGGCGCCGAGCAGCGCCGACACACCTATCTGCAGGACGGTGATTCACTGCGCCGTGACGCGGCGGTCGTGCTGCGCGAGACGATCGGTGTCGACACCGCCGAGATCACCGCGACCTGGGATGACGTGGTCGTCACCGGTCGGTGAGATCCGCTGAGTTCGCATCCCCGCACCGGCGACGGCCCCGGTGAGCTAACGGCAACAGTTAGGGTCGAGCACCGAACACAGGGCGATCAGGGACTCGTGGCGAGCGCGATGGTAGACATTCATTCCGCGCCGCTCCGACTCGACGAAGCCCGCCCGCCGCAGCTGTGACAGGTGATGGCTGACAGTCGATTCCGACAGCTCCACCGCCGCCGCCAGGTCGCAACCACACACCTCGCCTTCGCTGCTGCTGAACAACAATGACATCAATTTGACCCGCACCGGATCAGCCAACGCTTTGAGGCGCAAGGCAATCTCCAACGCGGCATCGTCTCCGACCGGGCCGGCGGCGACCGGCGTGCAGCAGACCGGCGCGGAGACATCGATGGTCGGCAGCGCTTTCGGCATGAATCCATCCTGCCATACCTTATTGACAAATATCGAAGAGGTGGCAGGATCGGCGCTGCCAGTAGTTCGATATAAGCCACAAAGGTAGGAGGCGGTCATGTCCCGCGCCCAACTCGCCCTCAATGTCGATGACCTCGACCTTGCCATCACGTTCTACTCCAAGCTGTTCAACACCTCCCCGGCGAAAGTGAAACCGGGATACGCCAACTTCGCGGTCACCGAACCCTCGCTGAAACTCGTGCTCATCGAGAATCCCGGCCACGGCGGAACCATCAATCACCTCGGTGTCGAAGTCGAATCCAGCCAGGCTGTCCACGCCGAGATTGCCCGCCTGACCGACGAAGGCATGTTCACCGAAGAGGAAATCGGCACCACCTGCTGTTTCGCCACCCAGGACAAGGTCTGGGTGACCGGCCCGGCGGGTGAAAAATGGGAGGTCTACACCGTGCTGGCCGATTCCGACACGTTCGGCACCAGCTCCACAGCCCTGGGCACCGATGGCAGCGCCACGGGAACGTGCTGCACCGCTGACAGCACGCCCGCTTCGGCATGACACACCAGACCGATGCCCAGAGCGGATCCGCCGTCGTCGGGAAACTCTCGACGCTCGATCGATTCCTCCCGGTCTGGATCGGTGTGGCCATGGTCGCCGGTCTACTTCTGGGCCGGCTGGTTCCCGGCATCGACACCGCGCTCAACAGTGTTCAGGTGCAGGGCATTTCGGTCCCGATTGCCCTCGGCCTACTGATCATGATGTATCCCGTCCTGGCGAAGGTCCGTTACGACCGGCTGGATACCGTCACCGGCGACCGCAAGCTGTTGCTGAGTTCGCTTGTCCTGAACTGGTTGATCGGTCCCGCGCTGATGTTCGCGCTGGCCTGGCTGCTGGTGCCCGATCTGCCCGAATACCGCACCGGGCTGATCATCGTCGGCCTGGCGCGCTGCATCGCCATGGTCATCATCTGGAACGACCTGGCCTGTGGCGACCGGGAGGCAGCCGCCGTGCTGGTCGCGCTCAACTCGCTGTTCCAGGTTGTCATGTCCGCCGCACTGGGCTGGTTCTACCTCTCGGTATTGCCGGGCTGGCTGGGCTGGGACACCGCGTTCATCAGCGCCTCCCCCTGGCAGATCGCCCAATCGGTGCTGATCTTTCTGGGTATCCCGCTGCTGGCGGGTTACCTGTCCCGGCGACTGGGCGAGAAAGCCAAAGGCCGCACCTGGTACGAAACCCGATACCTGCCCAGGATCGGGCCGTGGGCGCTCTACGGCCTGCTGTTCACCATCGTCATTCTCTTTGCGCTGCAAGGCGAGCAGATCACCAGCCGCCCACTCGACGTGCTGCGCATCGCCGTTCCGCTGCTGATCTACTTCGCCGTCATGTGGGGTGGTGGATATCTGCTCGGGGCCGCGCTCGGGCTGGGCTACGAGCGCACCACCACGCTCGCGTTCACCGCGGCCGGCAACAATTTCGAGCTCGCCATCGCCGTGGCCATCGCCACCTACGGAGCCAGTTCCGGCCAGGCACTCGCCGGGGTGGTCGGCCCGCTGATCGAAGTGCCGGTCCTGGTCGCCCTCGTCTACGTATCCCTGTTCCTGCGCAAGCGCTTCTGGCCTCAGACGCAAGCACCGACGACATGAGCGACACCAGACCTGCAGTGCTGTTTCTCTGCACCCACAATGCCGGACGTTCCCAGATGGCCGTGGGTTTCTTCCGCCACCTCGCCGAGAACAGGGCGGACGTGTACTCGGGTGGATCAGAGCCGGCCGCCGCTCTGAACCCTGCCGCCGTGGCCGCGATGGCCGAAAAGAACATCGACATTTCCGGTCGGCAGCCGCAGCGGTGGACCCACGACATCGTCGAAGCGGTGGATGTCGTGGTGTCCATGGGCTGCGGGGACGAATGCCCCTACATTCCCGGCAAGCGTTACGAGAACTGGGAACTCGCCGATCCGGCCGACCGAGACATCGACGCGGTCCGTCCCATCCGAGACGATATCGAACGCCGCGTTCGGGTGCTTCTGGACGAGCTCGGTCTCCGCCGGCGGATCTGATCCGGCGGCGGCCGGAGACCGATAGCCGTTGACAAGGCTACGAGCGAGTGACGGGATTCGAACCCGTGTAAACGGCTTTGCAGGCCGGTGCTCCCCCGCATCGGCAACTCGCCTGCCTCTGCGGACCGACCGCAATAACCCGCTCAGGGATAGCCCTATCAGGGCTAATCGGGTCGGCCGGTCACCTCCACCGGCGACTACAAACGGCCGAGCTACAGGCCGCGATGAGGGCAGTTCAAGGGAACCGCGCAGGTGTCCGCGCGCAGGCGTACACAGGTCGTAGGAGGTCCGCCATGTCGGTAGTTGCCGCAACGGGGCAGCTCACCCGCGATGAGCACGTTGCCGAGCTGCGCGCCGCGCTACAATGGTGCATCGCGGGGGCCGACGCAGGCGACGGCATCGTCACGTGCACCGGTCTTGATGACGACACCCTGGCGGCCCTGTACCGCTACGCCTTCGCGGACCGCTCGCCCGCCGCCCTGGCGCGGGTCCACGCCGCGTTTTCACGGCGAATTGGTCCTCTAATCGGCTGACAAACGGCGCGTCTGTCGAGAACCTGTCGGTGACGCCTGGGAAAATTCGACGCATGGCAGACCTTGTCGCATTGAGCAGGCCCACACTCGTTTGTCTGCTGCAAAGCGGGGATGAGATCGCGATACCCGTCCAGGTCAATGGGGCTGGGTCGGTGGAGTATCACCGGGCAACAATTACTGAGGTGGTCGACGACGAGCCGAATCTGCGCATTCGGATCACATTCCACATCTCGGCGATTGACCACGAGGGCTCAAAGGACGAGTCGCCCGGAAACCTTGTGCATCGCCTAACGGCTGTCAGTGACGGCCGCGAACCTGTGTATGTCGCGGCTACCGACCTGTGGAAATGGGCCGGCATGACGATCGATGACCCAATCGACACAGGCAAAGTGAAGATCATCGCTGCGGTGCGTGGGCCCCACCCGCAGGAAGGCCACGAGATTCTGGCCCTTGTAGTCGAGGAAGTTAACGGCAACCGCAAGCCAGTATTCATGGAGCTCAACAGCGGCCTGTTTTGTGAGTGGGGCTAGCCGTGGACGCAGGTACGGCAGCATTCATTGGCGGTTTCGCCGGTGCCGGTATCAGTGGTGTTGTGGCTATCGTCCTGGCGGTTGTAAACAACCGGTCCCAGCGGGAAGAAGCGAAAGACCAGCGCGCACACGAAATTGACCTGCGGGACGCGGAGCGCATGCACGAGCTCACAATGGAGGATAGAGCGGTCAGGCGGGCGCAGATCACACAATGGAGGCAAGGACTGGCGGCGTCCTACGAGGCAACCGAGCGATTTCTTCAGGGCCTTCAGAATGAACCGGAGGGATCACGTGCCTTCCTAAACCCAGATGAACCGAACATTGTGGGCACAGAGTGGTTCGAAAGCCTGCGGCTATACCTAGATCCAATCGACCCCGGAGTTCAGACATACCGCAACGCCACCGGCATCCAGCAGTGCACTTACGATGCGGTGTACATCTTGGGACTTGAGATCAACAGAATCCAGCGCGAGTGGTTCGACAATGACGCGCCGGAGGTCACCTGATGGAGTGTTGGGGAAACTATTGCTACATCCCGTGGCCGGTAGAGGTCGCGGTCAATTCTGGAACAGGCTGGACCGCTTGGCTGGCGTTCGCCGGGTCGGCGTTGCTCTTCGTGGCATCCATGGTCACGCTCTTCTTCACCGTGCGGTCAGCAGATAGGCGAGCAGAGGCAGACCGGACGTCGGCCCAGCAACGTGCCAACGATGACCGCGACGCGGCGATGGTCCGTGCTCTAGCGGACCGCGAAGCCGCACATGAACGTGACCGCGCGTCCTGGCGACGCGACACTCTCTTGCGACTCGCAACCGAAGCGATGAGCGGAACGGTCGCTGCAACTGAGCAGTATCGAAGAATGCTCGACTACGAAAGCTCCACAGACGATGCAACCGGGATACTTCAACGAGTCATTGCCGCAAGCGAGGTCATCCTGTCAGCCAGCACGACGCTGACAATCTTAGGTGTCACGGAGTCAGCGTCGGAATGCAGGCACCTCTACATCGCGGTGACTGAGAAGGAACTGCAAAAGCTCGTCCGCGACAGGGGCATTTGGCACCAAGGCGATTGGGAACGGTTTGCGGAACTGCTGGGGAAGATCGACCACCGGGCAGGAGTATTTGCGCAGATAATTGCCAAGGATGTTGGTGAGCCGAAACAGAAGCTCCTGGCGAGGCCATTCCGCCCCTAACCACCCAGCCGGCACCAGCCGGATAGCGGCAGCACTGGCACCGGCTAGAATTCGGGCGGATTGCCTACCTGCGCCAGCGCCGCCGCTACGTCTATCGGGCGAGTCGCCGCCCCGGATGCCCGCTCTGATGCTGCGGGCCGTCCGGGTTCATCGCCGGTGCCTTCGCCCGGTACGGTCCACCGTCACCGGGCGCAATACGCTTCCGCGCCAACCGTTCCTGATGACCGCGTATACCTAGCTCTGACGGGTCATCGCCGGGGCGGTGCGGGTCACGTGGCAGCGGCGGCATGTAGGGCTGCTGCTGTGGTTGCGTCACGTCGGCCTACAGCGCGAAGGACGTTGGTGCGGTGTAGCTTCCGAAAGCTGTGAGCAGGCAGACGACGAACGCGCCACGGCGGCGAACGCCGACACCGAACGAACGCATACCGAACGACTCGATGATCGGGTGCTCGCGGTCGATGTTGCCCTCGATCATGCGGAAACCCTGCCATTCTTCGCTGGGATGTTCGCGAAAACCAATCGCATTGTCCTGATGATCCGTGCCGTGCGTGCTCGGATGGCGAAGTACCCGGCCGGAATCAGTTTGCTCTCAACGACATACGCCTTGCCGTAGCTGCCGAGAACTGGTACGCCGTCGATGTCGTCGGGCGGTGCCGCGCCGACACGGTGCTCGGCGGTCAGGAACGCCGGTGCCTGCCCGGACGGGATGAAGTCGTACTTGGGCTTCTTCGAGTTGGCATTGGTGACCCCGGCGCGCCAGCTCGTCAGGGCTGAGTCCTCGACATCCTCCGGGTTGAACATCGCGACGAGCTGGCCGCGACCGCCACCGAGCCCGTAGCCGTGCTCGGTCACGTGCTTGGCGGCAAGTTCGAGATCCTCGCTGTCGAGATCCACGCTGCCGGTTGGGATCAGGTGACTGTGGCCGCTGCTGAACGTCTTGCCCATGAACGACGATGGGTTGCTGTTGCTCGTGCCGTCGTACGCACCGAGGCACTGATGCGCGAACTCGTTGCGGCCCTCTGCCGCTGAGAAAATGCACTGCAGCACAACAGATTGAATGGTCGTGCGGTCGGCTTCGAGCATCCGCGTCACGGCGGCGCGGATCTGTTCGGCCGACGCATCGCGCACGAAGAACCGGGTGAGCCGCGAGGTGATGTCGTAGTCGCGGAACGTGTAGCCGAGGATGTCGTGCGGCGCTTCGGGGCGAATCGCCACCGACACACCATTTTCGGACGCCAGCTCCATCGTCTGCGATTCGAGGCTCTGCGGCATCGCGTCGGCCGCGTTCGTCAGGCGGTACGTGAGCAGACCAGTCAGCACGTCCTTCTCAGCGTTGTACAGCTCGACGGCGTCCGCTCGGTGCGATGGCCCGGCGCGCACGGCGCAAGTCCGCGTTGGGCTCTCGTCGCGGGCCGCTGAGCGTCGCGAAATAGTCCAAGGGAAAGTCAAGGGAAACCGTGCGTACCGAACGCAAGGTAGGCGCCGTGAGAACGGTGCCTACCTGCGTATACATACGAGCGAGTGACGGGATTCGAACCCGTGTAAACGGCTTTGCAGGCCGGTGCCTAGCCACTCAGCCACACCCGCAGCACCGCTCAATCTGCCACCGACGGCGACGATGTCCCAGAGTTGTGCTCGGCGTGATCGTTACTTCCCTTATCTCCCGTCACTCCGGTCGCACCGTCGTTCTCCCGCCCCACCGGACGCTCCGAGGACCGCATCCCCGGTTCGACGGCGCTGGCCTCGGTGCGACTCGGCTCCCGGCCCACCGTCGGGCGGTCGGTCTTGTCCTCGAAGCTGTCGTCCGTCGACGACCGACTCGAGGGCCTGGTGAGCTCAACCCGGATCGATGCCTCGGATTGCTCCGACTCGGCGCGCGTCGGGGTGGTCTCCTCGGTGACGGTGGACTCCGACGGATCATCGGCCGGTTCGAGAACCGGTTCCAGCGACGGGGTTTCGATGACGGGCTCCTCCACCACCGGCACCTCGATGACGGGCTCCTCCACCACGGACTCGTCCACCGCAGGCACGTCGACCACCGGCTCGTCCACAACAGGCACGTCCACTGCGGGCTCATCCACTTCCGGGGCTTCCTGGACAGGCGCTTCGACAACGGGTTCCAGAACAGGTTCGCCGACAACGGGATCCGCCGACAACGAATCGGTCACCGGTTCGACACCCACCCCACCAACGGTTTCCTCACCGGCGACGGGCAATTCGTCCGCCACTGCGTCACCCAGCGGTTCGGTGACCGCCCCGCCGAGCGACGGTGCGGCGGCGAGGGCCTCCGGTCCATCGACCTCCGCCACTGCGTCCGTCCCGGCCTGCTCGGCCGCCATGGCCCGCATGCCCGCGCCCACACCGACCGGTTCGGTCGCGGTGCTCGCACCGGAGAGCCCGCCGAGGATCGACCCCAACAGGTTGGTCACCGCCGACACCACACCGGCCACCAGGTTCGGCACGAAGCTCAGCACCTGGGTCACGACGTGCTGGATGAGTTCCAGCAACGAGCCCAACGGATTCGACGGGTTACCCGGATTGCCGGGCGAGCACCCGTCCAGGCAATCGATCAGCCGCTGGAAGTCACGCAGCGCCTCGGGGCTGCCCTTGAAGTTCCCGTATTCGTCGAACAAGCCGAAGAAACGTTCGTCGCCGATGGCGTTCATATCGTCTTTGGTCGTGTACATGAAGATCGGACCGCCGCCGGAGAACGATTGCCACGCATTCAGCAGATCGGTGATGAACGCCAGCTGCTTCTCCGGGGTGACGACGCTGGTCGGCAGACCGTATTCACTGATCCAGATCTTGAGTTGTTCCTCGCCCGGTTGCTGATGCTGATCCATCAACTCGCGGATCTTCTGGATCTGGAACAGCGGCATCAATTCGCGCCAGTCCAAATCGTCCTGCTCGGAGAACTTGGTGTCGAAGTTGTACGGGTGGATCGAGATCGCGTCGAAGAACCCGTCGGCGCCGGCGGCGTACATCGCCTCCACGAAGTCGACGGCGTTCATCGTGGCATCGCCCCAGGTGAGGGTGGCGCTCACGACGGCGCCGACCACGGTGATATCCGGACTGACCGACTTGAGCGAGGTGTAGGTCGCCTGCAACAGCCGGGTGTACTCGACCGGGTCGATGGGATTCCAGAAGAACGAGGCGTTCGGCTCATTCCACACCTCGTAGGCGGTGATCTTGTCGCGATACCGATCAGCGACGGCGGCCGCGAAGTCGGCGAAGTCCTGCACATCGGACGGATGCCCGCTGCCGGTCGGGCCATCGGTCGCCCAGTCGGGCGACCATTGCAGGACACCGAGGATGCCCATTCCCCGACGGTCCGCCTCGTAGACGATCTGATCGAGCTTGGCCCAGTCGAGGTCGGCCTCCCAGTCGACCGGAGCGCCCATGGGGTCGGTGGGTTGGACGAAAATCCACGGCACCAGCAGCCGGACGTTCTTCACGCCGAGCGACTCGATCAGATCGAGATGCTCGATCACTTGCTCGAGGCTGTCGGTGAAGTAGATGTTCGAGTCCGCCATGCCGACGGTCGACGGTGATTCCACGATCGCAGCGACATTGACGACCTCGTGAGCAACCACGCGAGGGGTGGGGGGCATAGCAAAGTGGCTACCCGTGGCCGCAACGAGCGCAACGGTTGCGACGCCGATAACGATTCGGTTGGTAAAAGTGCGTACCACCCGAACACCGCGACCCCACATGTGACCACCCAGCTCTCCAGTAATGGCGTCGAACCTGCAGGGATCGACAATGCAGGGAAATTAGCGGACCGGCCCACCTTTCGCGCAACTTACTCAAAAGTAATGTCAGCATTCCTCAGCGTTCCATAACTGGACCATTCAACAGCAAATAATTAGCAGGTCGGTAATTTCCAAAGAAACTACCCAATTTGCGATTCTGGCAAATAGCACAAAATCTCGGTCATGCGCGCGGCGCGGTGCCGCCCGGGCCACAGCAGACGCAACAGTCCAGCTGGGAGCAGGCTTCTCACGAACATCAACGGTTGACCGCCGCCACAGCAGAACTCAGCCGTACCAAGATCAACCGTCCAGCTAAGTCCGATACCGCCGGGCGTGTGAACGGGGCAAAGTCTGACCCGCGGCCTGGACAACGAGTGCCGATGCCGGACACGCTGTCACTTCTCGACACCTGTCTTGCGATGTGAGATGCCGTCTGAATCACGGATGCGTCCGTCCCGTCGGGTGGCGCGCCACGCCGCGATGACGGCCGCGCACGCCAGCACCGCGAACACGATGAACAGCACCCGGGCGGCGTGCACATCGTCGGCCGCCGAGTGGTTGACGACGACGCCCGCCAGACCGGCCCCGAACGCACCGCAGATCAACTGGACGGTGTTGATGGCCGCGGCCGCGACAGGACCCTCCGCAGGATCGTCGACACCGCCCATCGCCCATGCCGACAGGTGCGGCCAGGCCATCCCGATCCCCGTTCCGGTGACCACCAGCGCCGCCACCCACAACCCGACCGACCAACCCGTCATCGCATGCTCGACCACCACGGCCGAACCCACCAGCCCGGCGATCATCACCAGTGGGGAGGCGACCACGATCCGCACCACGACTGCCCGCCGATCGGCCGAGGCGCTCAGGATCTCGCTGATGGTCCAGCCCACAGCCAGCGCCACACCCAGAAAACCCGCCGCCAGCGGCGCCAGCTGCGCGAGCCGCTGACCGAACAGCGGGACATACATGTCCACCATGGTCGAGGCCATCAGCAGACCGAGGGTCACGTACATCCACTTCAGCGGCCCGCGCCGGAAAGCCGTGCGCGGCAGGACAGATTTGCCGGTGGTCTGGTTGTCCACCGCCCGCGCCGCCCGGCGATCGACGATGATGAACGCACCGATCAGCGCCACACTCGACGCGAGGATCAGACCGGTCATGAGCAGGTCGGACGCCAGACCTGCGACGCTGACCAGCAGGGCCGCGGAACCCAACAGCACCAGGGACCGAACCGGAATCTTGCTTGGCGCGACCCGATCACCACCGCTGCGTTTGGGCAGTGATATCGGCACCAGCGCGGCGATCACCGCGGTCAGTATCACCAGAGCGCCGAAAGCCCAACGCCACGAAGCGAACTGGGCGAACATCCCACCGGCCGCCGGGCCCAGTAGCGTGCCCACCCCCCACATCGCCGATACCAGCGCCGAGGCGCGCGTCCACAACGCCTGCGGTAACGCGGTGTTGATCACCGCGTAGCCCAGCCCCGCCAGTAGGCCGCCGGCCCCGCCCTGGACGGTGCGGCCCACCAACAGCAGTTCCATCGTCGGCGCCAGCGCACAGGCGATACCCGCCAGCCCGAAGACCGTCAATGCACCGAGATACGCCGACCGGGGGCCGAGTCGCGCCAGCACCGCGCTGACGGTCGTCGCGGCCGCCACCGAGGCGACGAGGTACACCGTCATCACCCACGCGTAGAAGCGCTGCCCGCCGATCTCGGCGACCGCGCTGGGCATCAGGCTGATGGTCAGGAACTCGTTGGTGGCGTACAGCGCCACCCCGCCCGCCAGAACCGTCGAGACGCCAAGGTGTTTCGGGCCCAGCAACGCACGCCAGCCGCTATCGGTCGAGATGTGGGTGTCGGTCACCACGCCAACCTAGAAGCTCAACCGCGGTTGAGTTCAAGTCGCCACCTCGGGGCGCCACTCCCCTACTTCAACCCGGCGGCATCCATGCCGCGCAACTCCTTCTTCAGGTCCTGGATCTCGTCGCGGATACGCGCTGCCAGCTCGAACTGCAGATCTCGCGCGGCGGTCATCATCTGCTCGGTCAGATCCTTGATCAGATCGGCGAGCTCGGCGCGCGGCATGTTCGCCGTATCACGGCCCTCCACGATGCCGGCACTGACGGCGCGCCCAGGTTCACCCTGCGCGCGCCTGCCGCGCGAGGCGTTGCGGCCCGACCCGCCGACCTCGACGTTCTCGGTATCGTCGGCCTCGCGGTACACCTGGTCGAGGATGTCGGCGATCTTCTTGCGCAGCGGCTGCGGATCAATGCCGTGGGCCTCGTTATAGGCGATCTGCTTGGCGCGGCGACGCTCGGTCTCGTCGATCGCCTCTTTCATCGAGTCGGTGATCTTGTCGGCGTACATGTGCACCTCGCCGGACACGTTGCGCGCGGCGCGACCGATCGTCTGGATGAGGCTGCGCGGCGACCGCAGGAAACCCTCCTTGTCCGCGTCGAGGATCGCCACCAGCGACACCTCGGGCAGGTCCAGGCCCTCTCGAAGCAGGTTGATACCGACAAGCACGTCGTACTCACCGAGCCGCAACTGCCGCAGCAGCTCCACCCGACGCAGGGTGTCGACCTCGGAGTGCAGATACCGCACCCGGATACCCATCTCCAACAGGTAGTCGGTGAGGTCTTCGGCCATCTTCTTGGTCAGCGTCGTGACCAGCACGCGCTCGTCGCGCTCGGTGCGCAGCCGGATCTCGCCGATCAGATCGTCGATCTGGCCCTTGGTCGGCTTGACGTGCACCTGCGGATCGACAAGCCCGGTCGGGCGGATGACCTGCTCAACGAACTCACCACCGGCCTGGGCCATCTCGTAATTGCCCGGGGTGGCCGACAGATAGACCGTCTGCCCTATGCGCTGGGCGAACTCCTCCCAGGTCAGCGGGCGGTTGTCCACCGCCGAGGGCAACCGGAACCCGAAATCGACGAGATTGCGCTTGCGCGACATATCGCCCTCGTACATGCCGCCGATCTGCGGCACCGTGACATGGGACTCGTCGATGACGAGCAGGAAGTCTTCCGGGAAATAGTCGATGAGGGTGGCCGGCGCGGTGCCGGGACCTCGGCCGTCGATATGTCGCGAATAGTTCTCGATACCGGAACAGAACCCGACCTGCTTCATCATCTCCAGGTCGTAGTTGGTGCGCATCCGGAGCCGCTGCGCCTCCAACAGCTTGCCCTGGCCTTCCAGCTCGGCCAGCCGCTCCTCGAGCTCTGCCTCGATGCTGGAGATCGCCACGGCCATCCGGTCCGGTCCCGCGACGTAGTGGGTGGCGGGGAAGATCCGCACCGAGTCGACCTTGCGCACCACGTCACCGGTCAGCGGGTGCAGGTAGTACAGCGCCTCCACCTCGTCGCCGAAGAACTCGATGCGGATCGCCAACTCTTCGTACGCGGGGATGATCTCGACGGTGTCACCGCGCACCCGGAAGCTGCCCCGGGTGAATGCGATGTCGTTGCGGTCGTACTGCACGTCGACCAGCAGCCGCAGCAGTCCGTCGCGGGGCACGTCATCGCCGACCTTGAGCTCGACCGAGCGGTCCAGATAGGACTGCGGGGTGCCCAAACCGTAGATGCACGACACCGATGCCACCACCACGACATCGCGGCGCGACAACAGGCTCGACGTCGCCGAGTGCCGCAGCCGCTCGACATCGTCGTTGATCGAGCTGTCCTTCTCGATATAGGTGTCGGTCTGAGCGATGTACGCCTCGGGCTGGTAGTAGTCGTAGTACGAGACGAAGTACTCGACGGCGTTGTGCGGCAACATTTCCCGCAGCTCGTTGGCCAGCTGGGCGGCCAACGTCTTGTTGGGCGCCATCACCAGCGTGGGCCGCTGCAGCCGCTCGATCAGCCAGGCGGTGGTGGCCGACTTGCCGGTGCCGGTGGCGCCGAGCAGCACGATGTCGCGCTCGCCTGCGCGGACCCGGCGTTCCAGATCGTCGATGGCCGCGGGCTGATCACCGGCGGGTTCGTACTCGCTGACCACCTCGAACTTGCCGCCCGACCGGACGATGCCGTCGACCGCGTCGGCGGCAGGCCGGTATTCCGACTGCGCCAACACAGGATGTTCGGTAGCGAATGCCATAGCTCCAGATTAAGCGCGGGTACCGACAAGTTCATTCCCCGCGGGCAGCCCGGCCGCGCTACCGTGACGCGGTGTCCGAACCCGCGCGCGTCGCCCTGCGACTCCTGGGACTGATTCTGCTGGTGGTGGGGGTTGTCTGCGCGGTCCTGCTGGTGTGGCCGGGTCCCGGTGAGATCGCCGCTCGGCTCGGCTCGACCTGCGGTGACGGCGGTCTCGGCCCGTCGCACCGGTGCAGTTGGCTGGAGGCCGCCGACCTGTTGTGGACCGGCTGCGGGCTGGCGATCGTCATCGGGGTCGTGTTGCGCATCGTCACCCGGCCGCCCGGACGCGGGCCGCTCGTGCTCGACCTGCGCCGTCTGCGTCGAGGACGCTGATATGCACCCGCCCAAACGCGAGTACTTCGACCTGCGCGCCGGCACCAACACCGATCCGAAGGGCATCGTGCGCGATGTCGACGTGTTCGATGTGCACCCCTGGGGTTTGTACATGGCCCGGCCGGCCCCCGGCCGGGACCAGTTCCACTACCTGGAGTCATGGCTGCTGCCCGCGCTGAACCTGCGCGCCACGGTCTTCCATTTCAACCCCGGCCACGAACGCGACCAGGACTTCTACCTCGATATCGGCGACTACACCGCCGGTGCGGACGGTTGGTCGGCCGAAGACCACTATCTCGACCTGATCGTGCGCACCGGTCGCGAGGTCGTCCTCACCGACACCGACGAGCTCATCGCCGCGGTGTGTGAGCAGCTGGTGACCCCGGCGGTCGCCGAGCACGCGATCACCGCCGCCACCACGACCATCGACGGATTGGCCCGCAACGGCTATGACCTGGACCGCTGGCTGGCCGGGCACGGTGTGGTGCTGACGTGGCGGGCGTAAAGTCACCGTCATGAGTGTTCGCAGGCACGCAGCGGTGCTGGCCGCCACGGCAGCGGGGCTGATGCTGGCAGGGCAGCTCCTCCCGGCCTCGGCGGTCGCCGAGCCCGACACCGGACAGCCCCAGCCGGCGGCCACCGACTCCGCCCCGGTGCCGCTGTTGCACAACATCACCTACCGCGCGCGGGCCGACGGCACGTCGCGCGGCGCGATCGTGGCCTACAAGGCCGATGATCAGAACGTCAACAGCGAGCAGCCGACCCTGCTGCCTGGCCAGACCTTCGAGGTCAACACCGTGATGACCGACCCGAAACTGGCGGGTCTGGAACTGTCCATCGAATGGCCCTACGGGTCGAACCTGCACTGCGAGATCCTGGTCGACGATCAGATCGTCGCCCAGGCCGACCAGTTCATCGCCCCGCGGCTCTTCCGGCCCAAAGACGATCCGCTCTACGGAACGATCCAATGCGGTGCACCGCTGAACGATCCGGCCTCGGGTGCCGCGGCCCTCGGTGTGCCGGCGCTGCCGGGCTACCCCGGACAGCCCGCCGCACCCCCGCCGCCTGCCTGAGAGCTCAGCTGCTCCAACCGGTGGTCTTCGCCCACTCGGCGGCGCGGTGGTAGGCGTCCAGGAACCACGGCTCCTTGGCCTCGGCGTAGTCCGGTGCCGTCAGTGCCCGCCGCTTGGCGGCCAGATAGTCCTGGCGGACACCGGGGTTGGCGCGCAACCAGTCGACGAACAGCAGCGCGAACTGCTGATTGGGCCAACCCTGCACCCGAAGGTGCACATTGGTGGCACGACCCGGATCGGCCGAGGCGTGAAACCGCTTGCGCCACATCGACTGGTCGTCGCCGTGCACGGTGTCTGCGTCGACGCCGGCCACTCTCGGGTAACCGGCCGTGCGCAACGCGTCGGCCAGTTCGTCGGCGACCTCCAATGACGGCACCGTCACCTGGACGTCGATGACGTCCTTGGCGTCCATTCCCGGGACCGCGGTCGAACCGATGTGATCGATACGCGTCGCGCGATGTCCGCACGCCGTGTTCAGCCGGGCGACAATGCGCTGCGCCTGGTCCGGCCAGCTCGGGTCGTAGGGCACGACCGCCGCATCGCGCCGTGCGGGGTGCCCGGCCTGCAGATTGTGCGCGAACGGCAGGATGCGCTCATGCCACAGGGCGCGGGCCTGCTCGACGAGCGCGCCCGGTGAACCGGAGTTGTCCAGCCAGATATCGGCCACCCTGCGGCGCTGATCCTCGGTTGCCTGGGCCGCGATGCGTGCCCGGGCGTCGGCCTCGCTGAAGCCGCGATACTCGATGAGCCGGGCGACCCGCAGTTCGACATCGGCGTTGACGATGATGACCAGCGGGAACAGCGGTGCCATCTGCGACTCGACGAGCAGCGGGATGTCCTCGACGATGACGGCATCCTCGGAGGCCGCGGCGATCAACTCCGAACGTCGGTGCGCCACCAACGGATGCACGATGCCGTTGAGCGTCTGACGCTTGTCCTCGTCGCTGAACGCGACGGCGGCCAGCGCGGGGCGATTCAGCGCGCCGGCATCGGGGCCCTCGGCGTGCAGAATTTCGTGGCCGAACGCATCGACCAGCGCGGCCAGACCTTCGGTGCCGGGTTCCACGACCTCTCGGGCGATGACGTCGCCGTCGACGATGATCGCGCCCAACTCGCTGAAGGTGGAGGACACCGTCGATTTGCCGGCGCCGATACCGCCGGTCAGTCCGATTCGAAGCACGCCCGACAGTCTGTCAGGGCGCCGCGAGCAGACGCAAAAGTGCCGAAATATGGGCGATGTGAGCAGTTCTGCGTCTGCTCGCCACGGTGACCGGAGACGACGAACGCCCCGACCCAAGGGGCCGGGGCGTCCGTACTGTCAACTGCTAGGCGTTGCCTGCAAGCTTCTCCCGCAGAGCGGCCAGCTGGGCGTCGCTGGCCAGCGAACCGCCGGCCGACTCACCCTCGGAGCGCGACGAGCTGCTGGAGGACGACGGGCGGGCAGCCTCTTCGGCCTCGGCAGCGGCGAACTTCTCCATCTGCGCTGTGTGCATCTTGTGCCGACGCTCGGCCTCGGCGTACCGGGCCTCCCATTCGGTGCGCTGCTTGTCGAAGCCCTCGAGCCACTCGTTGGTGTCGGCATCGAAGCCCTCGGGGAAGATGTAGTTCCCCGCATCGTCGTAGCTGTCGGCCATGCCGTACTTCGAGGGATCGAACTCCTCGGTGTAGTCCTCGTTGGCCTGCTTGAGGCTCAGCGAGATGCGGCGGCGCTCCAGGTCGATGTCGATGACCTTGACCATGGCGTCGTCGCCGACCTGGACCACCTGGTCCGGGACCTCGACGTGGCGCTCGGAGAGCTCCGAGATGTGCACCAGGCCCTCGATGCCCTCTTCGACGCGGACGAACGCACCGAAGGGCACCAGCTTGGTGACCTTGCCCGGCACGATCTGCCCGATGGCGTGGGTGCGGGCGAAGTGGCGCCACGGATCTTCCTGAGTCGCCTTGAGCGACAGCGAAACCCGCTCGCGATCCATGTCGACGTCGAGCACCTCGACGGTGACCTCGTCGCCCACGGTGACGACCTCGGACGGGTGGTCGATGTGCTTCCAAGACAGCTCGGAGACGTGCACCAGGCCGTCGACGCCGCCGAGATCGACGAAGGCGCCGAAGTTGACGATCGAGGACACGACACCCTTGCGGATGGCACCCTTGGTGAGCTGGTTCAAGAATTCACTACGAACTTCGCTTTGCGTCTGCTCCAGCCAGGCGCGACGGCTCAGAACCACGTTGTTGCGGTTCTTGTCGAGCTCGATGATCTTGGCCTCGATCTCCTTGCCGATGTACGGCTGCAGATCGCGGACGCGACGCATCTCCACCAGCGAGGCGGGCAGGAAGCCGCGCAGGCCGATATCGAGGATCAGGCCGCCCTTGACAACCTCGATGACGGTGCCCTTGACGGCCTCGTCCTTCTCCTTGAGCTCTTCGATGGTGCCCCAGGCACGCTCGTACTGAGCGCGCTTCTTGGACAGGATCAGACGGCCTTCCTTGTCCTCCTTGGTGAGGACCAGGGCTTCGACCTCATCGCCCACGGAAACGACCTCGTTGGGGTCGACGTCGTGCTTGATGGACAGTTCGCGGGAAGGAATGACACCTTCGGTCTTGTAGCCGATATCGAGCAGGACCTCGTCGCGGTCCACCTTGACGATGGTCCCTTCGACGATGTCGCCATCGTTGAAGTACTTGATGGTCTTGTCGATAGCGGCGAGGAAGTCTTCCGCGGAGCCGATGTCGTTGACGGCTACCTGCGGGGAAGTGACGGAGGGACTTGGCATGTGGTGGGTTGCTCCGGACAGGTTCAATCGTAGGGACATTGAGTTGGGTGTTGCTTTGTGGTCGTGCTGCACGATCGCGGGCCGGGCGGCAGATTCGACACCAGACTCGGCGATGATGCGGTGTTCCCGCGGGCCCCAGACATGACGGAACGCACAGGTACTGTTCGAGGGTACTAGAGGCGGTACACGCTGGACAAACCCGACCCCCGCGGCCGGGTGTGGTTAGTCTCCTCACGTGCCCGCGCTGACGCCACCTTCGCACCTGCCGATCTGGCCGCCGACCGTCCGCAAGGTCGGCGCCCCGCTCGCGGTGATCATCGGCCTGAGCGTCATCGTCGGGTTGCTGATGATCCTGCTCACCGCGACCAACCCGGTGGGCACCGCCATCGGGTTTGTACTGTCCAGCATCGCGATCACCGTGGTGGTGCTGTGTTATCTGTGGCTGGACCGCTGGGAGCCCGAGCCGCCGCGGCTGCTGATCCTGGCCTTTCTGTGGGGCGCCTCGGTCGCGATCATCCTGTCCCTGGTCCTTGAGCTGTGGGCCGACGCCGTGTTCATTCCGACCCCGGGCCTGCCGGAGGGTTTCGAGTCGACCGCGTTGCGCGCGCCGATCATCGAGGAAGCCGCCAAGGGGCTGTTCCTGCTGATCATGATGACCGGCCGACGCCGCCACGAACTGAACTCGCTGACCGACTGCCTGGTGTACGCCGGCCTGGTCGGAGCGGGCTTCGCCTGGTTCGAGGACATCCTCTACATCGCCAACAGCGAATCGTTGGCCGGTTCGCTGGTGACCGCGGCGCTGCGGCTGATCATGGCGCCGTTCGCCCATTCACTGTTCGTCTCGGCGCTGGCCGTCGGTGTCTACTTCGCACTGCACCGGCGCAACCCGTTGGCCAAGCTGGGCTGCATCGTGGCCGGTTATGCCGGCGCGGTGGTGTTGCACGCGATGTGGAACGGGTCGTCGGTGATCAGCATCGAGGCGTACTTCCTGGTGTACGTGTTCTGGATGATGCCGGTATTCGTGCTGGCGATCTGGCTGGCGGTCAAGAGCAGGCACCGTGAGCAGCAGGTGGTGGCCGCGAAGCTGCCGAACATGGTGGCCGCCGGGCTGGTGACCGCCAACGAGGCCAGCTGGTTACGGTCGATCCGCACCCGCAAGCTGGCCGTCGCCGAGGTCACCAGGCATGGCGGCAAGGCCGCCGGCAAGGCGGTAAAGGGTTTCGCCTCCCAGGTCGTGGAGTTGGCCTTCGTACGGGACCGGATCGACCGCGGATTCGGTGACGCCCGCGTGCACGCGATGCTCACCGAGGAAGCTCATCGCGTGCATGCTGCGCGGGCCGCCACCCCGGAGCTGCAGCATCTGGCCGCCTACCGGATACCCGGCCTCTGACGCAGGCCGCCGCGGCGGCCCCTCCGGATCACCTGCCAGCACACCAACCCGGCCTGCAGACCGAAGGCCACCGAGATCATCGATATCAAGGTCGCCGGTAGTGCCGAATCGCCGTCGGCACCGAACAGCTCGGTGACACCGATCAACCCCATCGAGCCGGGAACCAACAACCAGAACCCGGGCAGGATCATGGTGATCGCGGGCGGCGCGGCGCGCCGTCGCGACACCGCCAGCGCCACCAGCGTCAGCGCCAGACCGCCGCAGAAGCCGCTGGCGTAGCTGCCGAGCAGCAGGTCGCCGGCGTACTGCGCGGCGAAGGCGGTGTAGGTGATGAGCAGCAACCAGGGCAGGAACGACAGCGGTGGCGCCAGGAACAGCAGCACGCCCAGGCTGTAGACGGCGACGCCGAGCCAGGGGGCCCATGGGCCGATGTGGTTGACCGCTTCGGAACTCAGCTGGTCCTCGCGCATGCCCAACAACTGGGTGGCGATGAGGATGCCGAACGCCAGCTGGATGATCTGCACGAACCCCGCGATCAGTCTGCTCGTACCGGCGACGACATCGCGTGAGGTCAGCTCGATCACCGCGAGTGTGATCGCCGCGCCCGGCAGGAACACCGCCAGCGGCGGTATCAGTGCGCGCAGCCCGACATGGTCGAGGTCCAACCGCAATGCCGCCACGATGCAGATCGACGCGACCGCGAAAGCGCTGATCGCGGGTACCAATTGGGCCAGTATCGGCACACGCTGACCGGCGACCAGCAGCCCGCCGACCATCGCACCGAGGGCCAGCGCGGCCAGCACGTTGAGAAAGGTGGGCTCCAGTACCAGCGACAAACCGGCGCTCTGGATCCCGTAGCCGATGACGGTCACCCAGGCCGGGTAACGTCGGGCGGCCGCGCCGATGGCGTCCAGTCGGCTTTGCCCCTGCTCGGCGGTCACCCGGCCGGAAAGTGCATCCGATACCAGGCGGGCCAGCGGAAAGATCTGGTCGAAACGCAGGTCGGCGTCGACGCGGGCGCCGTGCACCGCCGTCCCGCCTGCGCCGTCCGGACCCACCACCTGGACATGGTTGGGCAGCGCGATGCCGTCGTTGCGCACCCCGAACCGGGCCGCGGTGCGGTCGAGGGTCTGACGCACCAGCGTCACCGGGTAGTTCGCAGCGCACATGGCCGCACCCAGCCGGGCGAGGAAGCGAATCTGCTGATCGCCGTCGGAGTTCATCGGCACGGGGCCGCCGCCTGCCCGGCGCTAGTGCGCCGCGGCGTCCCAGCTGCGTCCGAAGCCGACCGAAACCTCCAGTGGCACGTCGAGCGGATAGGCGTTGCCCATGTGTTCGCGCACCAGCTTCTCGAGCGTGTCGCGCTCGCCCTCGGCAACCTCGAACAGCAGCTCGTCGTGGACCTGTAGCAGCATCCGGGATGCCAGTCCGGCGGATTTGATGGCCTGGTCGACGTTGATCATGGCCACCTTGATGATGTCGGCGGCGCTGCCCTGGATCGGGGCGTTCAGCGCGGCCCGCTCGGCCGCCTCGCGGACGTTGCGGTTGCTGCTGTCCAGTTCGGGCAGGTACCGGCGTCGGCCCAGCACCGTCGAGGTGTAACCGTCCTTGCGGGCCTGGTCGACCACATCACGCAGGTAGTCGCGGATGCCGCCGAACCGGTCGAAGTACTGGTCCATCTGCTCTTTGGCCTCTTCGGTGCTGATCTTCAGTTGTGCCGAAAGCCCGTAGGCGCTCAGCCCGTAGGCCAAACCGTAGGACATCGCCTTGACTCGGCGGCGCAGCTCCGGGGTGACCTCGTCGATCGGCACATCGAACGCGCGTGAGGCGACGAACGAGTGCAGGTCCTCACCGGTGTTGAAGGCTTCGATCAGGCCCTCGTCCCGGGACAGGTGCGCCATGATGCGCATCTCGATTTGGCTGTAGTCGGCCGTCATCAGTTCGGCGTAACCGTTGCCCACGACAAACCCGTCGCGGATACGGCGGCCGGCCTCGGTGCGGATCGGGATGTTCTGCAGGTTCGGCTCGGTCGACGAGAGCCGGCCGGTGGCCGCGATGGTCTGGTTGAACGTGGTGTGAATCCGGCCATCCGAGGCCGTCGACGCCAGCAGTCCATCGACGGTGACCTTGAGCCGGGTGGCATCCCGATGGGCCAGCAGGTGCTGCAGGAACGGATGCCCGGTCTTGTCGAAAAGCCCTTGCAGCGCATCGGCATCGGTGGTGTAGCCGGTCTTGGTCTTCTTCGTCTTGGGCATCTCGAGCTCGTCGAACAGCACGACCTGCAGCTGTTTGGGCGATCCCAGGTTGATCTGCTTGCCGATCACCGCGTAGGCCGCCTCGGCCGCGTCGCGGATGTAGTCGGCGAACTCGCTCTGCAGCCCGCGCAGGAAGTCCACGTCGACCGCGATCCCGGTGCTCTCCAGTTCGGCGAGCACCCGCTGCACCGGCAGCTCCATGCGTTCCAGCAGCGAGGAGGAGTCGATACGGGCCAGCTCTTCGTCGAGAGCATCGGCCAGGTCCATCACCGCCGCGGCCCGCAGCAGCAGTGCCTGTACTGCCTGCTCGTCGACGCCCTCATTGTCATCGAGCAGTGAAAGCTGTTGTTGCTCGGGGTTTTCGGCACGCAGCTCACGCTTGAGATAGCGCAGCGACAGATCGTCGAGCGCGAAGCTGCGTTGCCCGGGCCGCACCAGGTACGCCGCCAGCGCGGTATCGGAGGTGACACCGGCCAGCTTCCAGCCACGACCTTCCAGGTCGTGCATGGCGAGCTTGGCCTCGTGCAGTGCCTTCGGCGGGCCCGGGTCGGCCAACCAGGCCGCCAGGGCCGCCTCGTCGTCGGGATGGATCGTGGCGGTGTCGATATAGCGCCCGTCGCCGTCGTTGGCGACAATCGCCAGCGCGGTGGCATCACTGTCGAAGGCCAAATGCGTTCCCACCACGGCAACACCGAACCGGTTGCCCAGGCTGTGCTCGGCCAGCCAGGCCGCCAACTCACCGGGCGCCAATGCCCCGCCGCGCACGTCGAAACCCTGGTCGACCTCGGGGTCCGCGGAAGCCAGCGTGTCGAAGAGCCGATCACGCAGCACCCGGAACTCCAGGTCGTCGAACAACCGGTGGATCTGGTCGCGGTCCCAGGGCAGCATCCGTAGGGTGTCCGGGGTGTGCGGCAGCGGCACGTTTTTGACCAGCTCGGTGAGCTCACGGTTGAGCACCACCGAGGACAGGTTGGCACGCAGCGCATCGCCGACCTTGCCCTTGACCTTGTCCACGTTGTCGACCAGGCCCTGCAGCGAGCCGTGCTCGACGATCCACTTGGTGGCGGTCTTCTCCCCCACGCCCGGGATGCCGGGCAGGTTGTCGCTCGGATCCCCGCGCAGCGCGGCGAAATCCGGGTACTGCGCGGGAGTGAGGCCGTACTTCGCGGCCACCGCTTCCGGGGTGAACCGGGTCAGTTCACTGACACCCTTGACCGGGTACAGGACGGTGACATCATCGCTCACCAACTGCAGTGAGTCCCGGTCGCCGGTGACCACCAGCACCTGGTAACCGGCGTCCTGGGCCTGCGTGGCCAACGTGGCGATGATGTCGTCGGCCTCGAATCCAGGCTCGGCCAGCACCGTGATGCCCAGCGCGCCGAGCACCTCCTTGGTGATGTCGATCTGCCCGCGGAACTCGTCAGGGGTGGCCGAGCGGCCCTCCTTGTACTCGGGGTACTTCTCCTTGCGGAAGGTCTGCCGCGAGACGTCGAAGGCGGCGGCGATATGGCTGGGTTGCTCGTCACGGAGCAGGTTGATCAGCATCGCGGTGAACCCGTAGACCGCATTGGTGGTCAGGCCGCCCTGGGTCTTGAAGTTCTCGGCGGGCAGCGCGTAGAAGGCCCGAAAGGCCAGCGAGTTGCCGTCCAACAACATCAGGGTTGGCTTCTGACCATCGGTCGTCGCGTCGCCGGTCGGTTTTTTGGCGGTGCTCTCGGTCTTCGCGGGGCTCACGCACCCAACTCTAGGCACCCGCTCCGACAGTCTCGCACCGCTACCCGGAGCGGTCCCGGGCTGCGGTCGCTCGATCCCGCAGCAGACGCGCGGCCGGACCGCTCATGTCTCGCCGCCACGCCCACACCAGTCGCCCGCGCAGCGCCGGATCGAGATCCACGGCGTGCAGGCCGGGGCGGTTGCGGGCCATCGACTCGGGCAGGATCGCGACGCCCAGACCGTGCGCGCCCAGGTCGGCGAGTTCGAGCGGACTGGTCGCCTCGAATGCCACATTCGCGGTGATTCCCGCGTCGGCACAAGCATTGTCGAGACGCGTGCGCAATCCCGTCCCCACCGGCAGGGAGATCAGCCGGTGGTCGGACAGCTCAGCCACCGGCAACGTCGCGCGACCGGCCAGCGGATGGTGCGCGGCCACCGCCGCGACGACGGCCTCGTCGGTCACCGTGTGGACATCCAACCCGGGCGGATGCTCGTCGAGGCCCAGGGAGACGATGGCCAGATCGAGCCGCCCGTCGGCGAGCTTGTCCAACAGCGCATCGGAATTGTCGGTTGCCAAGGTGATTTCGACCGCCGGGTACTGCGCGTAGAAGTCCGCGATCAGTCCCGCGATATCCACCGGATGCAGTGTCACCGTGCCGATCGCAACCGCTCCCCGGATCAGGCCGGCGACCTCGTCGACCGCGCGCCGGGCCGCGCGCACGGCGGCCAGTGCCGCGCGCGCGTGCGGGAGCAGTGCGATACCGGCCTGGGTCAGCCGGACATCCCGGCTTGAGCGGATCAGCAGGGTCTGGCCCATCTGGCGCTCCAACCGCCGGATCTGCGCGCTCACCGCCGGTTGCGCCACCCGCTCCCGCTCGGCGGCCCTGGTGAAACTGCGCTCCTCGGCCACCGCGACGAAGTACTCCAGTTGGCGCAGTTCCATAAGCGCTGATTATAGATACCAGAGCAAACATGTATTGGAGTTATTCATGCTTGCCACGCAGGGTGGTGACATGAATATCGATATGGTGATAGCCGGGGCCGGGATCGGCGGCCTGACCGCCGCGTTGGCCCTGCACGCGCGCGGCGTCCGGACCGTCAACCTGGAACGCGTGCGGACGTTGCGCCCACTCGGCGTGGGGATCAATCTGCTCCCCCACGCGGTCCGGGAGCTGGACGAACTCGGGCTGGCCGCCGCGGTACGGAATATCGCGATCGCACCGCATTCGATCGAGTTCTACGCCTCCTCCGGCGAGCTGCTGTTCCGCGAACCGCGCGGGCTGGCCGCCGGGGACAGCCACCCGCAACTGTCGGTTCATCGCGGGATGCTGCAGAAGCTGCTGCTCGATACCGTCACCGAGCGCATCGGCGATGGCGCGGTCCGGCCCGGAACCACAGTCACCGGGTTCGCCCAGAGCGCCGACGGCGTCGAGGTGCGCACCACGAACGGAAACATCTGCGGCGCAGCGCTGATCGGCGCGGACGGAATCAACTCGGCGGTACGCCGCGCCGTTCATCCCGGCGCCGACCCCCTGATGTGGTCGGGTATCACGATGTTTCGCGGGGCCGCCGACATACCGGCATTTCTCGATGGCCAGACCATGGCGATCGTCAAGGGCGATGGCGGAGTCGATCTGGTGGCCTATCCGATCGGCGAGCGGTTGGTGAATTGGGTTCTGCAGGTGCCCACCGGATCTCCGGGCATGCTCGACGTTGACACACAGTGGAATTCGGCGATCGACGTAACGCAGGTGCGCAGGCATGTCGCGAGCTGGCGACTGAATCAGCTGGACCCGGTGGCGCTGATCGAAGCAACCCGGCAGATCTACCAGTACCCCATGGTCGACCGGGAACCGTTGCCGCACTGGGGAACCGGACGGGTGACACTACTCGGAGACGCGGCCCACCCGATGTATCCGGTCGGCGCCAACGGCGGATCCCAGTCCATCGTCGACGCCCGGGTGCTGGCCGACGAGTATGCCGCGAACGGGATCCCCGGGCTGCGCCGCTACGCCGAGCAGCGACTCCGCGAGACCGCCGCGGTGATCGTCGCCAACCGCGATATGCATCGCGCGCTGGGCCACACCACGGCCGATCTTCGCCGCATCACCGCCACATATCGCCACGACACGGCAAGGAGTAACCACTGATGTCCACCTACGTGATGATTCCCGGAATGTGCCACGGCGCCTGGTGTTTCGACGATCTGGCAGCGACACTGCGCGCCGACGGCCACCGTGTGCTGGCGGTGACGCTGACCGGTGTCGCCGAACGAGCCCACCTGTTGCCGGGCGGGGTCAACCTGGACACCCACATCCTCGACGTCGTCGGTGCCATCGATGCGGATGCCTGCGGAGATGACGAACTCGTCCTGGTCGGGCACAGCTATGGCGGGATGGTGATCACCGGCGTCGCCGACCGCATCCCACACCGGGTGGCATCGCTGGTGTTCGTCGACGCGGTGGTCCCCCACGACGGTGAATCCTGCTGGGATCTGGTCAACGAGGAGGAACGTCGGTGGTACGTCGGCGTCGATGCCACCGGTTTCGGGGTCCCACCGATGCCGTTCTTCGACAACCGCGCGACCGCGCACCCGTTGGCCACCGTCCTGCAGCCGCTGCGACTCGACGGTGATCTGAACCGGTTTCGTCGGCGGGTGTTCGTGTACGCGTTGGGCTGGCCTGGTGATTCGCCGTTGCGGCCCTCCTACGAACGGGTGCGCGACGATCCGAGCTGGGTAGTCCACGAACTCGACGGCAAACACAACCTCATGCGCGACAATCCCGACGATCTGCTACGCATCCTGCTGAGCTCGAACTGAGAACTGCAACACGTTTCAGTTTTGGGCTCGATCTGGGTATTCTGACGTCCGTGCCAGCAGCATCGACAGCTCCCGCGGTGGAAGGGTGGTTCGCCACCGATGAGTCCGGGGCCACGCATCTGATCGGCGGTAAGTGCACCGCGTGTGCCACCTATGTCTTCCCACCCCGGGAAAACAACTGCCCCAACCCCGGCTGCGACAGCGACACCCTGGACCTGGTGCCGTTGTCCCGGCGCGGCACCGTATGGAGCTACACCGAAAACCGCTACGCACCACCGCCGCCCTATCCCTGCCCCGACCCGTTCGAACCCTTCGCCGTCGCCGCAGTCGAACTCGCCGACGAAGGCCTCATCGTGCTCGGCAAAGTCGTCGAAGGCACCCTGGCCGCCGACCTGAACGTCGGAATGGAAATGGAACTGACCACCATGACCCTCTACACCGACGACGACGGCACACAACGCACCACCCACGCCTGGAGGATCGCTCGATAATGGCACCGGAACCGGTCTACATCCTCGGCGCAGGCATGCACCCCTGGGGCAAATGGGGACGCGACTTCACCGAATACGGCGTCATCGCCGCCCGCGCCGCCCTCGCCGAAGCCGGCCTGGACTGGCAACACATCCAACTCGTCGCCGGCGCGGACACCATCCGCAACGGCTACCCCGGCTTCGTCGCCGGGGCCACCTTCACCCAAAAACTCGGCTGGAACGGCATCCCCATCACCTCCAGCTACGCCGCCTGCGCCTCCGGATCCCAAGCCCTGCAATCCGCCCGCGCCCACATCCTGGCCGGCCTCTGCGACGTCGCCCTGGTCATCGGCGCCGACACCACCCCCAAAGGCTTCTTCGCCCCCGTCGGCGGCGAACGCAAAAACGACCCCGACTGGCAACGCTTCCACCTCATCGGCGCCACCAACACCGTCTACTTCGCCCTACTCGCCCGACGCCGCATGGACCTCTACGGCGCCACCGTCGAAGACTTCGCAGGCGTCAAGGTCAAAAACGCCCGCCACGGCCTGAACAACCCCAACGCCCGCTACCGCAAAGAAGCCACCGTCGACGACGTCCTGGCCTCCCCGGTCGTCTCCGACCCACTGCGACTGCTCGACATCTGCGCCACCAGCGACGGCGCCGCCGCCCTCATCGTCGCCTCCAAAAAATTCACCGAAAAACACCTCGGCACCACCGCCGGGGTCCCCTCAGTACGCGCGGTCAGCCTGCAATCCCCCCAATACCCCCAACACCTACCCGAACTACCCGACATCGCCACCGACTCCACCGCCGTGGTCCCCGGACCCGACCGCGTCTTCAAAGACCAAATCCTCGACGCCGCCTACACCGAAGCCGGCATCGGCCCCGAGGACCTCTCCCTGGCCGAGGTCTACGACCTGTCCACCGCACTAGAACTCGACTGGTACGAACACCTCGGACTCTGCCCACGCGGCGAAGCCGAACACCTGCTGCGCACCGGAGCCACCACCATCGGCGGCCGCATCCCGGTCAACGCCTCCGGCGGCCTGGCCTCCTTCGGCGAAGCCATCCCCGCCCAAGCCATCGCCCAAATCTGCGAACTCACCTGGCAACTCAAAGGCCAAGCCACCGGCCGCCAAGTCCAAGGCGCCACCGTCGGCATCACCGCCAACCAAGGCCTCTTCGGCCACGGCTCCTCGGTCATCATCGCCATGTAACACCCCACCCCGGGCCCCGACACCACTGCACGCACACTCGCGCGATGATGGTGTGGTGAGCGAAAGCGTCGTCGTGCGTGTCAAACCCGGTAGCCGCAAGGGTCCGCTCGTCGAGGTCGGTGACGACGGGGAGCTGACCGTCTATGTGCCCGAGCGTGCGGTGGACGGAAAGGCCAACGAGGCCGTCACCAAGCTGCTCGCCGCCCATCTGGGGGTACCGCGCAGTCGGCTGGAGCTGGTGTCCGGGGCAACCGCGCGGGTGAAGCGATACCGCATCGCCTGACGTGAAGGCACCTAGGCGACGCCGAGGTAGGCGGCGCGGATGCTGTCGTCGTGCAGCAGGTCGCGGGCGACCCCGGTGCGGGTCACCTCACCGGTCTCCAGGATGTAGGCGCGGTCCGAACGGCTGAGCGCCTGCTGCGCGTTCTGCTCGACCAGCAGCACCGTGGTGCCCTGACTGTTGATCTCGGAGATGATCTTGAAGATCTGCGATATCACCATGGGCGCCAACCCCATCGACGGCTCGTCGAGAAGGAGCACCTTGGGCCGCGCCATCAGCGCCCGGCCGATGGCCAGCATCTGCTGCTCCCCACCGGAGAGCGTGCCACCGACCTGCGTGCGCCGTTCGGCCAGCCGCGGGAACGTCGTCAGCACCCAATCGAGCTTCTCGTCGTGTTCGGCCTTCGAGGGGAATTTGCGCCCGTAGCAACCCATCTCGAGGTTCTCGATGATGGTCATGCCAGGGAACACCCCGCGACCCTCGGGAGCCTGGATGAGTCCGTCGGCAACTCGCTTGTGCGCCTTGACCTTGCTGACGTCCGCACCGTCGAACCAGACAGATCCCGAGGTCAACGAGAGCAGACCCGAGATGGCCCGCATCATGGTGGTCTTGCCCGCGCCGTTGGAGCCCAGTAGGGTCACCAACTCGCCTTCGTGGACGGTGAGCGACACACCGTTGAGGGCTCGGATCCGGCCGTAATGCACGACGATATCGCGCACCTCGAGCAGGACCTTGCGGGTATCGACCTCATGCGAGTTCGTCATCGGGCACTCCCAGGTAGGCGGCGATGACCGCGGGGTCCTCGCGGATTTCGGCGGGCAGGCCGTCGGCGATCTTGCGACCGAACTCCAGCACCACGATGCGGTCGGTCACCCCCATCACCAGCCGCATATCGTGTTCTATCAACAACACGGTGTACCCGTCATCGCGGATCTTGCGGATCAGCTCGATCAGGGCCGACTTCTCGCTGGGGTTGAATCCGGCCGCGGGTTCGTCGAGGCACAGCAGCTTCGGTTCGGTGGCCAGCGCCCTGGCGATCTCCAGGCGACGCTGATCGCCGTAGGGCAGGTTCTTCGCCTTCTCCTCACCGCGATGGGCGATACCGACGAAATGCAGCAGCGCCGCCGAGCGTTCGATGGCCGACTTCTCTTCGCGGCGATGCCGATTGGACCGGAACAGAGCACCGGGGACCGAGGTGTGGTGACGCGCATCGGTGCCCACCATGACGTTCTCCAGCGCCGTCATCTCACCGAACAGCCGGATGTTCTGGAACGTGCGGGCGATGCCGAGGCGGGTGATCTGGTGGCGTTTGACACGCCCGATCGGTGAGCCGTCGAAGGTCACCGAGCCCGAACTGGGCCGGTATACCCCGGTGATGGCGTTGAAGCAGGTGGTCTTTCCCGCACCGTTGGGCCCGATGAGGCCCAGGATCTCACCGCGCTTGATGTTGAACGTCACCGCGTCCAGGGCGGTCAGGCCACCGAACTTGACCGTGAGGTCATCGGTCTGCAGGAGGATGTCACCCCGATCTGCCTGGATCTCACGGTGCACGCCGGCGATCTCGGCGACGTTGTCCTCGAAGTTCTCCGGCCCGCTCATTTGGCCGGCTCCGTGTCGGTCGGGTTGGCGCGTAACAGTTTTCGTGCCGCCTTCCCATACGTCAGCAGGTGCTGACGGGCCGGGAAAAGTCCCTGCGGACGGAAGATCATCAGCACCACCAGCGCCAGTCCGAAGAACAAATACTTGAGGTTTCCCATGTCGATGCCGAGGAAGTGCACGCCGAGCAGTCGGTTCGGCAGGTAGACGATGATGAACGCGCCGAGGATGACACCGAGTTTGTTGCCCTGCCCGCCGAGCACGACGGCACACAGGAACAGCATCGAGTTGATGATGTTGAACGTCGGGGGGGCGACGTATTGAACCTGGCCCGCGTAGAGCGCGCCGGACAGTCCGCCGATGGCCGCACCGATGGTGAACGCCCAGAGCTTGAACTTGAATGCGTTGACGCCCATCACCTCGGCGGCGTCCTCGTCTTCGCGGACCGCGATCCACGCGCGGCCGACGCGGCTGCGCTCCAGGTTCCCGACGAGCAGCAAGATGATGACGACGAGCACCAGGCCCAACCAGAACCACCAGGTCCCGTAGTTGGTGTCGCCGCCGGAGTTCGACACCGAGAACACGCCCTCGGGGTGCTGTTCGGTCTCCAGGAAGTGTGGGAAGGCCACCTCGTTGAGCCCGCGCGGGCCGTTGGTGATGTCGGAGAGGTTGTCGGCGAGCAGCCGGATGATCTCGCCGAAACCGAGGGTGACGATGGCCAGGTAGTCGCCGCGCAGGCGCAGCGTCGGGGTGCCCAGGATCAGTCCGCTCAGCGCGGTGATCGCCATGGCGATGGGCAGGCAGGACACCCAGGCCCACGGCGTGCTGAAGAAACCCGACGCGCTCATCTGGTTCCACGGGCTCTCCGGACTGGTCAGCAGCGCCACCGTGTACGCGCCCACGGCGTAGAAGCCGACGTAACCGAGATCCAGCAGCCCCGCCTGGCCGACCACCACGTTGAGCCCGATGGCAATGATGGCGATCATCGCGAACTGCGCCATCGTGCCACCGAAGCTGATGCCGGGTGTGTCGATGAAACCCGGTGTGAACAGCGGTGAGAGCGCCAACCCCGTGAACAGCACGGCGCCGAATACCCACTTCTGCGGGCGGTTCAGACCGTCCCACCAGTCCATGACCTTCGCCCAGACGCTCATACGCGTGCCTTTCCGAGGCTCTCCCCCAGGATGCCGGTCGGTCTGACCAACAACACCAGCACGAGCAGCACGAAGGCCACCACATCGCGCCACTGGGTACCGAAGACGGCCTGCCCGTAGTTCTCCATCACCCCGAGCAACAGCCCGCCGAGCAGCGCGCCGCGCAGATTACCGATACCGCCGAGCACCGCCGCCGAGAAGGCCTTGATGCCCAGCAGGAATCCGCCGGAGTAGATGATGCCTTGGGGCACCTTCAACGTGTACAGCAAGGCCGCGGCGCCGGCGAGCAGGCCACCGATCAGGAAGGTCGTCATGATGACCCGCTCCCGCGAAACCCCCATCAGGGTGGCGGTATTGGGATCCTGCGCGACGGCGCGCACCCCGCGTCCCAGCTTGGTCCGATTCAGCGCCAGATCGGTGAGCAGCGCCAACACCAGCGCCGCACCGATGATGACGATCGTGGTGTTGGAGATCGCCACCCCGAAGATCTCGAACTGAGTTCTCGGCTGCACCAACACAATCGGCTGTTGGGCATTGGGGCCGCCATAGCCGGGGATCAACGTGGGCAGGATGAACAGCACGAACTGCTGCAGGACGAACGACATGCCGATGGCGGTGATGAGGAAGGTCAGTGCGCGGGCGTTGCGCTTGCGCAGTGGACGGTAGGCGATGAACTCCAACCCCACCGCCGCGCCGCCGGAGACCAGCATGGCGAACAGCATGGCCACGCCCAGGTACAGGATCGTCAGCGCGATGCCCTTGTTGTAGGCATTACCGCTGGGGGTGAAACCCAGGATGACGTCCAGGGCGAAGTAGGCCCCGAACATCCCCAGCATGAAGATCTCGGAATGCGCGAAGTTGATCAGTCGCAGAACGCCGAAGACGAGCGTGTAGCCGACGGCGACCAGCGCATAGATCGCGCCCCACGACAGGCCGTCGACCGTCAACTGCCAGAAGCTGTCGACCAGCGCACCGACGTTGAAATTGATGTTGGCGGCCTGATTCATCCGGGACTGGGCTCCTCAGTGTGTCGTGGGCTCGGGATGGTCCGAGACGAACGAAGCGCGTCCGAGGGCATGCGCTCCCGGACGCGCTTCGCGTCGACGATTACTGGACGTCGTACACCCAGATCAGCGTGGTGGTGAGCTCACCCACCGGCGTCCACTGGTATTCGCGGGCGACACCCTGGCCCTTGTAGTTGCGCACATAGTCCAGCAGGGCCGGCCTGGTGATGGCACCGGAGTCGATGCCCTTGAGCATGATGGTGCCCAGGTCATAACCCTCGGTGCTGTACGTACCGGGCTCCTGCCCGAACTTGTCGGTGTACTCCTGGGCGAAGCTGCCGGTGGCCGGGCCGCACGGGCAGGCCAGCAGCGCGCCCTTGGACGACTCGCCTGCCTGCTTGACGAACTCGTTGTCCTTGCTGCCGTCGGCACTGGCGAAGGTGCCACCGAAGCCGCTGTCACGCAGCTGCTGCACCAGCGGCGCGGCCTCCGCGTAGTACCCTCCGAAGAACACCGAATCCGGTGCCGCACCGTTGATCTGGGTCACCGCGGCCGAGAAGTCCTTATCGCCCTTCTTGACCGAGATGTTGCAGGCCGGATCGGCGACCGGGCCCAGCGTGTCGCGCACCGCGGTGGCCAGGCCCAGGCCGTAGTCGGTGCTGTCGTCGACGACGCAGACCTTCTTGTGGCCCAGCGTGTTCTTCAGGTAGTTGGCCACCGAGGGGCCCTGGACGCCGTCGTTGGCCAGGCCGCGGAAGAAGGTCTTCCAGCCGTTCTCCGAAAGCGTGACGTTGGTGGCCGATGCGGTGACCGCGGCCAGACCCGCCTGGTCGAAGACGCCGCCGGTGGCCTTGGTCTCCCCGGAGAAGGCCGGCCCGATCAGACCGATCGTGTACTGGTCCTCGATGATGCGCGGGGCGATGTTCGACGCCTTCTGCGGATCGCCCTCGGTGTCGAAGGTCTTCAGCTGGACCTGGCAACCGGGGTTGGCGGCGTTGTGCTTGTCGACGGCGAGCTGGACACCGTTGCGGATATTGATGCCCAGCGCAGCGTCCGGACCGTTGAGCGCACCGGCCATCGCGAGCGACACCGGCGGGCAGGTCGCCTTGCCGTCCCCGGCGGGATCGGCTGGGGTTGCGCCGGCTGCGGCCGCGACTTCACCGCCGTTCTCATCGATCTGGACCTTCTCGACGATCTTGAGATTCGTCTGAGCCGCCTCCTCTTCGGGTGTGCTCTGACTGCAGCCGGCAATAGCCAGCGCCATCAGACCCGCCCCGCCGAGCGCAAATGCCTTGCGTGCCACGTGACCGCGCACGTCTCACCTCCGGTTCCCTGTTCTCCGTCAGGCATCTTCGGACCGGCCGGAACAGCCGGATCTGGCGATGCTTCGCCGACGACCTTATCCACTACATCGCCGTATCGCGTGCTGTTCGGCGACGTGTGGCGCGGATCGGCTCGGCGAGAAGCCCAAAGAGCGGGGTCGGAAACGCAGTCTTAACCGATGGTGTCGCGCGGAGGCGTCACTTCTGGGGTTCGGCGGATTCCTCGCCGGGGGCGCCCAGCGTCTCCAGCACCACCTCGGCCACGCGTTTCATGGTGGTTCGCCGATCCATGGCGGCCCGCTGGATCCATTTGAAGGCCTCGGGCTCGGTCATCCCCTGGTTGGCCTGCAACAGCCCCTTGGCGCGTTCGACGAGCTTGCGCGTCTCCAGTCGCTCCGAGAGCGTGGCCACCTCGTTCTCCAGCGCCGAGATCTCACTGAACCGGCTGACGGCCAGTTCGATCGCCGGGATCAGGTCGGTGATGGAGAACGGCTTGACCAGATAGGCCATCGCGCCCGCGTCGCGGGCCCGTTCGACAAGCTCGCGCTGGGAGAAGGCCGTCAGGATGACGATCGGCGCAATCCGTTTGGCGGCGATCTCGGAGGCGGCGTCGATACCGTCGCGACGCGGCATCTTCACATCCATGATCACCAGGTCCGGGGTCAGGCTCTCGGCGAGGTCGACGGCCTCCTGACCGTCGCCGGCCTGGCCCACCACCTCATAACCTTCGTCACGCAGCATCTCGGCGAGGTCCATCCGGATCAACGCTTCGTCTTCGGCGATCAGCACGCGGCGCGCGGCGGAGGCTTCGGTCATGGATGCCATCATGGCTGACATTGTGTCGCGATTGCCGACATCGGGCGACCGCGGGGTGAACAAGGCCCAGCCGGTCCCTGCGGTCAAGGCACCCGCACGCATCCCTTAAGGTGGAAGACCGCAGGAACACTCGCCCTCGTATCCCAACTGGCAGAGGAAACGGATTCAAAACCCGTGCAGTGTGAGTTCGAATCTCACCGAGGGCACCAAGCAGTAATCGGCATCGCCGCTGGTACAGGTTGTTTACCGGCGGGTCAACCCGCTGGATTCGCGGCTTTTGCCCACAATTTGCCCACACTCGCATCAAGGCGGTCGGCCACGCCAGCGAGGTCGTCATCGAACAAATCGGCGTAAACGTCCAGCGTCATCGCCGCTGACGCGTGCCCCAGCATCCGCTGAACCACCTTCACGTTGGCGCCCGACGAGATCGCCAACGACGCCGCGGTGTGTCGCAGTGCGTGCGCTGTGACCCTCGGGAACTCGGGGTCGGCGGCCTGGCAGCGGCCGACAGCACCAGCAAGCCAGGAACGCACCGATGACGGCGGGCCGAGGTATCCGCCGTCGCGTGCCGGCCAGATCAGCTCGTCACGCGCCTTGCCTGCGCACGTCACCGCCAGCTCGTCGACGACGAAACCG